>JAAYCB010000522.1 GCA_012744395.1 Pirellulaceae bacterium
CTCGGGCTTGCGGCCGCCGGCTTGAGCCAGGTCGGGCCGGCCGCCGCCGCCGCCTTGAACCTTCAGCGCGGCGGCTTTCACCCAGCGGACGGCGTCGGCGCCTTTTTCGACCAGGTCGCGGCTCAGTCCGGCCACGAGCATCACCTTGTCGTCATCCTGCCGGGCGGCCAGGAGGACGGCCACCGGGGCCGCCTTGCGGCGGATCTGGTCGATCAACTGCCGGAGGGCGTTGGGGTCCGCGCCCGGCACCTCGGCCGCGACCACCTTCACGCCGGAAAACTCGACGGCGTCGTCGAGCAGCTTGTCGATTGAAAGGGTCGCCGCGACGCCGCCGGAGGATGCTTTCTTTTTCAGTTGGCGGATTTCCTTGGCCAACGACTTCACCCGAGCGGGCAGCTCGTCGGCCGGCACTTTCAAGGCCGCCGCCATTTCCGAGAGCAGTGCCTCGTGGGCCTGGACGTGTTTCAGCGCCGCCGCCCCCACCAGGGCGGTGATCCGCCGCGTGCCGGCGGAGACGCTCTCTTCGCCGAGAATCTTGAAGAGACCGACCTGGCCGGTGCTGGTCGAATGCGTCCCGCCGCAGAGCTCCTTGCTGTAATCGCCCATGGCGACCACGCGGACGGTGTCGGGATATTTTTCGCCGAAGAGCATCGTTGCGCCGAATTTTCTCGCGTCGGCGAGCGACATCTCCCGGCAGAGGACCGGGGCGTCGTCCATCACGCGCGCGTTGACCTCCGCCTCGACGGCTGCCAGCAGCGGGGCCGATAGCGCTTTGGGATTGGTGAAATCGAACCGCAGCCAGTCCGCGTCGACCTTGGAACCCTGCTGCTCGGCGTGCTGCCCGAGATGCTTGCGGAGGGCGTGGTGCAGCAGGTGGGTTGCCGAGTGCGCGCGGCGGATCGCCTGGCGGCGGTCCCGGTCGACCCGCGCCGAGACCGGGGCGTGGAGGGCCAGCTTGCCCAGGCGGAGATGCCCGTGGTGCAGGGTCAATTCGCCATCGACCTGCGTGTCGGTGACTTCAAAGCGGACTCCGTCGGCGACAAGCTCGCCGGTGTCGCCGACCTGGCCGCCCTTCTCGCCGTAGAACGGCGTCTTGTCCAAGACGACGAGGATCGGTTCGCCGTGGTCGATCTCGGTCGCCTGGTCGCAGAGCTTTCCGCGGGCGATGATCCCGGCAACCTGCGCGCCGTCGACCTGAAGCGCGTCGTAGCCGAGGAATCGCGTCGTGTGGACGACCTTCTTGAGGGCTTCGAGGGGGCCGGTCTTGAACAGCGCGCCCCTGTCGCCGGCCCCGGAAATCTGGCCATGCTTCTCCATCTCCGCCCGGAATCCATCCCAGTCGAAGGTGAGGTTGTGCTCCGCGGCCATCGCCTCGAACAGTTCGGGCGGAAAGCCGTAGGTCTGGTACATCTCGCCCGCTTCCGGCCCGGAGACGACGCCCCGTCCCGCCGACTTCATCTGGTCGAAGACCCGTTCGATGCGGGCCAGCCCTGCGTCGATCGTCTCCAGGAAACTCGCCTCTTCCGACTGGATGGCTTGGGCCACGCGATCGGTCGTATCGCCCAACTCGGGGTAGGGGACTCTCATCAGATCGGCAACGATGGGAACCAGCCGGAAGAGGAATGGCTCGCGGACCCCCATCTGATGGCCGTCGAGGACGGCGCGGCGGAGCAGTCGTTTGACGACGTACTTCTCCTTGTTCGGGCCGGGGTAGACGTTTTCGTGGATGGCGAACGTGCAGGCCCGGACATGATCGGCGATCCGCCGTGCCCGGCGGCCATCCTCGTTCGCCGGATCGTATTTCCGACCGCAGACGTCCGCCGCGGCCTCGACCAGCGGGCGGAGGATGTCGATGTGGAAGTTCGTGTGCACCCCCTGGAGAACGGCGGCCGTCCGCTCCAGGCCCATGCCCGTGTCGATGTTCTTGCTCGGCAGGGGGCGGAGGTTGCCGGGCGGATCGCCGACGCGATTGAACTGGGTGAACACGAGGTTCCAGATCTCGACTTCGCCGGAGTCGGTGTGGAAGTAGATCTCGCTGCACGGGCCGCAGACGCCGTCGGGCCCCTGGCTCGGCGCGTGGGCCGGCCAGAAGTTCTCGCCTTCGTCGAGCCGCTGGAGCTTCGCGGCCGGCAGCTTGATCTCGTCGAGCCAGATCGCCGACGCCTCGTCGTCGTCCAGATACACCGTCGCCGAAAGCCGCTCGCGGTCCAGCCCGAGCCACTTCCGATCGATGAGAAACTCCCACGCCCAGTGGATCGCCTGGCGCTTGAAATAGTCGCCAAAGCTGAAATTGCCCAGCATTTCGAAGAAGGTGTGGTGGTACGCCGTCCGCCCAACGTTGTCGATGTCTCCCGTCCGGAGACACTTCTGGCACGTCGTCGCCCGGGTGAAATCGAGCTTGCAGCGGCCGAGGAAATGGTCCTTGAACTGGTTCATTCCGGCGGGGGTGAACAACACCGAAGGGTCCCAGCGCGGAACAAGCACGTCGCTGGGGCGCCGCACGCAGCCTTTGGACTGGAAGAAGGCAAGGTATTTTTCGCGCAGTTCGTCGGTCTTCATGGGGTAGGGGGGGAGGGAATGCGTGTCGCTGCCGGGGAAACGGGGTGGTTCCTCGGACTGCCGACGGCCGGAGCCGATTGGAGTGCGGACACCAAGCCTCCGCCGGCAGCCTCGAACTCCCGATCATACCGGTTTGCCGTCAGGGTGGAAAGACGCACCCGCGCTTCCCGGCCTCCGGGCGCCACTCAAGGGCCCGGCTCCCGGCGCTGCCTGGCCCACCGCAGTTGGTTGTCGATCCATTCGACCATCCGCTCATGCGTGGGGAAGTTGATGGCCATCAGGCCCAGGATCGCCAGGGCGATGCCGAGGGCCAGCGGATTGTGCTCAAGCACGAAGAAGACGAGGTTCATGAAGCAACAGCCCTCCAACAGGGCCATCCCCACAATCGCCTGGGAACCGTAGACGGCGGCCAACCGGCCCGTGTCCCCCGCCCGCTCGACCAGCGAAGCCACATGCGGCTGAAAATTGCCTCCCAGAACGGGCAGCTTGTCCAAGTTGCCGCGGGCCATTGCCCGGCGGGCCTGCGTGGTCACCACGCTCGGCACGGCCGCTCGGGCAAGCAGGAAGAAGGCCGAGACGGCGGCCCCCAGATACGTGAGCACCGGTGCGGTGCCAAGTGGCGGTATCGCGCCGGAAAGGATCAGCCCGACGGCAATTGCCATAAACAACAGGCACCCAGCCATCAGCCCGCCACAGACGACTTGGAGTGTGCGAGTTTGGCCGAGCAATTCCGACCTTGCGACGTCATCGTTCACGCTTGCCTCCGTTGTACTGCCTGGTCCGGCGCAAGTCTCCCCCCCGTTGCTCAAAGCCACTGCCCTGAAGCCTGATTGTTGTTTCTGGCGTCTGGCTTGCCAAGCCATCGAACATGGGGGGGCAGACCGGCCCTGAAGTGGCCATCGTCCAGGGCTTCCGTCTCTTGACCGGGCAAGACGACGATTCCGGCGAGGAAGCGGACGATCCTGTCGACGATTGGAATCAGCGCCGCGTCGTGGAACATCCGGTTGACCAGGTAGTCTAGCAGGAAGGTCAGCTAAGAGACCGTGTACTGGCCAGTCCAGGCCACGGGGCGATACAATCGTCTGCATGAATGGAATATGCCTGTGCGTCGACCAGTTCCACTCAGGAATGGTGGGCGCGTACGGAAACACGTGGATCGAAACGCCCGCGGTCGATCGGCTGGCGGCCGAGGGC
>JAAYCB010000523.1 GCA_012744395.1 Pirellulaceae bacterium
CGGGGGTAGTGGGAAACCGAAGGATCCGCCGGGCAAGCCGGCGGGATTTTGGGGCCGGGCAAGCCGCTGGGGGTAGTGGGAAACCGAAAGATCCGCCGGGCAAGCCGGCGGGATTTTGGGGCCGGGCAAGCCGCTGGGGGTAGTGGGAAACCGAAAGATCCGCCGGACAAGCCGGCGGGATTTGGGGGCCGGGCAAGCCGCTGGGGGTAGTGGGAAACCGAAAGATCCGCCGGACAAGCCGGCGGGATTTTGGGGGAGGGCAAGCCGCTGGGGGTAGTGGGAAACCGAAAGATCCGCCGGGCAAGCCGGCGGGATTTGGGGGGAGGGCAAGCCGCGCGGGGGTAGTGGGAAACCGAAAGATCCGCCGGACAAGCCGGCGGGATTTGGGGGGGTTGAACGAGCGCCGGCGGGGTTGACGCTTTCCCCCAGGGCCAATTCGGCCTAAACTCACGGTCAGCACCGGTGGCTCGGAATGTCTGACGGTGGGAAATTCGGCAAGGCTCCCAAGCTGGAGCTTGGGAACCAGGAATGCGGCACCTGGAACAATGATGGAGACCAGTGTCGCGGGGCGAGAGAGGCCCCAAGCTGGAGTTGGGGAACCGGGGGAAGAAGCGGGGTTTCAAGATCAGACAATGAGCCGTTTTCTTCTGGCGATCGGGAATTGAGCCTTGGACCCTGTTGGGAATTTTGGGGGCGGGCGGATGCCGCAAGCAGGCCCGAGGACGCTGCGACTCCGTCTCTGGCTGCTGCTCAGCGGACTGGCGCTGGCCGCCTGCATGCCGGGCTGCAAGGGTTGTAGCTGCCGGCCCCAGCCCCAGAGGCCGCAGACGGCGGAGGAGCTCGAGAAGGAACTGCTGGAAAGGCAAAGGAAGCTCCGCGAACAGGAGAAGAAGGCCGATCTCTGGGTCTATCGCTACGCGTCAATCCCCCACGAGCCTTTCGGTTCGCTGCCGAAGGCCGAAACGCAGTTCGCCTGTTTCGCCAAGCCCGGCCATTGGACTTCGCTGGCCGTAACCGCCAAGGCCAACAACTTCGACATCGTTGGCAACCTCGAACTGTCGGCTGTCGGGGCGGACGAGCGGCCGGTGCCATTGCCGGGCATGGAGTTCCAGTTGGCCACCGAGCGTCCCGCAGCCCTGCCCAACGGCCAGGCCAAGACGTTCGACGCCGTCCTGTTTCTGCCCGAGTTTCGCCAGCGGGCCGATGCCGCGGTCGCCATCGACGCGCGGCGGCGGACGGGGAAGGTCTTTCGCCATCGCTGCCCCGTCGTGCAAATGCCGTTCTTCCAGTATCACTTCGTCGTCCTGGCGCGTTTTCCGGAAGCGTATGGCTATCTGAAATCGCTCGATTCCGTTCGCGATCCCCGCAACCTGGCGACGATCGATCCGCGTCAGACGGATTCCTACTACCGGGTCTCGCTGCTCGCCACCGGCAGGCGGACACCCCTGCCGGGCCGCGGCCTGTTGTGGACGAACATCGCCTACCTGCTCTGGGACGACGCCGACCCGGATGCGCTCAGTCTTGACCAGCAGGTGGCCCTGCTCGATTGGCTTCACTGGGGCGGGCAACTGATCATCAGCGGCCCGGAGACGCTCGATACGCTGGGCACCAGCTTTCTCGCCGAGTACCTGCCGGCGGCAAGCGGGGGCAACCGCGACCTGGCAGAGCCCGATCTGGCCGAAATCAACCGGCATTGGACATTGCCATTCCGGGGCCGCGAGGGCCGGCGCCTGGCGCCGACGACAACGTGGTCGGCAGTCCGGCTGAAGCTGCACCCCGAGGGCGAGTACGTGGCGACGACCGGCGGCCTGCTTGCCGAACGGACGATTGGCCGGGGTCGCATCGTCCTTTCGGCCTTCAAGCTCAGCAGCCGGGAACTGGTCGCCTGGCCCGGCTTCGACGGCTTTTTCAACGGCTGCCTGCTCCGCCGACCGGCGCGCCGTTTTGGAGGAGCGCCCGAGGAGTTCTTCGTCCATTGGGCCGACGCCCGAGCGGCCACGCCCGGCGGATCGACCCCTGGCCAGTTCGACACGGAACGGCTCTGCGGCCTGCGCTACTTCTCGCGCGACGCGGGCCGCCGGGCCGCCGACTACGTCGGGCCGGATCGGATGGCCGCCGAGCCCCCGGCCGGTCCGGGTCCGACGCTGGAGGTCGCGGCGGGGCCGGATGCGGAATTCGTCGAGTCGTTCGAACCGGTCCGCATCTCGGGGAAAAACCTCGCGGCATGGAATGACTTCGGTGCGGTGGCCGACGCCGCCCGGCAGTCGCTCAGCCAGGCCAGTGGCATCGAGGTGCCCGAGCGGCGCTTCGTTGTCTGGATCGTGGCCGGCTACCTGATCGTCCTGGTGCCGATCAACTGGTTGGCATTCCGGGTTCTCGGCCGGGTGGAGTGGGCGTGGGTCGCGGCCCCGGCAATTGCCATCGTGTGCGCGGCGGTCGTCGTTCGCCAGGCCCAGCTCGACATCGGTTTCGTCCGCGCGCAGAACGAGCTCGCCGTTGTCGAGATGCACGGCAATTATCCCCGTGCGCACGTCGCCCGATATATGGCTCTGTACACGTCGCTCTCGACGGCCTACGAGATTGCTATCGCGGACCCGGGGGCCCTGATCCTGCCCTTTCCGCCCAAGAATCAGCCCGAGGAGACCAATTTGTCGCTGGGGGAGTCGCCCAGGCGGGTCACCTACCGCTACGGGACGGAGGCGGCGATGGGCGACTTCCTGGTTGAAACAAGCCGGACCCGCGCGACCCACGGCGAGCAGATGCTCGACTTGGGGGGCGGCTGGCAATGGCTCGAGACTCCGCCGGGCAGGCAGCGGCTCGTCAACCGGACCGGCTACGCGCTCGGCGGCGCAGGCGCCGTGCGAAGGTTGGAGGATGGGCGGATTGAAACGGCCTGGCTCGGCACGGTCGCGCCGGAGGAGACCGTCGAGCTGGCCGACCGCTGGAGGCCGAGCGAGGAAACCGAGGGCGATTCACTGTGGCCGGATCAGCGCGAGCGGGCGCCGGAGACGGGATCCGTGAGCCAGCCGGGCAGCCTGAGCCTGCGGTCGCTGTTGCCGCTGGCCGAGAGCACCGCCAGCCTGCGCCGCGGCGATGTCCGCCTGATCGGCTGGACCGCCGAGCCGATCGGGGGCGTGGAGGTCCGCCCGCGAGCGCCCCAGCAGCAGCGGCTCGCGCTGGTGATCGTTCATCTCCGCTGCGGGCGGGCCGGCGATCCGCGGCCGGATACGAACTCGCGTTGGGATTTTTCCAGCGAAATTCCGCGCACGCTGCGGGCAAGGTCCGACGAGGCGGACGCCGAAAGAGAGCCCCGGGACGCATCGCCCGGCGGCGCTCGGAGCGGGCCGCCGCCAAGACCGGCGGAGCCCGACGGACTGCCCGGATGAGCGGTGTCTCAACGCGCCTCGTCAACAACCTCCAGGTAGATCGCCGAGGGAAAGTGCCCCTCTCTTGACGCCCGCAACCCCTGGTCGTTTTTCTGCGGCCGGTAGTTGGGCCAGAGCCGGCGGAGCTCCTCGGGGCGCTCGTAGTGGAGCATGCTCAGGCAGAGGCGGATCGTGTAGCGGTGGTTGCCAATCAGGAAGGCGTGAAGCAGCGTGCTCTCGGTGGCGAAGAACATTGTCTCCAGTAGCCGGCGGGGGTAGTCGTACGGGAAATGGATGTCGTGAAACTGGACATACACGCCTGGGGCCAGCCTGGGCAGCACTTCGAGGATGATGCGGTTCACTTCGCTGCCGACCTTGACCGTATGGGTCGAGTCGACGAACAACAGGTCGCCCTCGCCCAGACCGGTCAGCCGCTCCAGCGGCACGGCCTGCGCTTTCTCGGGTACAAGCTCGATCTGGCCGGCGGCGTCAATTCGCCGCAGGTAAGCGCTCGGATAGGGCTCGATGCACGCCAGGTTGGGCGTGTATCCGGCTGCGGCCGCGGCGCGAAGGATGACCGCCGTGGATGTCCCGCAGCCGAGCTGGACGATCCGCCGGGGCCGTTTGGACGCCACGAAACAATAGAGGCAGTCGGCCTCGGCCACTCCGTAGCCGGGCTCGCCGGAGGCCTCCGCCGCGCGGGGCCAAACGTCGCCGGGCAAGCGGTCCTCAAGCGGCGCGCGAATCTCCCCGGCGAACGCCAGCTGCTCGTCGAGACCGGCGCCGGCGACGCCGATCATGCTCATCGGTTCGCGCCAGCCGCTGCTCGTCTGCAACTCGCGGAGATCGGGAATGGACGAATAGAAGTGCCGCGGGAGGATGTCCAGGCCGACCCTTTGCCCCACGAGGAAGGCTTTACGCAGCCCCCACTTGTAGCCCTCTTTGAGCTGTCTTCTCAGGCGGATTGCCATTGTCCGAGGCGCTCCAAAAAACTGGCCATGCGGCGGCCGCGGGAGATGTGCCAGACCGCGGAAGACGACGCTACCGGCGATTGCCCCGCCGGTCAAGCGGAATGTTCGGACTTCGGGGTTCAGGAGAAGGGTTCGGGGTTCAGGCAGATGTGCCTGGCGATGCCGCGCCCGCTCGACGAACCGGCAACGGCCAGGTGCTTGAGGATCAGCAGCTCGATCAGCGAGACGGGGGGCCCCGTGTCGGAGAGTCGCGTCGGCGGGGTGGGGAGAAAGGCCTCGTCGGAGAGGACTTGAGCCAAGAGGCTGCCCGGGGCGGGAACCTGGGTGGCTGCCGTCCTGGCGCTGCTCCTCGTCGCCTGCGTTGGTTGGGCCGGATTGCCCCGGAACTAGCGGCAGCAGGGGGCCGGGTTCCGGGCGAAACCGCGGCCTCCCAAACGCGGCAAGGCCGCGGCGCGGCATTCTCGGAGAACGGTCAGCGGCGTCTGGCGTCGGCCTGAAGATCGCCGAGCGCGTATTGAATGCCGTCCAGGCAGAACTGCATCACCGCCGGATCCATGAAGACGTTGGCGGCGTGGCCGAGGGCGCAGTAGAAGACGCGGCCCTTGTCTTCGGTCTTGATCCAGGCAACGGCGAAATCCTTGTCGGCGCGCTTCACGCCGCCGGTGACCTTGCCGGTTGCCGGATCGGCGAGGTCGAGGGTCAGCAGCACGCGCCGATCGTCTCGCGTGTAAGGGTCCTTGAACTGGTAGATCTCGTCCCGGAGCTTGAATCCCTTGCCGCCGAATGCGCGGTTGAGGATGTGGTCGGGCGCGTCGAGCCGGAACGCCCAGGTGCCGCCGCCGCCCCAGGGGTGGCCGTCAAACAGCCCGCCGATCATCTTGGCGCCCTCCGGCCAGTCGTAGAAATTGTCGGTGGCCGCGTGGATGCCGATCAGCCCCTTGCCCGACCGCACATAGTCGAGCAGCGCCTGCCGCAATTCGGGCCGCGGGAACTTCAGGTGCGTCGTGTTGTTCAGCATCACCGCATCGTACCTGGCCAGGTTGGCCGGCTCAAACACGGCGTAATCGTCGCTGCAATCGACGGAGAAGGCGCCGGTCTTTTCACCCATCAAGGCAAAGGCCTTGTTGCCGCCGGCAATGCCCGAACCGTGAAAGAATCCTTCGCATCGCCAGAAGATCAGGACTCTTCGAGCAGATTCGGGTTTGGCGGCCTGCTTGGGCACCGCCGCCACGATCTTCTCCAGTTCCGTGGCGGAGAGTTCCGGCGGCTGCTGGCGGGCCTTCTCCGCAAAGGCCTGCAACCCTGCATCGCCAAGCCCCAGAAGGATGGCCAGCGCGGCGGCGGTTCTCGTTAGTGCGCGTCTCATGATTGAACTACCTCGTGCGGGAAAAAGGGGTGCAAGTCGGAACCGGCAGATCACCGGTGCATTCCGGCGGCCGGTCCGGCTCCGGTTGCCCAGGGTCGCCCGGAGCACTGCTTGAGATTAAATCGGGGACGCGGCGCCGTCAACTGCGGGCAATCGGCGGTCCGAGCCTGCGGATCGTTCGCAGAAGCAGCGGGGGAGGATTCAGTCGTCGGCTGGAGGCGCTTGCAACGGCCGCCGGATGTCGTCCGGGTCGGCAACGCCCCACCTCCGCCCGATGCCACGGCGCGGCCTTCTACAGCGGCTTGTTGCGGAAGGAGGCGTCCCCTCTCCACAGTTCGCCGTACAGCGCTCCGAAGCACCACGAAAGCTCCCGCAGCATCCGACGCGTGTCGCGAACGATCAGGATATCAAGCAGCTCGTCGGCAAGCCAATCACGAGTCTCTTCGATGGTCAGCTCCAGCGATCTGCTTCGCATGCTTGACAACACGCTCGCACACAAGAGTGAAGAGTTGACAACTCCCAATTGCAGGAGTTGGTCGAGCTGCGCGTTGGGGCCGGAGTAGAAGACGTCCTCGCCATTCTGAAGAGGCTCGGCAATCTCGCATTTCAACTCATCGGCCGCTGCGTCGTTCCAGAGCCAGTATCTCAGTTCCTCGGTCGTTGTCTGCCGGCACGCTTCGCCAAATAGTCTTCCCGCCCGATATGCCTCGCCACAGCCGTTTTCATCTGCCAGTTGCTGCAACTTCTCGGAGCACTTGTCCATCCTCTCGTCGCCTGCTGCCAGCAGCGATTGCCAGGCCGCGGCGGCATCCGGCTGCGTGAAGAAGCGCCTCACAACGCCGCTCCAGCCCTCGGGGGACTGCCCGATCATCGCCAAGTGACGGAGGAGATGCTGGCCGGGGGACAGGTCCAGGAACTCGCCGAAGTGGATGATCACCAGGTCGGTCAGGGAGCGCCGTCCTTCCGCCAAACGTGTCGACAGCGGATGCGGCCCAACGTGGTACTGCTCCCATAGTTCCGCGCGGACGGAATTGTACGACTGGGGCTTCTCGACGAGCACATCGGGAATCTCCGGCGACACCCCGACGCGATAGTCTCCGCCGACATCCATGAAGACGAACAGTTCATCGAGTTTTCCCCGCTTCTGAAGATCCCGCACGCTAGCCCCCCCGTCATCCCGCACGATGGGGGTACAGCCAGCGTGACCCAAAAACCCGAAGTCTGCCGTGAAATGGGACACCGTCTCTTTTAGGTGCGACAAAAACTTGCGGAACAGGGAACCGCCGGAATAGGATCCAACGGAGTATCCGAGCAGCAACGCTTCTGACGGCCAGATTCTGAACGGTGGCATGAGCTCTCCCCGGATCGGCAAGCCGC
>JAAYCB010000524.1 GCA_012744395.1 Pirellulaceae bacterium
GGTCTTAACCGAGCCGCAAACGGTAACTCGCCTGATCATTATGCAAAAGGCACGCCGTCAGACATTCCCTTGCGGGCATAGTCCTCCGACCGCTTGTAAGCGCATGGTTTCAGGTTCTTATCCCTCCCCTAGCAGGGGTTCTTTTCACCTTTCAGTCGCCCTACTTGGTTCACTATCGGTCGTTAGGGAGTATTTAGCCTTACGGGATGGTCCCCGTAGATTCAGTCGGGGTTTCACGTGACCCGACCTACTCAGGTACCCTCCGGGAGGCAACACTGATTTCGCCTACAGGGCTGTCACCCTCTATGGCCTGCCTTTCCAGTGCAGTTCGGCTACCAGGCTGCTTTGTAACTCCCATGTGGAAGGCCCTACAACCCCGCAGGGAAAATCCCCGCGGTTTGGGCTGTTTCCGTTTCGCTCGCCGCTACTAAGGAAATCGATTTTTCTTTCTTTTCCAGCGGTTACTAAGATGTTTCAGTTCGCCGCGTTGCCGACGCACGCCTATGGATTCAGCGTGCGACAATTCGGGAACCCCGGGATCAACGCTCGTTTGTCAGCTTCCCCAGGCTTTTCGCAGACTTCCACGCCCTTCATCGGCTCCTAACGCCAAGACATCCCCCATACGCTCTTAGTAGCTTGGCCACATGAATCCAACGCTCCAGGCACACCCTTTCGGGCGATGCTCGAACCCGCCGGCGTCATGCTCGCTACCTGAGGGCCAACGTCCAGAAAACAGACGCTGGCCGAGCAACGATCCAATCATGCGATCTCCGGCCCCACCGCTCGAAAGCGGTAGAAGCCCGTGATCTCATCATGGCGCTCTCACGTTTAAGATGCCACTCAAATACACAACCGAATTGTCAAAGATCGAAAGCCGTCTTGCCGCGAACGACTCGCGGTCGCCGGCCTCTGCCAGATCGACAGGGGACAGGCTCCCCGGCGAAATCGCCTCGGAGCACATCCCACGTCGATCTTAACCCCGCCGTGCTTGCCGCACCAATCGAAAAACCCAGTGTAGCGGTGCGTCTTCTGGCTGTCAAAGGGGGCTGCGGGGAATTTCGAGGAATTTTTTCGGGACCGCAACCAGACACCTTTCCGCCCAACGGGCAATCGCATCGTCACCGGACCAATTATATCGGCCTGGGGCCGTCCTTCAAGCCAGGCTAAGAGGATTTTTTCCGCGGCAGAACCGGGCTGGCGCCCGCTCGGGCGTTTCCGATCGGCCGCCGGCCGATTAAAGTGGGAGCTAGACGCCCCTTGTTCAGGCCCCGGCGCGGCGACGATGCGGATCAGCTCAATCCCCCAGCTTTATCGGCACATCAACCGCTGGCGAGAAATCGTCGCCGTGCTCAGCAGGTATGGCCTGGCGGAGTGGATCAACCGGCTCGGACCGGAATTCGCCAAGGATTTTCTCAAAGCGCCCGGCGGCACGGCGATCGCGCGGCACGCTTGGGAGACCCGCCTGCGACTGGCCTTCAGCGAGCTCGGCCCAACATTCATCAAACTCGGCCAGTTTCTCAGCACCCGCCCCGATATGGTGGGGGTTACTCTGGCCGGGGAGCTCCAGCGACTCCAGACAGACGTGACGGCCGATCCCCCTGAAGTGGTCGTTCAGGCGCTTGTGCTCGAATTCGGTCATCCTATCGAAGAGGCTTTCTCCCACTTTGAGGAGTACCCGATCGCTTCGGCGTCGATCGGGCAGGTCCATCGGGCACGGTTAAAGACGGGCGAGGAGGTGGTTGTCAAGGTCCAGCACGCCGGCATCGAGCGCAAGGTGTCCGTCGACCTGGACATTCTCTCGGGCCTGGCCCAGATTGCCGAGCGGATTCCCGAGTTCGCCAACTACCGCCCCGTGGCGATGGCCGCCGAGTTTCGCCGCGTTTTCCGCGATGAACTGGATTTCACGCGGGAAGCCAGGAACATGCAGCAGTTCGCCCGCGAACTGGCATCCAACCCCACGGTCCACATCCCTCGCTGCTACGCGGAATGGACGACAAGCCGCGTGCTGACGATGGAGTTCGTCGATGGGATCAAGCTGATCGAGACGGACCGGTTAGCCGAGGCGGGCCTCGATCTTGAGGAGATCGCGCGGCGCGGGGCAACGCTCTATCTGGACATGATTTTCGACAAGAGCTTCTACCACGCGGATCCTCACCCGGGCAATGCGCTGGTCATGCCGGGCAATGTCATCGCGCTGTTGGATTTCGGCATGGTGGGCCGGATCGACGAGCGACTTCAGAGCGACATCGAAGAGATGCTCCTGGCCGTGATGAACCAGGACCCGGAATACCTGACGTCGATCATCACGCGCGTCGGTTCGATCCCAGCGGAGTTCGACCGGGCAGCCCTGAGTGTGGAGGTTGCCGATTTCGTTTCCCTCTACGCGAACCAGTCGCTGGACCAGTTCGATTTGAGCGGTGCCCTGAACGACCTGACCGAGATGATCCGCCGCTACCACATCAGCCTTCCGGCGCGGATCGCCATGCTGATCAAGGTGCTTGTCACCCTGGAGGGAACCTCGCGGCTGCTCAGTCCCAGGTTCAGCCTGGCGGAACTGATGCGGCCCTACCGGAGACAGATGATTCTCCGCCGGCTGTCGCCCGGCCGCAAACTGCGAAAAATGCGGCGTTTCTACGCGCAGTTGGAGTACCTCGTCGAGCTGCTGCCGCGGAGCCTGGTGGAGATTCTCGAACAGGTTCAGAGCGGCCAGTTCGACGTCCACCTGGACCACCGGGGGCTGGAACCCTCGGTCAATCGGCTCGTGGCCGGGATGTTGGCCAGCGCGCTGTTCCTCGGTTCGTCGCTCCTGGTCAGCCAGGATGTCCCCCCCTTGCTCGGCGACTTGTGGCTGTTCGGGCGGATTTCACTGATCTCGGAAATCTCCCTGCCCGGCGTGATTGGAGTGGGCCTGAGCATTGTCTTCGGGCTCCGGCTGTGGCGCGCGATCAGCAAGTCGGGGCATCTGGACCGCCGCCACTGAGAGACGGCGCCGGCAGGTCCGCGGACGCCGGGCGAGCCGGCGCGGCCGGCGCGGCCGGCGCGGCCGGCGCGGTGGAAGCGGGGCCAGCCGTCCGCGACGGCTGGTTGTCCTGGAGCACTCGCTCGATCCGCTGATCGAGCTGCTCCAACTGCCGAAGCAGTTCATCGTGTTTCAGGTCGAGCGCGACAAGGGCTTCGAAGTAGGCTGTCGCCGGTTGTGACGGCATGGGCGGGATGCTCCGGAATCAGCAAGGGGTGCACGGCTCGGGCGCCGTAATGAGATCGGCCGACGGTGCCGCGCGGATCAAACCGAAAACCGCGTTTCATCACCGCAAGTTGAAGCTGGGGAGTGTTTTCCGACAAGAGCGAGTCTGCGGCCCGGGCCGGGTTCAAGGCACCGCGGCCACCCGGGGTCGGGGAGGATGGTGAACACCCCGACAGGCCGCCGATCCAGGAGGAGTAGACGTCAGCGGGACAGGGCCCCGGGGGGCGGAGAGGACGGGCAGTGGCATTGAAGGAATTGGCGGCTGGCTGGTTCGGAATGGGTGGACAAGTCCCCGCCCGGCGGTGTAAAGTAATCTTGCTCGAACGAGTTCGGTTCTTTTCGTGGTTCTTTCGCCCGCTCAGCCGGGGCGAACAGCAACAACAACAAAAGGAGGATTGAGTGGTCAAGCTGACGTTGCGGGAGAGCGAGTCGATCCAAGAGGCGGTGCGGCGGTTCCGCAAACTGGTGGAGCGGAGTGGGATCAAGAAGGAGATGCGGCGCCGCGAGTATTACGAGAAGCCAAGCGAAGTTAAGCGCCGTGCTCGCCTCCGCGCTGAACGCCGTGCCCGCCGCACCCGCACGCTGCAAGGCGTTTGAACGCCCCCGCGAGGCGTTCTTCTTCTTCCTGCCCAACGTGGACCTTCCACCGCGCAGGGCCGATGCAGGGCGGGTCTGTCGCCGTTGGAGACCAACGGGCCACCGCCTCGGCCGCCTCCAAGCTCGCCAAGCGAGCCGCACCGATTCCGGGCAAAGGAGCCTCGAAGCCAAGGGGCCAGCCGCAGTCCGGCAAATCGAGTGTCTTGACAACCCCGGCCACCGCAGGATTCGCATCTGCCGAAGCCACGGCCGATCGGCGCGGCGCGGAACCTCAGTCGAGCCACGACGCCTTTTGCCCCGCAAGATAGGCATCGTACGCGCGGGCAAGTTCCGCCGTGCTCGCTTCGCCCCGATGGATGCCGATCCGGTAAGCCAGGCGTATCGGCCGGTCGGCGGCGAGCATTTGCGGCTCGACCCCTGGCCAGCCGACGCACAGCGGGCCGTAGTGCCGGAGCAGCCAGGTGGGGGGATAATCCGGATGGTCGGGCGCGATGAAGACCGCGGCGCCGCTGCGGTTTTGGGAGCCGCGCATCCGCGCCGTCAAGTCGGCCCAGCGGAGAATCGTCGTCGTCAGGTCCTGCTGGATCGTGCCGCTTGGCACGGTGATCACGGCGGGGCTTTGCGGGGCGAAGCGGATCGTCAGGCCTCCGTAGCTCTTCCCCTCGGCTCCCCGAAGCGTTACCGGACTGCCATTGGGGATCAAGAACAGCTCGATGTCCAGCGCCCGCCATTGGCCGGCGACCTGGTAAGCCCGCATCCAGACGCGTTCGGTGATCACCTTCCGATCGCCCACGAACCACCCGTTCTCGACCCCGAGCACGGCCGCCACCGGGCCGGCCCGCCGGGCAAGCCATCGGACGAACTGCTGCCGGATGGAATCGCCCGCCCAGAGATCGTGCTCGCGGCCGTCGACGGCCACATGCGGCCAGGTCCAGAAGATTCCGTGATGGTGGTAGTGGTCTTTTGGAAAGTCGTCGGTGAGGATTTCGCCGTCCACGCCGTGGACGGGGTGGATGTAGCAGGACCGGCTGCGGCGATGATCGGCCGCGGGGACCGCGGGGTTCGTCATCGTGCCGAAGTTGTAGACGAAGACGGGCTTGCCGTCGTCGAGGACCCGCAACGAGGCGTCGCCGGCTTCAACAAATTCAAATCCGGCGGTCTGCGATTCCGGTTTCGCCGTCTCGCCGCCGGCGAGGCGAAAGCACCGCCGCCGGTCGGCGCGGCTGCCCGGCGCGATCGTGCCGACCAGGGCCAGCCGCCGCGGATCCGGCAGCCCCGCCGCCGTGACGCTCGGGACGAGCTGGACAGCGGGCCGGAGATCGGACTCTCCGGCCTCGATCAGGCAAGCGCCACCGGCCGGCTCCTCCACGCCGCCGGGCAGGTCGACGTGGAAGCTCAAGGGGAGGTTGCTGCCGGGCAGGCTCAGCATCGGCTCGCCGCCACCGGCAAGCGAAGCGGCGGCCGGAATGCAGGCCACGACCGCCGCCCGCCACAAGACAGAACGGAACCTGTCCGATAGGACGGGAAAACACCCAGGCTTCATCAGGCTTCTCCGGGCGGACCGGCCCGGCTCCCACGATTCATTGTGCATCGTTCCGCGCGGCTGCGGACAGCGAATCGCCCCACTCCGCGCGCTTCCTTCCGGCTCAAACTCCTCAGTACGCGCGGACATCGACAGCCGCTCCCGCCCGCCGGGCGGAAAGATACGCGCTGTAGATCGTCGAAATCGCGTCGGCCGCCAGCAGGCTGTCGCTCTCGGGCGGTTCGCCATCGGCGATCGTCCGGTAGAAGGCCTCGATCTCCTGCGGGTAGCCGGTGAACCAGTCTTCGTCGGGCGATGTACACGCCCAGCCTTGCTTGGTCCCGATCTTTTCCACGACGTAGATATCCTGGAAGTTGGCTTCCACCGGATTGTAGGTCTGCATCGCCGTGTTCGGATTGATGTTGCAGATCGTCCGGTGGTTGTTGGCGCAGACCTCGAGCCAATTGTGGATGCCGCCCAGCACGATGTCGCTGGTGACGATTGTGGCGATCGTGCCGTCGTCGAATTCGACGTGGATCATGGCGAAATCGTCGATGTCGTAATAGTCGCAGCGGATGTGCCCTTGATCGCGAAAGCCCGGCATCCGCGTGATGGCGTGCGTTCGCGCGGTGACGGTCTTGGGCCGAATCGGCGCGCCGCAGGCCCGGCCCTCCACGCGTTTCAGGTAGAGGGCCGCGGTCAGCGGATGGCACCCCTTGCCGATCAGCACGCCGCCGCCACAGCGGGCCGCATGGGCGTAATCGGCCGAATGCGATCCGCTGTGCGCCTCCTCGCCGTGAATCCAGAGAATCTGCCCCCCTGTCTTCTCGAGAATCTCGCGCTCCTTCTGGACCGCCGGGGCGTAGACCCAGTTCTCCGCATAGAGCAACCGGCCCTTGCTGCCCCGCTCCGCTTCGAGAATCCGGTCGACGCTCGCCAGGGCCGTTTCCAGGGCGATCTCCATGTCGGCGCGGGCCCAGTGGAAATCGGCCGAGCCGTCGCCGAAATATCCAGTCAGCGGCTTCTCGCAGATTACGAACTTGTCGCGCTCCAAGGCGGCGATCGCGGTCGGCTCATGGGCTACCGGCGGCACGCAGACGTGAACGGCGTCCACCTCGGCGAGCAGGTCGCCGAGAGTCGGGAACGCCCGGATACCCCGCTTCTCCGCAAACACCTTGCCGCGATCGGCATCCTTGCTGAAGACACCGACGACCTCGACGCTGGCGCCGTAGACCTTTTGCAGGGCCTCGAAATGAAACGTTGACGAGAAGCCCGAACCGACCAGGCCGGCACGAACCGTTTTTTTCTCCATCAGGCAGATTCCTTACCTCTTTCAGACAACCAGCCGCGGCAACTCTCGAAAGCGGATAGTGGATAGTAAAAAGCTTCCCCGCGTTCACGCTCCGATCCAACCCAAGTCGTGCATGAAATTGTAGAGCCAGGGGTGCGTCCAGGGGTTCCACGTCGGGTAGGCTGCCGAGAGGGCGGAGACCGCCAAGAGCACCAGCGCGATCCGGCGAATCCAGGTTCTTTCGGCGCATTGGTCGGCCGCCGGCAGCATGGCCACGAGCCACATCGGGGCGAACCAGAACGCCCAGCGGAGCCCCGCCGTCATCCCGCCGTAGTTGCGGTTTTCCTGCGGCTGCATGAACAGATAGAAGACCAGGCAGACGATGGACACCGCGGCGATCAGCAGGGCCAGATGGCGGAGCCGGGGATCGGCCGGCCGGACCAGCCAGAGACCGAGCCCGGCGACCGAGAGGATCCAGATCGGCGACAGCGAAAAGATACCGTGGTGTCCCACCAGCGCGTGCACCGCATAGGTCAATTCGGACGGCTCCCCCTGGTCGATGCCGACGCGATTCCGCCAGTAGCTCGGCCTGGCCTGCCGGTCGTCGGGGTGGCGTTTGTACTCGTAGTCGTACCAGGCCTGGTTCATATAGGCCGGTTCGAGGGTCTGGTGGGCCGCCCAGTTGGTCGCGAAGAATCCGGCGGCCACCACAAGCGCCGCGGGGGCGAAACCGGCCAGCGTCTGCCTGGGAGCCTTCCACAACAGGGCCGCGCCGATCGCGCAGGCAAACGCCAGGCCCGGCAATTCGCAGGCGACGACGAATGCTCCGAACAGGCCCGCGATCACGAAATAGCGGAGCCGGCGCTCCCCATCGAACCAGATGCGAATGCAGGCATAGAGCGCAACCAGCGCGCTGATCGCGCCGGGCAGGTGATTGTTCAGCACGACGGCAAAGGTTGTCAGAAAGGTCCCAAACACGGCTGCCGCCATGGTGAAGATTCGCCCCCAATCCGAGCTGCCGAAACGCTCGATGAGCCGCGCCAGCAGGAGGAAGTAGACCAGCAGGGGAATGACGTTGTAGAGGATCAGCAGGGCCCGGCCGATCTCGTAGGGATGCGTACCGAGGGTCGCCCCGGTTGCCTTGTGAATCCCCCAGTAGGGCAGCGCCATCAAGGTCGGCAACAGGGGCGGCTTGCTGGAATAGAGAAACGCCCGGCCGCCGGCTCCGTGCGACGGCAGCGCGTGCTGGACCATGTCGATGGTCTCCCAGCCCGGCTGGGCGAGCACCTTGTCGATCGCGTACCAGACCCATGCATACCGCGGCCTTCCGTCCTTGTCCGTTCCGATCTCCGCGGCGACTCGCATCTCCGGTTCGACCAGGGCGCGGAGCGTGCACCAGCGGCTGCGATCATTGGCGCTGAGAAAGGGACGCGGAATGCCCACGTCGCGGCGGAGCGATGCCTCGGTCCGCTGCAACTCGCGGACGATGGCGGCTTCCGCAGCGCCTTGCTCGACGAGCCGGGCGCGCTTCTCGGCAAGTTGGCGCGGGATGAGCCGCGCCCGGTATTCCTGTAGCCGTGTCTCTTCCACCGCATCGACGGCTAGAATCCGCCCGATCACCGCGCCGATTCCCACGGCGACGAGGATCGCATACACGGTTTTTCGCAAGCCTGCCCTGTTGTCGCTCGATTGCTCGTTCATCGCTGCCTCCAGGAAAAAGGGCCCGCCGGCGCTCGCGGCGCGGAGCGGACCGATTGTCGTGGCGAGCCGCGCGCCGGTCCGGCGCGGATCGCGCTGGTTGTCGCCGTCGCACGACCGCCCCCCGGGGGCGCTCCGGGGGCCTGAACGGTTGCGTCAAGGTTGCGGCGTTCCGCGGCCGATCCGCTCGGCGATCGAGTAATTGCGGTCGCTCCTCTGGGTGTAGGCGATCACGAGTTCTCCCAGGACGCCGACGGACATGAACTGGGCGCCCAGGAGCAGCAGACCGACCGCGTAGATCACGGCGGGCCGCTCGTGGAGCGGCAGCAGTCCGAGGTCCGGCCGAATCTGCGCGACCAGCCAATAAATCGCCAAATAGGTCATTCCCAGGGCGCCGAGCAGGAATGAGATCAGGCCGATCGTTCCGAGAATGTGCTGCGGTCGCTGCCCGAACCCGGTGAGGAACTTGACCGTCAAGAGGTCGAGAAACCCCTTCACGAAGCGGGTCAGCCCGTACTTGGATTGGCCGAATTGGCGCGGCCGGTGCTGGATCACGCGTTCGCCGACGCGGTATCCCCGGGCGTCTGCCAGGACCGGCACGAAGCGGTGCAGTTCGCCGTAGAGCGTGACTTCGTCGAAGATCTCGCGGCGATAGCATTTCATCCCGCAATTGTGATCGTGGAGCTTCACGCCCGTCAGCCGGCTGACCATCCAGTTGAAGACGCGCGACGGCCCGACCTTGTGCCAGGGATCGTGGCGGGTCTTCTTCCAGCCGCTGACGACGTCGAATCCCTGCTCCATCTGCGCCAGGAAGCCGGGGATTTCGGCCGGATCATCCTGCAAATCGGCGTCGAGCGTGATCACCAACTCGCCTCGGGCCTGGGCGAAGCCGGCGTTGAGCGCCGCGGCCTTGCCGAAATTCCGGCGAAAGCGAATCGCGCTGGCCCGCGGATCGCCGGCAACCAGGTTCTCAACAACCGCCCAGGAGCCGTCGGTCGACCCGTCGTCGACGAACACGATGTCGAGCTGGAGGTTGTTCTGTCTGCCGACCTCGTCGAGCTGCCGGTGCAGCTCCTGGAGACTCTGTTGCTCGTTGTAAACGGGGATCACGATCGAGAGCATTGCCGTCTGCCTCCGTTTCAATTCGCCGCGGCCGGGTTGCGGGGGCGAAAACCGAAGTATACCACGCCGGAGGCCGCCAGTTCGGCGACCAGCCAGACCAACCGCAGGACCAGGGCGCTGAGCACGGCGGCTGCCTGGGGATCGAGCCGCGTGTGGATCTGAACGAAATACGGGACCATCAGTTCGGCGAGGATCATGTCGCGGACGAGCAGGCCGCCGGGGATCAGCGAGAGAAACCCGGCCACCATGGCGAGCGCAACCGAGGCCATGTAGCGAGGCATGTCGGCGACCAGGTCGATCCCTTCGATGCCCATCGCCTTGAGCGTGGCCCAGAGGCTGGCCGCCAGAAGCACCCAGCAGAGGGTCATCATCAACCAGCCGATGGCGAGCGTCTGGTAGCCGATTCTGTCGAGTCTTCGCTGCGTCGCCGGGTCGGAACGCGCCACCCGAGCCAACCGGGCCAAGCGGCGAAACAGGGGCGGCAGCGTCGGGATCCCCGCGGCGGACATCAGCCCGATCGCCGTTGCGCAAAGCACCCAGTGCTGCCGGAACCAGACGGCGAGAATCGCCGCCGCCCAGAACGCTCCGACGGCCATCATCGTCAGGGTCTCGTAGAAGACCGCGGCCGCCGCGACGGAGGCCATCGTTCGCCCCTGGGGCAACAGCCCCGCGCGGAGGACGACGACCATCGCCTTGCCGGGGACATACTTTCCCAAGTGCCCGACCGTATACGCCCGAATCGTCTCCACGAGGGAGGTCTTCTGGCCCAGCACGCGAAGAACGTGCCACCAGAAAAGCCCCGCGGGAAGCAGGCCGACGAGATAAATGGCGCCGGCAATCGCCAACCAGGAATACGAGAAGTCCCAATCGTATTCCCGGAGCTTCAGCATGCCCTTGATCAAGGTGTCGCCGACGAACCAGAGGACCAGCGCGACGATCGCCAATTTGAGGACCAGAATCGCCCAGGTTTTCCGTCTCGAGACGTGGTGCATCACGGACAGTCTCCGCGCTGGTTTTCGGGCAATTCCGGGGCAACCCGGAATCACCGCCGCTCGGCCGATTGCCGTGCCCGCAACCCGGCGGCCAATCGCCTGCTTGGCCGCGTCGGCGCGCCCGCGGGCGGCAATTCGTGGGGCAGAAATCGGGACAGCCCCGTGAACGCCTGCCGCCGAGCCGGCCACAGCCAGCCAGCATACCATGACGCCGGGGCGATGGGTACCATCGCCGCGCGGTGGAAGCGGGGGCGGGAAAGCGCCGGCGGGCCGCCAAGAAACGCGCCGGATCGGGGCGTTCACCCTAGGAAGCGCGCCCGATCCGCTGAATTGCCTGTTCTCCCGCCCGCGACGGTCCCGGGTTCGGGGCCCCCCCTCGGTCCGGAATTCGCACGAAACGGGCCCGCCTCGCCCTTGGCCGCGGGAGGCGGACCGCTTGGCCCCGGCCTGAAGAATGACCCGGACCTGCCCAGCGCCGGACAGCGCTCAATAGGAGCTTCGCGAGCGGTCGAAACGGTTGACAACGATCACGGGACTCGCCGCGGTCCAGCGATAGGGATGATACAGATTACCGCTGGCCCAAGCGGCCGAGTAATCGCCGTGAATCGGGTCGGTGCTCACGGTCGGACGGGAATTCGACAGGCCGTACCAGCGTTGCGAGGCGAGCCGCGCGTCACGCTGGGCGGAGCGGAGCTCGGCCTTGCGGCGGACCGCCACCTTTGGATCGTCGTGGCGGCTGACTTGCTGCTGGTAGAACCACATCTCGGGCGTCGCCGTGACCTCGCCCGGGGTGATGCCGCCGCTGAACTGCATCGTTGTGGTCTCGCTCTTGGGGGTCTGCGCCGCTGCCGGCAGAGCCAACAACGCCACAACAAGTCCTAGTCCGATTGGCAGCCTTTTCATGGACAGATTCTCCCTTTTGCGGTGCCCCGCGCTCGGTATGGAACGCTCTCCGGCCGTCCAGGCCGCGAAGAACCACGCCCGCGGGGCCTCGGAGCCGCTGTTCTAGTCTGCCCGCCCGGAACCGGCCTCCGCATCCTGCCGGTAGTCCGGCAGCCCACGCGGCCAGCGTCGCTGTTGGTGCGGGAATCAATTGCCCACACACTCGGATTCGGCTTGAATCCACACTCGGAATTAGGAAGATGTCGCGGAATGTGCCGATATTTCTGCCCAGACACAGGGCGCGGCAAACTGGAGAAAACAGGCAAGACGATCGCGATTGGCTGGCAGTCATGCGGGCTTGATCGGTGCCGTCGCAGGCATGGACGGCGTGTTGGAAGACGGGACCGAATTTCGGGCTCCGCTGGCGCGTGGTCTGCCCTATCGGCCGCACCGGATAGCGAGACCGGCTCAAGTCCACGGCCGGGCGGTGGATTCGAGCAGTGCCCGATACGCCCGTTCGCCGCCATCGACGACGAGGACATAAATCAACTCGCCGGATTGCCATGCAGCGACCGACAGGTTGCGGGTCTGCAACTGCGACTGGCGCGGCGGGGCGTTGGGGACCCTCTCGGCTCGGCCGCGCAACACGTAGAGCGTCGCCCGCCGGCCACCTTCGAGCGGCAGATCATACGCCACTGCGCGGCGTCCGCCAAACTGATCGACGCTGCGCCATTGCGTGCGCGGGATGCGCAGCAGGTGGGGGCTGTAAGGATAGGCGCGCGGCGGGGCACCATCGTCCATCGGCGCCCCTTCACTCGCCGCGGGCGCCGGGGCTTCGAACAGGCCGATTGCCGTTCGGCACAGTTCGTCGGGTCCAGGCCATCGGTGGTCTTGGCCAAGCACCATCCAGATGCCGAGTGCGGCTACCGCGATGCTGGCTGCCGCCGGGACGGCCCACCGCCAATACCGCCGGCGGCGGGCGGGCGGCGCGGACGCCAAGGCGTCGCGACTTGCTGGCCGCTCGGGGTGCAGCGCGTCGTCTCGGCTCCCGCTCTGGGTGACCACGGCGGCCAGAGCGGTTGGCCTCTGTTTCAGCAACTCGACAATCCGGGGGGCCAGTTCCGGTGGCACGGCCACCTGGCGGATGGCGTCCGCACACCGGCGATCCCAGTCCCTGATCCGCGCGAGCCGTTCGGCCAGATTCGGGTCGATTCTCGCCGCTTCGGCAGCCGCCCGCAGCGCGGGATCCCCCTGGTCCTGTTCGCCGCCACGAAAGACCTCGATCGCCTCCAAGATGTCTGGATCAAAGATCGGTCGTTCGTCCATGGCGTCACTCCTTCTTGTCTGCCGGCGCGGCGGAGACGGGCGACGGGCATTCGTCTTCACTGAGCATTGCCCGGAGGCGGCCCTTAGCCCGTGCCAGGCGACTCATCACCGTCCCCATGGGCAGTTCAAGCCGCTCGGCGATCTCTCGATAGGAGCACTCCTCGAAATAGTACATCACGAGCACCAGGCGGTGGGGCTCGGGCAGCGCCATCAAGGCCTGATGCAACTCGTCGCTGTCGATCGGACTGTCTGCCACGGGGGCAGTTGCAAGCTCGTGGATGCTCACCTGGAGATTCGCCTCCGGCAGGGGCCGACGCTTTCGGCACATTTTCAGGAAATGGCTCCTCAAGATGGCAAAGAGCCACGCGCGAACTTTTTCCACGTGCTCCAATTGCCCCAATTTTTCTTGCGCAGTAAGAAAGACGGCCTGGGACAGGTCCTCCGCGTCGCTGACCGAGCCGCTCAGCCGATATGCGTAGGCGTAGATCTCCCGATGGTGGTCCGCGACCAACTGCACAATGTCGATTTCCGTTCGGTCTTGGCCCATTTCCGGCATCGTCCACGATCAATAGAGGCGTTCACGATTGGATTTATTCCCTGAAACAGGGAAAAAAGCCTGTCCGATCCGTCCACATCCCCCAGACTACCCGAATCCGCCGTTCGGGGAAAGGATTCGTTGCCCGCTCCGGCGGTGACGGCGGAGGGCTGGCGCTGCCGAGCCTGGTCTTCGCGTTTTTTTCCTTTCCGGTGGGAATAATCGGGATGGCTCGCGGATCAAAGCTCACGTTGGCACCGAGCAGAACGGGTTCTGCCGGAAAACTCCCCACACGGTTTAGCGAGAAAGGCTGATCCGATGAAGAAACTCTTTTCCTTGCTGTTCCTGACCCTTGCCTTGGGCATGTTCGCGATTGGCTGCGCTGAGAAGGCTTCCGACACGCCGGCCGCTCCCCCTGCCGCTCCGAGTGGTGATGCGGGCGCTGCGGGCGACGCCGAAGGGGGAGCCGAGGCGGCCACCGCGCCGGCCGACGAGCCGACCGGACCGTAGTATTCCGCTGAGCACGACGAGAGAAGAGCAATTGACCAGCGGCACCGTGGCGGAGCGCGCCCGGTGCCGCTGCTGCTTTGCGCAACCATGACTTACGGCATGCCAGGCTTCGGGATTCTCTTTGCCTTCTGTTTCGTCTTCCGCCGCCGCCAGCGTTCCGACCGCGTGCCATGCTCGAGGCGCGCCTCGTCGGTTCGTCTGCCGATTTGGCTCTGCATCTGCTCGATGCGGTCGCGGAGCGCTGCGGCGCGTTCAAACTCGAGCGCGTCGGCGGCGGCGAGCATCTCGTCTTCCAGTTCGGCCAGGTATTCCTCGGTGATATATTGGGCCTCGTCGGTCCGCCCAACCGCCGCGTTCGACTGGGCGTGAGCAGACGCCGCGGCCTCGATTCCGGCGCGGATGCTCTTGCGGATTGTCTCCGGGGTGATTCCATGCGCCTGGTTGTAGGCTTGCTGCACGCCGCGGCGCCGCAGGGTCTCTTCGATTGCCCTCTGCATCGAGTCGGTGACCCGCTCGGCGTACAAGATCACCTTGGCGTTGACGTTGCGCGCCGATCGCCCGATCGTCTGCATCAAGGAAGTCTCGCTTCGCAGGAAGCCTTCCTTGTCCGCGTCGAGAATCGCCACCAGGGAGACTTCAGGCAGGTCGAGTCCCTCGCGGAGGAGGTTGACGCCGACCAGGACATCGAACTGGCCTTGGCGGAGATCGCGGAGCAGCTCCACCCGTTCGAAAGCGTCGAGTTCGCTGTGGAGCCACTTGCAGCGAACCTGCTGCTTCTCGAAATAGTCGGCGAGGTCTTCGGCCAACCGCTTGGTCAGCGTGGTAACCAGAACCCGTTCGCCGACCGCGGTGCGCTGGCGAATTTGCTCCAACAGGTGGGGCACCTGTGCGCGGGCCGGGGCGACCTCGACGATCGGGTCGAGCAGTCCCGTCGGCCGGATCACCTGCTCGACGACCGCGCCGGCGGATTTTTCCAGCTCGTACGGTCCGGGTGTTGCGGAGACGAAGATCGCCTGGTTGACCCGCTGCTCCCATTCCTCGAACGTCAGCGGCCGGTTGTCCAGCGCGCTGGGCAGGCGGAACCCGTGTTCGACGAGCGTCGTCTTCCGGCTCCGGTCGCCCGCGTGCATCGCGCGGACCTGCGGGATCGTGACGTGGGATTCGTCGACGAACAGCAGGAAATCGTCGGGGAAGAAGCTGTAGAGCGTGTCGGGCGGGGAGCCCGGCGGCCGCCCCGCAAGAGGGCGGCTGTAGTTCTCGATGCCCGGGCAATAGCCCACCTCCTGGAGCATCTCCAGATCGAAACGGGTCCGCGCGCTGAGCCTTTGGGCCTCCAGCAGCTTCCCCTGGGAGCGAAAGACGGCCAGCCGCTCCTCAAGCTCCCGATGCAGGTCTTCGATCGCGTTGTTGATCCGTTCGTCGGGCAGGACGAAGTGCTTGGCAGGATAGATGAAGACCTCATCCTGCCGGCGGAGGACCTCTCCGCTGGTGGGGTCAATGAGGGAAACCTGCTCGATTTCGTCGCCCCAGAATTCGATGCGGATTCCGAACTCTTCGTAGGAAGGCACGATTTCGACACAGTCGCCGCGGACGCGGAATTTGCCGCGTTCGAAGGACACGTCGTTCCGCTCGTACTGGATATCGATCAGCCGCTCCAGCAGCCGGTCGCGCGGAACTTCCTGGCCAACCCGCAGCGCCACCATCATCTCGCGGTAGTCTTCCGGTGAACCGAGCCCGTAAATGCACGACACGCTGGCGACGATGATCACGTCGCGGCGGCTCATCAGCGCGCTGGTGGCGGCGAGCCGCAGGCGATCGATTTCTTCATTGATCGAGGCGTCCTTCTCGATGTAGATATCCCGCTGGGGGATGTACGCCTCCGGCTGGTAATAATCGTAGTAGCTGACGAAATAGGCGACCGCATTATCCGGGAAGAACGCCCGGAACTCGGCGTAGAGCTGGGCCGAGAGGGTCTTGTTGTGCGACAGAACGAGCGTTGGCCGCTGCATCCGCTGGATGACGTTGGCCATCGTGAATGTCTTGCCCGAGCCCGTCACGCCCATCAAGGTCTGGAACTTCTTGCCGCTGCGAAGCCCCTCCGTCAGGGCCTCGATCGCCTGCGGCTGATCGCCGGCCGGTTCGAACGGACTTACTAATTGAAACACGATCGCTGACTCCCTTGCTGCGATGGAACTCCGCCACGCCCCGCTTGCGGGCCCCGCGCGACAGGTTGTTGCTCCTGGTTCCCAAGCTCCTGCTCGCCTGGTTCCCAAGCTCCTGCTTGAGAACCTCCCCCCCGGATCGATGGTCTCTCATCACTTCAGGCGCCGCTTGGCGGTGGCCACAACCGAGCACTGCCAAACGCGAGCTGGGGAACGCGGTGGGGCCTGGCGGCATGAAAGACCAACCCCTCATTCTACGCCCGGGGACGCGGGAGCGTCAGGAGCGTCCGCCGGAGAATCGGCCGGCCAGCTCTCCGGGTCCAGAAATGGCCGCAGCAGATCGACTGTCTTCGGTCCGATCCCATGGACCTTCATCAGGTCCTCGGGCCGGCGAAACGAACCCTGTTCCTCGCGGTGCTCGACGATCCGCCGGGCGAGCGTCTCCCCGATCTCCGGCAACTGGCGCAACTCGGGCCAGTCGGCCGCATTGACGTCGACGAGAAATCTGGCTTCCCGAGGTTCGAGTTCCTCCCACCGGGCTATTCCACCGCGGAGACCACCACAAGACACCCACCAGAAGGCGGCCGCCAGCCCGCCCAAAACAACCAGCCCTGCCAGAATCGCCTGATCGGCTCGCCGCAGGATGCCCGCCGAATTGAGCGGTTTGACGCCAAGATCGGAACTGGGTTTTGAGGAGGGGCTTGTCACGGATGCTCTCCTTGCCGCGGGTTGAGTGAACCAACGCCGGCGCCGCCCCTCCTGCATCGCAGACGCAGGCGGCTACGAGTTTACCAGACCGGCCGGCCGGGGCCAGTCGGCCGCACGGTTTCGCGCAATCCGCGGAGGACTTTCGGGAAGCCCTGCCCGCAGGTACCTTGAATGGTCCGCAGACCTTCTGCCCCGGCAATTGGGAGGGGCAAGGGGCAACAGACTAGTACGACGAGGAGCCCGGGTGTGACGGAAACCAGGTGCGGAGACCAGATGCGAGACTTTTCACGGCCGCAGGGCGACGGGGGCGACAACCCTCCGCCGCTCGGCTCGAAGGAGTTTCATCAAGTCGATTGGGATCATCTGGCTGAGAAGGCGCTGCGGCAGCTTGTCGCGGTGATGCTGGAGGAAGACTTGGGCGCGGAGGGCGACTGCACGTCGCTGGCGCTCGTGCCCGAGGCCGCGCTGGGCAGGGCAGCGGTCGTCGCCCGGGCCGCGGGCGTGGTGGCGGGGCTCACAGCCGCCGAGGCCGTCTTTTCCGCGGTTGATCCGGCGCTGAAGTGGCACTGCCAGTCGGCGGACGGGCGGAGCGTCTCGCCGGGTGAGATTGTCGCACGGGTGGCCGGCCCGGCCCGGCAGTTGCTCGCCGCGGAGCGGCCGGCCTTGAACCTCATCGGCCGGCTGTCGGGCATCGCCACGCTCACGCGCCGCTACGTCGACGCCGTCGCCGGCACGGGGGCTGGCATCTACGACACGCGGAAGACGACGCCGGGCCTGCGGCGGCTGGAGAAATACGCCGTACGTTGCGGGGGCGGCCGCAACCATCGGCAGGGACTTTATGAAGCGATTCTGATCAAGGACAATCATCTGGCCCTCGGCGCAGGCGGCGAGGGCGGAGCGGCTTTTTCACCGGCGGAAGCGGTCGAGCGGGCGCGGCGCTACGTGCGCAGCCGCCAATCGCCCGAAGCGGCCGCCGCTTGGATTGTGGAAATCGAGGTCGACACGCTCGAGCAACTGGCCGCCGTTCTGCCCGTCCGGCCCGACATCGTCCTGCTGGACAACATGCCGTGCGATCAACTTCGCCAGGCGGTAGCGCGGCGCGACGCATGCGCCCCGGAGGTGCAGCTTGAAGCGTCCGGAGGCGTCGACCTGGAGACAGTCCGCGCGATCGCTGAAACCGGCATCGACCGGATCAGCGTCGGCGCGCTGACCCATTCGGCTGTCGCCTTGGACGTGGCGCTCGACTGGACCTGATCCGGGGAGTCTCCCCCTCGGCCCCCCTCGGCCTGGAAGTGATCCGGAGACTCCGCCATTCTCGGCCAAGGTTCACGGCTCAAATTCCAGTGGCCAAGAGTGGACGGGGGTCGCCCGGCTCTTGGGCCTTGAAGATTGGATTTTGAATCTTGCCGGTTATCGTTCCCCGAAAACCGGACGATCCCCCCGACGGCGCTTCGCCTACCTCGTCCCGGTGATGCCGAGTTCTTCGGCATGCGGTTTCAAGGCATCGATCACCAACTGGATGTGTCTGTCGGGCTCAACAGCCAGCCAGTCCAGCCCGAGCCGGATGATCTGGCGATCGACTTTGGCCGCAAACGCCTTGTCTTTGAGTTTCTTTTTCACGCTCTTCGGCTGGAGCGAGGCGATTCCGTCGGGCCGGACGAGGCAGCAGGCGACGACGAAGCCGGTCAATTCGTCGCACGCCACCAGCGCCCGATCGAGGGCCGATTTCGGTTCCAGGTTCCAGGCCGTCTGGTGGACGGAGACGGCGTAGGCCATCTCCTCCTCGGCCTGCTCTCGGAGCCAGTCGACGATGCGACGCGGGTGGTCCTCGGGCCAGCGCTGATAATCGGCGTCGTGGAGCAGGCCGGTCAGCCCCCAAAGGTCAGCATCCTCCGGGCCTGATCCATAGGCGGCCGCGGCCGCGCGCATGGCGATTTCCACCGCCCTGGCGTGCTTGCGGAGCGACGGGTCGTCGATCCAGGCCTCCAACTGCGCTAGCGCCTGCTGGCGTGTCAGATTCATCGGCGTTCTCCTTGGCCGGTCGAATTGCGGAAGCCGCCGTTGACGGGAATCACCTGCCCGGTGATGAATGCGGCGGCGGGAGAGACGAGAAATCGGGCCGCCTGGGCCACGTCGCTGGGCTCGCCCCACCGGCCAACGAGACTCTCGCGACGCGCCCTCTGTTGCCAATACTCCGAGGTGGACTCGCCCCAGGCCGTCTTGATCCAGCCGAGTGCCAGGCAGTTCACGCGGACGGGCGGGGCGAGGCTCTGGGCGAGGCTGCGCGTGAACGCCATCACGGCTCCCTTGGCCGCGGCGAACAGTTCGGCGGTCTCGCCAGCCATCCCCCGTTCCGCCCCGTCCCAGCCAATGTTCAAGATCACGCCGGAGCCGCGCTCGACCATCTTCGCTCCAACCTGCCGACTGAGACGGATTGCCGCGCGAACATCGACGCGCCAAAGCCGGTCGAGCCTCTCTTCAAACGTCTGCCGCCGGTGCTCGCCGGTGAGAACGTCAGCCCCGGCATTGTTTACCCAGATGTCGACTCCTCCCTGCCAATTCCAGGCCTGTTCGATCAAGGCCTCGTGCGCCGGCAAGTGGGCAAGATCGGCCACGACGACCAGGGATTGGACACCCTCGGCTTGGACTTGCCGGCTGGTTTCCGCGGCGGCGCGGGCGTCCTGCCCGGCGTGGACGACGACGCTGGCCCCGGCGGAGGCCAATTCGACGGCGATCTGGCGGCCGATGCCTCGCGACGACCCGGTGACCACGGCAATCGAGTTGGCTAGTTCACGGGTTTGCGGCATGGCGCCCGGCTAGTTCCGGAAGGTGACGCCCCAACTGACGCCCGGGCGATGATAGCGGGGATGGGGGCGGTGGTAGACCGGCGGCCCATACCAGGGGCGCCCGTAATAATACTCCTCGACGATCACCGGCCGCGGGGCGCGTTCCACGATCACGGTCTCCGTCTGCCCGATGGGGGGCGTCTCTTGCATCGCCATCACGACGCGTTTACTCACCCCCTGCTGGTTGAGGTAGACGAGGTCCGCTGCCCCGGGGCAGCGCGTCATGCCGTGGGCCCGGATGTGATTGACGATCAGTTCCTCGTCGACACCGGCCTGGGTCATCGTCACCACGTCTTCCTGGGTGACAGCGCCAACACGGATCTGGCGGCCCATCTTGGCCTCGATCAGCGCGCGATTTTGGGCTTCGATCTCATCCAATTCCGATCCCACGACTCCGCCGGTGATAGCGCCAAGCCCTGCACCGATCGCCGCGCCAGCCCCCGCATTGCCCGACGCGCTGCCAACCAGCGCGCCCGTTCCAGCCCCCAGAAGTCCGCCGACCAATGCGCCTTGATCGGCTCGATGGGGCGACGCGCAACCACAGGAGACCGCCAGCGCGAGCAAGATCACGCTGTTGGACCGGAACCAACGAGATGTCATGGCAGTGCTCCAGCCGCTAAAAGGGGGGAGGTGGTCTGTACTTAGGGAATCTATCGGCTCGCAGGCGGGACTGGAATAAGCGGACGAGTCTAATCCACGATTCCGTCAGCGGTCAAGAAAGCTTGGGGAAAATAGGAGATATACGGCCACTTCCTCGGCCCAAGCTCCTTCCCGCCAACCTCGTTCCCAAGCTCCGGCTTGGGAACGCATGTTAACCTCGTTCTCAAGCTCCCTCCCGCCAACCTCGTTCCCAAGCTCCGGCTTGGGAACGCACGTCTTCAGCCTCTTGACCGGGCTGGGCAGGTTCTCGACGGTTTCTATTCCACCTTATCCGGGTGCACCAGTCGGGTGAGCAGTTCCCGGCTGATCTTCGCATCGCGAGCCAGATTGACCGCAAGCTCCAGTAGTTCGGCCACGCACCAGTACCACAGGGCCGTGAACGCCAGGCCAATCGCAAAGCCAAAAAGCCAGATGCCAGGTGCGACGGTTTCCTCCTCCGCGAACACCATGATGATGGCCGCTAATCCCGCGATTCCGGCGATTATGAAGGAAATCACCATGATTCCAGTGAAGACGGCCTTTAAGGTCTCCACCCCGGGGTAGTGATCGACCATTTTTCGTTCGGGAATCTCGGAGGCCTTTGCCACCGCTCGAAGTCTGGCGTTCTCTTCCGATCGCTGGGCTGCCTGGATGCGTTCCTCCTCGAGCCGGCGCTGTTGCTCTTCTCGTAGTGCCGTCAGCAATGCCGCCTTCTCGGCTGCTGTCTTTTCGATCTCCTTCCGCTCCCTCTCCGCTGCCTCCAGCTTCTTCCGGCGTTTCTCGTCTTTGGCCTTGGCCGCGGCCTGTTCCTTGAACCATTGGCCGCGGAGGTGCTCGGGCAATTGGCCCACTTCGGGAAGCCGCAGTCTGGCTCCGCAATACAAGCACCTCTGCACGGTCCCCGGACGGTATTCAACCTGTTCACCACATCGCGGACACTCGATCTTCACTGTTGCTGCCTCCGCGCTGAATCTGGAAAACGCAGACGGGCCGGCCTGGCTTGCCTCGCACCGTCCCACCCCGCAGTCTCAGGATACCCGGGCCCAGGGTCAGACATACGTGCCTAGGTTTAGGTCTACATACATGTCCCCGCATGACGGGCAAGAATCATCCTGACGTCGGCGATGCGTCGACGCTTCACGTGATGAGAAACGATGCGGAATAATGCCATGTTGACCAACAGCTATGAAGGTGTGCTCGAGAACTGGAAGGTGCGGCTGATTTGCCAGAGAGCCCGGCGGATGGGCTTTCGCGGATTTGATCTGGACGACGTCCAGCAACAAGTTGCCCTGGCGCTGCTGGACTTCTGTTTCGATGAAACAAAATCCAACGGCGCCAACGAAGCGACGGCGCTCACGGCCGTAATCGATCGGCAGCTTGCCATGATCCGGCGGAGCGAGGGACGCGAGGAGCAGCGTCGAGAAATCGCCAAGCAGCGCTGCGAGCGGTACTACGACCTGACCGAGACGGAGCTTTCGCTCGACGTCGAAAACGCCATTCGGTCGCTTTCAGAACTGGATCAGCAAGTGTGCCGCGGGCTGTCGATGGGAAACTCGATGAACCAGATCGCTGGTTCGCTCGGAATAAGCTGGCACACCGTACGGGATCGCGTCGAAGCAATCCGCCGGCATTTTGAGCAACTGGGCCTGGAAGAATCATGTCTTTCTGGCAAGGAGGCAGTCAGCGTATGAGCAAGCAAACTCGAGGAGCATCCGAGAAGGACACCGATTCGCCATTGCTTCTGACCGCACGCCAGGCGGCGGCACTTTGCGGGAAGTCGCTGCGAACATGGCGGAGTTGGGACTCTGCAGGCGTCATCCCACGGCCCGTCCGCATTCGGCGATGCACTCTCTGGAGGGCTGACGAATTGCGCGACTGGATCGAGGCGGGTTGCCCAGATCGCCAAGAGTGGGAGCAGAATTCTGGAAAAGATGGCCGCCACAGCGCTTGAGCTTTGTGTTTGTCGAGGGAAACTGTCACATCCTGGGCCGACAGGGGCCCTGGCGTAGCAGCTCAAGACTGATGTGAAAGGAGGTTGTCTCAGGTGGCAAGCCTATACAAGAAACCGATCGTCGTGACCGATCCGAAGACTGGCGAGAAGGTCAAGAAGAAGTCACGGAAGTGGTGGGGGCGTTATCGCGACGCGATGGGACGTGAGAAGCGAGTTCCATTGGCGGGTGACAAGGCGGCTGCCCAGGCGATGCTGAACGACTTGGTGCGCCGCGTGGAACTCGAACGTGCGGGCCGCCTCGATCCGTTCGAGGAACATCTTAAACGGCCGTTCACAGAGCACATCGACGAGTTTGAACAGCACTTGAAAGACAAGGGGAACAGTGCCCAGCATGTTTTCGAGGTCGCCGCACGGGTGCGAAAGATCGCCCGAGGATGCAAATGGAAATCTATCTCCGACATCTCGGCCAGCGAGGTACAGCGGTATCTGGGCGCCCGTCGTGACAAAGGTCTCGGTCGACAAACGAGCAACCACTACCTCCGGGCAATCAAGCAGTTCAGTCGATGGTTGGTCCGTGACCGGCGATATCACGACGATCCACTCATCCACGTGGCAATGCTCAACGTTAAGGTGGACCGACGGCACGATCGTCGTGCCCTGAGCGACGAAGAGTTTGCCCTGCTGGTTGAAGCGGCGATGGAAGGGAAGAGGGTCGTGAAGATTTCTGGTCCTGACCGAGCGATCATGTACATCTTGTCGGCCTGGACGGGGTACCGGCGTTCGGAACTCGGCAGCTTGACCAAACGTTCCCTGCGGCTGGACGACGATCCGCCGACCATCACGGTGGCCGCGGCCTACAGCAAACGGAAACGCCAGGATACCCAGGTACTGCATCGAGTAGTGGTCGAGCGCCTGCGGGAATGGCTCGAGGACAAGCGTGCCCTTGCCGCAGACGCTCTGCTGTTTCCTGTGTCAGCCAAGATTCCCGGCGGGGTCGATCGGCGAACGTCGAAGATGATGCGGGCCGATTTGAAGGCCGCACGGAAGAAGTGGATTGCAGCAGCCAAGACGCCTGAGGAAAAGGCCGAGCGGGAGCAGTCTGACTTCCTCAAATACCAGAACGACCTGGGTCTATTCGCGGACTTCCATTCCAACCGCCATACCTTCATCACAAACTTGGAGCACGTTGGAGTCACGCCAGGAAAGGCACAGTCGCTTGCCCGACACTGCGATATTCGTCTGACGATGGGCGTCTACACTCACATCGGGCTGAATGACCAGAAGACGGCGATCGAGTTGCTGCCGCCACCGCCAGTACTTCGCCCCTCAAAGAAGGCGCCGCCTTCAAATGGACAGGCTGGCGGAAACGGAGCCGATCCGGCCAATGGTCAGGTACTCCACAAGCAGCAACTTGACGCACTTTGGGCCCAACTTCCCGAACAGGTCAAAACGGCGCTGCTGGCAAGCGTCCAGGTAAATCCCGAGAACGGCAAGGGCGGGCAGCGCAGTTAGCGCCTGCTGGCTTTCAGGGCAGGAGATGCGACGCTGGCGTCCAATTCCATTTGCCGTCGAAGATCGGTGGTTTCTCGCCTGCCGCCACGCGGCCGATGACTTCCCGTCGCGCCACCCACACTTCTTTGAGCGTGACCGCCAAGTCCGCCAGGTCACACCGACAGTTCTGCAGGTTCGGGGCCGTGAACACTTCCATCATCGGGTCGCCGTCCGTTGCAGAGCATCGAATGTCGACTTCACCGATCGACCCGTCGAATCCCACCAAAACGTACATCTCGATGGCCGGCGGCTCATGAGGCCAATCCGCAGGATTCGCCGCCCCCAGTACGACTCGGGCATCCGCTCCGGAAGACTTGAACATGCGGACTTGGCTCGTCTCCAGCCCGGCAACCTCAATGGCACGGCGGAAGGCTCGTTTCACATCCTCCGCCGGTTCCTTCCCAGCGCGCGTCAAGGCGGATATCCCTCTGTTTTTTGGCCACGAACCGGCACAAGAAA
>JAAYCB010000066.1 GCA_012744395.1 Pirellulaceae bacterium
AAGTGGAGGATAACGGACTCGAACCGATGACCTTCTGGCTGCCAGCCAGACGCTCTCCCAACTGAGCTAATCCCCCGGGATGGGTAGCGCGGACCGCCATCATGCGGCCAGACGCTGCAAGCATTCAACTTTACCGGCGCCGCCGGAGATCGTCAAGGCGGTCCCTGGGGCCAATCGAGCCGCAGAACTTCGGCCCCGCTTCGACGCTGATTCCGGCGACCGGCAAACCTCTTCAATGATCGGCAAACAGCCGCCGCCGGGGCCGGCTTTTGTCTGCCCATTTTGCGGCGATCGGAATGGTTCGGAATGGTATTGTCCAGGCAACCTGGATCGGATAGCATGGACCACGCTGATTCGCCCATCCCGCAAATTAGGGGGGCTGGGAATAATCGATCTGGAAAGGATTCCGAAGGATGGAAGCGACTCTCGCGCAACTGGCGGCGCTGGTCGAGGGAGAACTTCACGGCGACGGAGAGGTGCGGATTCGCGGCGCCGCGCCGCTCTGCGAGGCCAAGCCGGGCGAAATCACCCTGCTCGATCGCGCGGATCGCGAGCCGTGCCTGAAACACTGCCAGGCGTCCGCCATTCTCGGCCCGGCGGATTTGACGCCCAACGGTCGCCCGCTGATCTGCGTCCAAAACGTGCATGCGGCGTTTACCACGATCGTCAAGCACTTCCGCCCGACGCGCAACGCCCCTCCGCGCTCGATCAGCCCCCAAGCCGCCGTCAGCCCCACGGCCAGGCTGGGCAACGACGTCGCGATCCACCCCTTCGCCGTGATTGGCGACGACGTCGTGCTGGGCGACCGGGTGACGGTCCATTCCGGCGCGCGGCTGATGGCTGGATGCCGCATCGGCGACGATGTGACGATATTTCCGAACTGTGTTCTCTACGAAGACACCGTCGTCGGGCCCCGCTGCATCCTGCACGCCGGCGTCGTCCTCGGCGCGTTCGGCTTCGGCTATGACAGCTCCAGCGGCATCCACAAGCTCTCTCCCCAGTTGGGCAACGTGGTGCTCGAGGCGGATGTGGAGGTCGGCGCGAATAGCACGATCGACTGCGGCACCTACGGCGCCACGGTCATCGGTCAAGGCACGAAGATCGACAATCTCGTGCAGATCGCACACAACTGCCGGATCGGACGCCACAACCTGCTCTGCGCCCAGGTAGGGATCGCCGGCAGTTCGAGCTCCGGCGACCACGTCGTGATGGCCGGCCAGGCGGGAATCAAGGACCACGTCCACGTGGGCGACATGGCGATCCTGGGCGCAATGGCGGGCGTGATCAACGACGTGCCGCCCGAAGGGCGGTTTGCCGGGATCCCGGCCACGCCGATCCGCGAACAGGCGATCAAGCAGGCCGCGCTGGCCCGCCTGCCCGAAATGAGAAAGCAACTTCGCCAACTCCAGATTGTCGTCGAGAATCTCGCACGGCGGTTGGCCGGGTCGAATGATCCTGGAGATTCGCCGCGGCAGCCGCGGCGAGGGTCGCGGGCAGACTCGCAGCCAGAGGATTGGGAGGCCTCCGCGTGACGGCCGGCCAGCACAGCTCGACAAAGGCAACCAGCCGCGGCGCATCGGCAATCCGCCGCGTGGGGCTCTTCGCCGGCTGGGGGCGGTATCCGATTCTGGTTGCCAAGACGCTCCGGCAGCAGGGCTGCGAAGTCTATTGCCTCGGCGTGCTCAACCATGCCGACGCACAGCTTGCCGAGATTTGCAGCGACTTCCGCTGGCTGGGCCTGGCACGGTTCGGCAGCGCCTGCCGCTACATGAAGCACCACGGGGTCGAGTACGCGACGATGGCCGGCAAGGTCTTCAAACACCTGCTCTTCCAGCCGTTCTTCATCCTCCGCCAGATGCCCGACTTGAAGACCTCGCGGAAGTTTGTCCATCATTTTTTCACGCGCCGCAAGGACTGCCAGGACGATACGCTGCTGGCGGCGGCCGTCGAGATCTTCGAATCGGAGGGAATCCACTTGCGCCCGGCCACCGATTTTGCACCCGAGCTGCTTGTCAAGGAGGGTCTCTTGACCCGCCGCGCCCCGACGCCGGCCCAGCAGCGCGACATCCAGTTCGGCTGGCGGGTGGCCAAGGAGATCGGCCGCTGGGACATCGGCCAGAGCGTGGCCGTGAAGACCCAGACCGTGCTGGCCGTCGAGGCGGTCGAGGGGACCGATCGCTGCATCACGCGGGCCGGAGAACTCTGCCGCTCCGGCGGGTTCACGATCATCAAAGTCGCCAAGCCGCAGCAGGACATGCGATTCGACGTGCCGACGATCGGCGTGCAGACGCTCGAGGTGATGGTTGCCGCGGGCGCACAGGTTCTCGCCGTCGAGGCGGGGCGAACGATCATCCTCGACGAACAAGAGGTGGTCGCTTATGCAAACCGCCACAGGCTGTCGGTTCTGGCGGTCGGCGGCGGTGGAGCCGCGTCGGCTCGGCCGGAATCGTAAACCGCCCAGGCAGACCCGCGGGGACCGGCCGCTTCCGTCCCGCCAACAAAAAACCCTCCAATCCTCTCGGAGCCCCAACAAGCAACCGCGCTGCGGAAAGGAAGAAAAATTGAGGACGCCGGGCATTCCCGCAGGCGTGCCAGGCATCCTACCCGCAACGTCTCCTGCACAGAGACGCTTCTCCCTTCCGATCTGGAAACGCCGGCGGAAGCGGGGCTCCGAGATTCTTTTCTTTTGCGCGACGGCAGGACTTCAACGAGGGCGTTGTGCCTTCTCTTGGGCCCGCTTCTTCCGACGCGCGATCCATTGCGACTTCGACGTGCCGCCGTGGTAGAGGTCGTAGTTGGAGTCGGCATCTTCTTCTCCCCAACCTCAAGGGAAGCGCCGCCCGCCGTCAGCCGCCCGCGCCCGGCTTGACCTCCTTGGACTCGGCCTCCTCCGGCTTGGTTTGGGCCGGCGCGGGACTGCTCTCGGGTCCCTCCGGTTTCTTTGCGGGCGGATCGGGCCCGGTCGCGGCCGCGGCCGGCTCCGCCTTGCCGAGCAACTCCTCCAGCTTCTCGCCCAGCTCCTCGCCGCGCGGATCGAGGGCCAGCACCTTGCCGTCCTTGCCGACCAGGACCAGGCAGGGGATCCCCATCACGCCGTACCTCAGCGCCATCGGCTCCTTGCCGTCAACCTCGCGGGCCTGGTCGAAAACGATCGTCCAGGGCAATTCGTTTTCCTTGAGAAAGGCTTCCAGGGCCGACCGCTCCTCGTCGGTGCTGATGCCGATCACCTCGAAGCCTTTCGCATGGTACCGTTCGTAATACTTGCGGATGTTGACCATTTCCTCCAGGCACGGTCCGCACCAGGTGGCCCAGAAATCGACGAGCACGACCTTGCCCTTGTATTGGTTCGGATCGAGCGGTTGGCCGGCGAGCGTCGTCCCCTCAAGCGGCATCTCCTGACCGACGAGCCGCAGCCGACGCGCGGCCCCACTGAGCACCGCACCGTAGCGGCTGACCGTTTCATCCTCCGATTTGAGAAACGCCTTGCCGAAGCGCTCATAAAGCCCGGCGGCCTCTTCGCCTCCGGCGGTCTGCTCGGCGCCCTGCAAGGTATTGAGCACCCAACGGACGGCGTTCGAGTCGGGAGGATACTTCTCGAAATGAGTGGCCAGGTCCTGGGCAAAGTCGACCACGGAATCGCGATCGAGCTGCTGGAATCTTCGCATCAGCGCATCTTCGTCGATCAATCCGACAAGCCGGCCAAACCCGGCCGCTTCCAGTTCAGCCGGCACGGCGCCGCGTTTCTCCTGAATCCCCTCCTCACCCAACTGTTCGAGAATCCCAAGCCCGGCAAGCTTGATGCGAACGCCTTGTTCCGCCTGCTCCTCGGAGGGCTTGGAGCTGAGGATTCGCTCGCCGGCAGTCACCAGCGCAGCGGCCAGCTTGACCCCATGCTCCTGCATCGCGGCGGGATCGTCCGGCGGCTCGAGGTTTTGGAGTTTCTGGAGGTATTCGAAGATCACTTCGGGTGATCCTTCCGGCACAGCAAACGGATCGGATTTGTCGGTCGCCGTTTGTCCGGCCTCGGCCGGGACAGGCAACGTAGCCGGGGCGCCGGGGGCCGCGGGTGCGGTGGGAGCAACCGGGCCAGCCGCCGCAGCTTGCGCCTCTTCGGGCGCGGCCGCCTCGGGCGGCGACGGTTTGTCGGGCGTGGCGGCCGGCGCCTCGGGAGGGGACGCCGCCGGCCCCTTCGCCGACGGCTCGCTTCCAGAACAGCCGGCGACTACGAGCAACGCCGCCAATGCCAGCCCCGTGGTGATCGATCCCAAATTGTGGTCAGTCCATCGCACGAATCGCTTCTCCTGTGAAAAAAAAACGCCTGCCCGGAAGGCTGAGAATCGCCACAACGCCCGGCCAGACCCGCCTGTAAGCTATCGGAAACCGATTGGCCGGACAAGGCGGCTCGGGGGGGGGGTGCCAGCCGGCCGCCCATCTTCGCCGCTTGTCGGCACGCGATTGCCGCCCCAGCCGTCTTCCCGCGAGCTGCCGCTGAATAGAGGATGCGGACTCTCCGCGAGCGGTTACAATGGGAGCCATGAATGAGGCGGGATTTGAGATCTTGTACGAAGAAGGCCCTTGTCTGGTGGTCTGCAAGCCCCCCGGCCTGCTCACGCAGTCGCCGCCCGGCATCGATAGCCTGGAGGGCCGGATCAAGCAGTTCTTGAAGCAGCGCGACGCCAAACCGGGCAACGTCTACCTGGGCGTGCCCCACCGGCTGGACCGGCCGGCGAGCGGCGCGATCGTGTTTGCCCGGCACGTTCGCGCGGCCCGCCGGATTGCCGAGCAGTTCGCATATCGGCGGGTCGAAAAGGTCTATTGGGCGTGTGTGGAAGGTTGCGTTTCGCCCGACGAGGGAACCTGGCGCGACCAGGTGAGGAAGATACCGGACATGGCACAGGCCGAGGTTGTCGCGGCCGATCACCCCGACGCGCGGGAAGCGGTCATGCACTACCGCACAATTGCCCGGTTCGATTGGGGCACGTGGCTGGAGATCCGCCTGGAAACCGGCCGCATGCATCAGGTGCGGATTCAGTGTTCCAGCCGAGGCCATGCCCTGTTGGGCGACGAACGGTACGGCGCCGCACGTCCATTCGGGATCCCGTACGAGGATCGGCGGCTGCGGGCGATTGCCCTACACGCGCGGAGCCTGGCCTTCGACCACCCGATGACGCACCGCGCGGTCCACGTGGTGGCTCCCCTGCCGCTGGTCTGGCTTGAGCAGGGCATCGATCCGGGGCGGGCACTCTGCCAATCGCGGCCGTAGCCGTTGCCGCCGGATCGCACGAGCCGGCCGCTTTCCGCAGCGCGAGCGACAGTCTTGCCGGGAGGCCCAACCGGTTCCCTGAAATCGCCCCTCCCTGTAAGATTTCTAGAGAGCCCCGCCGGTTGGGCTGGCTTCCGTCCTTTTGAAGGCGCACTCTGCCTGCGCCGCCGAGTTTCCCCTCAAGCAGACTGGCCACGCAATGACTTCCAAGCAGATCAGAACGGACCCTTTCGGCGCACGCGGCAGCTTTGAGACACCAGGAGGCCCGGTGGGCATCTACCGGCTCGCCGCGCTGGAAGCGGCCGGCCTGACGCGGGTGGCGGAGCTGCCGTTTTCGATCCGCGTCCTGCTCGAGTCCGTCCTGCGGCAATGCGACGGCCGCGCTGTGGGCGAGGCGGACGTCCGCAACCTGGCCGGCTGGGCCGAGCGGACGGGCGACGCGGTGGAAATCCCCTTCCTGCCCGCTCGCGTGATCCTCCAGGACTTCACGGGAGTGCCCGCGGTCGTCGACCTGGCGGCGATGCGCAGCGCGATGCATCGCTTGGGGGGCGACCCGGAGCGGATCAACCCGCTGATCCCGGTCGACCTGGTGATCGACCACTCGGTGCAGACGGATCGCTACGGCAGCGCCGACGCGCTGGCGGCGAACGTGGCCCTCGAATTCGAGCGGAACATCGAGCGTTACGAATTGCTCCGCTGGTCCCAGAAGGCCTTCGACAATTTCCGCGTGATTCCGCCGTCGGTCGGGATCATCCACCAGGTGAATCTCGAATTTCTCGCCAAGGGCGTCTTCCTCCGCGAGGATGCCGCGGGGCCGCTGGCGCTGCCCGATTCACTGGTCGGCACGGACAGCCACACGACGATGATCAACGGCTTGGGCGTTCTGGGCTGGGGCGTCGGCGGGATCGAGGCCGAGGCGGTGATGCTCGGCCAGCCGCTGAGCATGCTGATTCCCGACGTGATCGGGCTGGAGCTATCCGGGCAGCTCCCCCCCGGCGCTACGGCGACCGACCTCGTGCTGACCGTCACGGAGTTGCTTCGCCGGGAAGGGGTCGTGGGGAAATTCGTCGAGTATTTCGGGGGCGGCGTCGCGGCGATGAAGCTCGCCGATCGGGCGACCCTGGCCAACATGGCCCCCGAATACGGCGCCACGATGGGATTCTTCCCGATCGACGCGGAGGCGATCGACTATCTCCGCCAGTCGGGCCGCTCGGCCGCGGAGGTGGAACTGGTCGAGCGCTACACGGCGGAGCAGCAACTGCTCAGGACTCCCGCCAGCCCGACCCCCAAGTACACGAAAATCCTCACGCTGGACCTGGGCCGAGTGGAACCGAGCCTCGCCGGCCCGAAACGCCCGCAGGACCGGGTCCCGCTTTCCCGGGTGCGGAGCGGTTTTCGAGCCGCGCTGGCCGCGCCCCTGGCCGCGCGGGGATTCGCCCTATCCGAAACGGAGCTCCATCGGACGGCAACCGTGCGATGGGACGGCCAGGAGGAGCGAATCGGGCATGGAGCCGTCGTCATCGCCTCGATCACAAGCTGCACGAACACGAGCAATCCCAGCGTCATGCTGGCCGCGGGGTTGCTTGCCAAGAAGGCCGTTGAAAAAGGGCTGAAGACGCCGCGGCACGTCAAGACCAGCCTGGCGCCCGGGTCGCGCGTCGTGACTGACTACCTGGAGGCCGCCGGCCTGAACCGGCCGCTCGACGCGCTGGGATTCGCCACGGTTGGCTACGGATGCATGACGTGCATCGGCAACAGCGGCCCGTTGCCCGATCCGGTGGCCCGGGCGATCGCCGAAGGGAACCTCGTGGCGGCGGCCGTGCTGAGTGGGAACCGCAATTTCGAGGGCCGGGTCAATCCGCTGGTCAAGGCCAACTACCTCGCCAGCCCGCCGCTGGTCGTCGCCTACGCTCTGGCCGGCACGACGGACATCGATCTGGCCACCGAGCCGATCGGCCAGGGGGCGGAGGGGCGGCCGGTCTACTTGAAAGACATCTGGCCAAGCGCCGCGGAGGTCCAGGCGGTCGCCGCCGAGGCCGTTCGCGCCGAGTTCTTCCGCCGCCGCTATGCCGACGTCCTCTCCGCCAACCCGCAATGGAATGCGATCGAGGTCGGCGCAGGGAGCCTGTTTGCCTGGGACGCCGAGAGCACCTATATCCAGGAGCCGCCGTTCCTGATCGACCTGGCCGCCGAGCCGGGTCCGATCCAGCCGATCCGCGGCGCGCGGGTTCTGGCCGCCTTCGGCGATTCGGTGACCACCGACCACATCTCGCCCGCCGGCGCGATCAAGCCCGACGGCCCGGCGGGGCGATACCTCCAGGAGCATGGAGTCGCCCCGGGGGATTTCAACAGCTTCGGGTCGCGGCGGGGCAACGATCGCGTGATGACCCGCGGCACCTTCGCCAACATCCGCATCCGCAACCTTCTCGCCCCGGGAACGGAAGGTGGAGTCACGCGCCATCTGCCCGACGGCGCCGAAACGACGATCTACGAGGCAGCCATGCAGTACGCCGCCGAGCGGGTCCCGCTGATCGTGCTGGCCGGCGCCGAATATGGCACCGGCAGCAGCCGCGATTGGGCCGCCAAGGGAACCCACCTGCTCGGCGTCCGCGCCGTGATCGCCGCCAGCTTCGAACGCATCCATCGCAGCAACCTGGTTGGCATGGGCGTCCTGCCCCTGGAGTTCCTCGGCGGCGCGACCTGGCAATCGCTCGGCCTCGGCGGCGAGGAGCTGTTCGACATCCCCCTGGGAGACGACACGCTCCGGCCCGGCGGGCGACTGGCGGTGACCGCGACGCGGGCTGACGGCTCGAAGGTTGCGTTCGAAACGAGAGTCCGGATTGACACGCCGGTCGAGCTCGAATACTACCGGAACGGAGGCATTCTCCAGACGGTGCTCCGCAAGCTGCTCGCCGCACCTTCCCTGTAGCCGAGTCGTTGTGGGACCGCCGCCCCCCAGTTGCCGGCCGGTCCGGGACCGCGGGCGGGCATTTTCTCGGGCGCCGCCTCCGCCGTGCGGGCGGCCCCCTTCCCCAGCGGCCGTCTCCGATTCATCGCCGCCAAGGCCCGGCTGGCCCGTTTGCGTTGACCATCTCGCCCCAAGCCGGTAAATTACAGTCGGCTGAAGCGTCGTTCGGACGATGGGCGAGCGAAATGGGTCTGACCTACTTCAAACGCTACCGCATGGAGATCGACTTGCGGGCGAGACGTGGGCCGCCGATCGAGGTGCCTGAAGGCTACATGCTCCTGCCGTGGAGAAAATCGCTCTTGGATGTCCATGCGGAGGTGAAGTTCCAGAGCTTCCGCGACGAACTCGACGCGAACGTCTTTCCCTGCCTGGGCGAGCTGGCGGGGTGCCGCCGGCTGATGCGTCAGATTTCTCGAAGAGCAGGATTCCTGGAACGGACGACCTGGCTCGCGGCGCGAGTTGACGCTGGCCCGGAACCGCAGGAGTACTGCGGCACCGTCCAGGGGATCCGCGATCAGATGGGAATCGGCGCCATCCAGAACCTCGGCATCGCGCCCGCCCACCGCGCCCGCGGCCTGGGGGCGTGCCTGATGGATCGGGCCCTCGATGGATTCTGGGATTCGGGCGTCCGGCATGTCTATCTGGAAGTGACCGCAGAAAACGAAAGAGCCATTCGTCTCTACCGGCGTTTGGGGTTCCAAACGGTGAAGACCGTCTTCAAGGTGGCGGAGGTGGCGTACACTTGATGGGCTGCCCCCCCTGCCTGGCCCCGCCGAGCCCGTGGACAATCACCTCGCCGGTGGTTGCCGCCGGGGTCGTGTCGCCTTTCGCCCGCCAACACCCTTTCTGTCCCGAGAGCAGATGATCCAATCCCACATTTTTGACAACGGCCTGGTCCTCGTGGCCGAACCGATGGACTGGCTGGAGTCGGCGGCGTTCACGATCCTTGTGCCGGCGGGCTGCATTCACGAGTCGCCCGACCGGGGCGGTTTGAGCGGTTTCACCTGCGAAATGGCGCTCCGCGGAGCCGGCCCGCGAGACAGCCGCCAGTTCATCAACGACCTGGATTGCCTGGGTGTTGAGCGGAGCGAATCGGTGGGGGAATCGCACACGCGGTTCGGCGCGGCCACCCTGGCGGGCAATCTCCACGAAGCGTTGGGGATCTTCGCCGACGTGCTGCGGCGGGCCCATCTGCCGGCGGCTCAACTGGAGGCGGGCCGGCAGGTGATGTATCAGGAGCTGCGTTCCGTCGAGGACGAACCGGCCCAGAAGGTGATGCTCGAATTGAGGCGCCGCCATTACCCCGACCCCTGGGGCCGCCCCAGCCAAGGCGATGCCGCCTCGCTCCAGGCGATCTCGCTGGAGGACATCCGCAACCATTTCCAGCGCGTGTACCGCCCCACGGGGACGATCCTCGGCGTTGCCGGCCGCTTCCACTGGGAATCCCTCAAGGACCACGTCGGCAACCTGCTTGGCGACTGGCAGCCGTCGGAGGCGGTCGATCCGGCCGAGTCCCATCATCCGGCCCCCTACCAGCACCTCGGCTACGATTCGAACCAGACCCAGATCGGTGTCGCCTACGCAAGCGTCCCCTACCGCAGCGAAGATTACTTCCCGGCCTGGGGGGCCGTGGGAATTCTCTCCGGCGGGATGAGTGCACGGCTGTTCACCGAGGTCCGGGAACGGCGGGGCTTGTGCTACAGCGTCTACGCAACACATCACACGCTGCCGCACCTGGGCGGGGTCTTCTGTTACGCGGGGACCAGTGCCGAGCGTGCCCAGGAGACCTTGGACGTCCTCCTGGCCGAGTTGCAGCGGCTCGGCGAGGGCATCGAGGAGCACGAGCTGGAGCGCCTCAAAGCGCGGATCAAGAGCGCGCTGATCATGCAGCAGGAATCCAGCTCGGCGCGGAGCGGTTCGATCGCCCGCGATTGGCATCATCTCGGCCGCGCGCGGACGCTGGCCGAGCTCGACGCCTTGGTCGACGGCTTGACCAGCGAGCGGATCAACGCCTACCTGGCCGCCAATCCGCCCCGCCGGTTCACGATCGTCACGCTTGGCCGGAAAGAATTGGAGGTGCCTCTTGGAGTTTCTTAAGCACACGCTGCCCAACGGCCTTCAGATCGTCGCCGAGTGCAACGGCCAGGCCTGGTCGACGGCCGTCGGGTTCTTCGTTCGCGCCGGCGCGCGCGACGAGAGCGAGGAGCTCGCGGGCGTCAGCCACTTTCTGGAACACATGATGTTCAAGGGCACGCCGTCGCGTTCGGCCGACGACGTGAACCGCGCGTTCGATGAGGTGGGGGCTTCCTACAACGCCTTCACGAGCGAAGAACACACCGTCTATTACGCCGCGGTTCTGCCGGAATACCAACTCCGCGCGATCGACCTTCTGGGCGACATCCTCCGCCCTTCGCTCCGCGGCGAAGACTTCGACGTCGAGAAGCAGGTGATTCTCGAGGAAATTCGCATGTATGAGGATCAGCCGCCTTTTGGGGCCGACGAAAAGTGCCGTGCGCTCCACTTCGGGGGGCACCCCCTGGCGCACAGCGTGCTGGGAACGGCGGAGCGGATCTCCGCGCTCTCGGTCGACGCGATGCGGGCGTACTTCCGGCAACGCTACTCCGCCCGCAACGTCGTCCTGGCCGCGTCGGGCCGCGTCGATTTCGACGGCTTGGTGGCCGCGGCCGATCGGATCTGCGGCTCGTGGGAGCCGGGCAGCGGCGACCGCCAACTCGCACCCGCCGCTCCCGCCTCGCAGTTTCATGTCGTCCGCAGGGACAGCGCTACCCAGGAGTATCTCGTCCAACTCGCCCCCGGTCCGTCGGCCAACGACGACGACCGCTACGCCGCCAAACTGCTGGCGACGATCGTCGGAGACGAAACCGGCAGCCGCATCTTCTGGGAATTGATCGACACGGGCGTCGCCGAGCAGGCCAGTCTCGGGCATTTCGAGTACGACGATGCCGGCATCTTCATGACGTACCTCAGCTGCGAGCCGGGGCAGACGGCCAGCAACCTCCAGCGTCTCGACGATCTGTTCGCCAAGGTGCAGCAAGAGGGGATCAGCGCCGCGGAACTCGCCCAAGCCAGCAACAAGGTGTGCTCGCGGATCGTCCTGGCCAGCGAACGTCCCAAGGGGCGGCTGTTCGTCGTCGGCGGCGACTGGGTCCAGCGCGGTGAATATCGATCCGTGCGAGACGACCTCGACGCCGTGGGGCAGGTCACCCTGGAACAGATCGAGGCGGTGATCCGCAAGTATCCGCTGCGGCTCTCGACGACGATCGCCATCGGACCGCTCGAGAAGGTCGACCGGCCCCACTAGGCCGGACGGCCGTGGTGGAACGGAACCGCGTCGTTTCCAGCCGCCCCGCTGGTTACGATTCCGCGCCGTTGTCGTCGAAGCCGATGTCAAGGATCTCGAATCGGGTGATCCCCGCGGGCACCTCGATGTCTACGCGCTGGCCGATCTTCTTTCCGAGCAGGCCTTGGGCCAGCGGGCTGGTGACGAGAATCTTTCCGGCCATGTAGTCTTCCTCGCCAGCGCCGACGAGCGTGAACTGCTCCTCTTCGTCGAGGTCCAAATCCTTCACGGCGACGGTGCAGCCGAACACGACCTCGTCCTTGGGCAACTTGGAGGGGTCGATCAGCACCGCGTGGGCCAACTGATCGCGGAGGTGATTGATCTTCGCCAAGAGCAGGCCCTGGCTCTCGCGCGCTCCGTGGTACTCGGCGTTTTCGCTCAGGTCGCCCTCCGCCCGAGCGGCGGCGATCCGCTGTTCGATTTTCGGCATCTCTTCATTTTGAAGATGTTCAAGCTCGGCCTTCTTCTTGCTGTACCCCACTTGGGTCATCGGAATTCGATCCGCCATTATGCTTCTCCTAGCGCGCGAAAAAAATTGCGGTCCCTTGAGCTTGTCAGGGACCGCTGGTCGTGCGACTTGGCACCCTCTCTCCCCATTGTGGCCAAGCCCCGCCGAAAGTAAAGGTCACTCCGGGGATACGGATCGGCGGTCGGCCACCAGCGTTCCCCAGGCGGCCCGCGTCGGAATCGCGCGGCCGCAGGATTCACGCGCCGGGCGCGGAAACGCGTTTTCGGCCCTCGCGCGAAGATTCCGCGCGGGAAAAATGGTGACAATTTGCACCCAGCCTCAGAGGGGGTATTAACCGGTACGATGTATCCCCCAAGCGGGCAGTCCGCTGCGATACGAGCCAGAATTGGCCAGTGCGACTCGAAACAGCGACTTTTGAGGCGGAAAAGACGGGCAGAGTTGCACAGAAATCTGGAAAACCGCGCGCAAGAAAGTTTACAGCGCGGCCACAATCCACTAGAATGCAACATTCGCGGTCAAACACGATAGAGCAACCCCTGCGACTCTGGATGGAACGGGCAGTTGGCGTCCAGAGGGGGTATTTTCGAAACGCGCGGTCCCTCTCTGCTTCAAGGGATTCCCTGCCCCGTCCCTTTGAGGGGGGCCGCGTTTTTCCGTTGCCATTGGCCGTGTCCATCTTGGCCGTCCCCGTTCAAAGGATCGCCAGTCGATCCTGGTCGTCTGCCCCGTGCGACCGATCTGGCGTCAAGCACGGTTGGCCTGATCCCTTCGGCGGAAGGCGATGGATTGCCGCTTTCCCATGCTTGGCGACTCCCGTGAGCGCGGATTCGCCCCGCGTGCCGACTTGGAGGCGTGCGGCGCCGGGGGGACGTGACGATCGGCCGCGCAAATCGGCGGCCACGCCCGCGGGGCTAACTGTCGCGCGCCGCGGCCAGCGCGTCCAGCGCCTCGGCAACCACCCGATCCGCCGTCAGGCCGAAATGCTTCATCAACTGCCCAAACGGAGCGGATGCCCCGAAGCCGCCCAACCCGACAAAGCGGCCGCGGCAGCCGATGTATTTCGACCAACCCTGCTCGACGCCGGCCTCGACGGCCACCCGCGGACGGATTTCGGGCGGCAGAACGCCGTCGCGATAGGCCTGTTCCTGGGCCTCGAACAACTCCCAGCTCGGCATGCTCACGACGCGCGCCCGGACGCCTTCCGCGGCGAGCCTGTTCTGCGCTTCGAGGCACACTCCGACCTCGCTGCCCGTGCCGATCAGGATCACTTGCGGCGCACCGCCCGCGGCCTCGGAAAGCACGTATGCCCCCCTGGCGGTCCCCGCGGCGGAAGCGTAGCGGGAGCGGTCGAGCGTGGGGAGGTTCTGCCGGGTCAGGACCAGCGCCGCGGGGTGGTCCTTCAGCGCAAGGGCCGCGCGGTAGGCCTCGGCCACCTCGTTGGCGTCCGCCGGCCGGATGACCACCAGTCCGGGGATCGAGCGGAGCGCCGCCAGGTGCTCGACCGGCTGATGCGTGGGCCCGTCCTCGCCGACGCCGATCGAGTCGTGCGTGAAGATGTAGAGGACGGGGAGGTTCATCAAGGCCGCCAGCCGGATTGCCGGACGCATGTAGTCGGCGAAGACAAAAAACGTGGCGGCGTACGACCGCAAACCGCCCAGCGCCATGCCGGTGGCAATCGCCGCCATCGCGTGCTCGCGGATGCCGAAGTGGAAGTTCCGCCCGGCCGGCGTATCAACGCTGAACTGGCCCGCCCCCGCGAAGGTCAGGTCCGATTTGTTCGACGGCGCCAGGTCGGCCGAGCCGCCGAGCATCCAGGGCAGGTTTTGGGCGATCTGGTTGAGGACCTTGCCCGAAGAGACGCGGCTCGCCATCCCCTTGGCGTCGGGGGCGAAGGCGGCGATGTCGGCGTCCCAGCCCCGGGGCAGGTCGCCGGCACGGATCGCATCGAGTTCGGCGGCGAGTTGCGGGTTCTTTTGGCGATAGGCGGCCAGCCTCTCCGCCCAGTCGGCGTAGAGCTTTCTTCCCTTGGCTCCAACACCGTCGCGGAAGTGGGCGACGACTTCGTCGGGGACGAGGAACTTCGCGTCCTCGGGCCAACCGTAGAAGCGTTTCGTCAACCGGGTCTCTTCCTCGCCGAGCGGCGCCCCGTGCGCGCCGGCGGTATCCTGGGCATTGGGGGCGCCCCAGGCGATGTGGCTGCGGACGATGATCAATGTCGGCTTGTCCGTGGTCTGGTCGAATCGCTTCAGCGCCTGGCGGAGCCGGTTCAAATCGTTGACGTCGTCGACCTCGATCACGTTCCAGCCGTAAGCGGCGAACCGCCCGGCCACGTTCTCGCTGAACGCCAGGTCGGTGCTCCCCTCGATCGTGATCCTGTTGTCGTCGTAGATCCAGCAGAGGTTGGCCAGCTTGAGATGCCCGGCCAGCGAGGCCGCTTCGGCTCCGAGGCCCTCCATCAGGTCGCCGTCGCTACAGAGAGCGTAGACATTGTCGTCGAACAGTTCGAAACCGGGGCGGTTGTAGCGCCCGGCCAGCCACTTGGAGGCAATCGCCATTCCCACACTGTTGGCGATCCCCTGGCCGAGCGGGCCGGTCGTCGTCTCCACCCCGGCGGTGTGGCCGTGCTCCGGATGGCCCGGACAGCGGCTGCCCAACTGGCGGAACCTCTTCAGGTCGTCAAGCGAGACGGCCGGCTCGTCGAGCGGCTCGCCGCCGGGGCCCGTCTGCCGGACGCCGGCCAGGTGGAGGACCGCGTAGAGGAGCATTGAGGCATGGCCGCAGGAGAGGACAAACCGGTCGCGCGCCGGCCAGGCGGGCTGCGCCGGGTCGTAGCGCATCTGCTCGTTGTAGAGCACGTAGGCGACCGGCGCCAGGGCCATCGGCGTGCCCGGGTGCCCGCTGTTGGCCGCCTCGACCCCATCGATCGACAGCGTTCGAATCGTGTTGATCGCCAATTGCTCAATCGGATGGTCAACTGAACCCGACATAATCCCTCCGTCTACAAAACGGCGCCGCACTCGCCCGAGCGCTAGCCAGAATCGACCCCCGCCGCGATGGACCCGCGCACCGGCGCGGTGAACCGCAAGTTTAGCGGGTGCAAAGGCGGTTCGTCAATTAGCGGTCAGCTTTCAGCCGTCAGCGATCAGATTTCAACAAGCAGCTTTCAGCCATCCCACGAGGTTCGTAGCGGACGTATTGCCCTCCCGCGGAACGCGAAAGACTGATTGCTGACGGCTGACCGCTGATCGGTGACGGCTACTTACTCATCACGGCGATCACGACGTTGGCGTTCAGATTCGGCTCTCCATCCACCCGGCAGCCGGCGTGCGTGTCGAGAGCGACGATTTGGTGGATGGCGATTCCCTTTTCGGCGCAGAACTCCTCGAAGTCGGCGAGCGAGAGGAATCGCACGTTCGGCGTGTTGTACCAGCGGTGGCCTTCCTCGGCGCCGATTTGCGGCGCCCGGCCTTGCTTCAGCCGGCGGCGGTGGTCGCGGTAGGCCATGTTGGGGAAGCTGACGATCGAGCGCGCGCCGATCCGCAGCATCTCGCCGATCAACCGCTCCACGTCGGTCACCGTCTGCAACGTCTGGGAGAGGACGACGATGTCGAACTGGCCGTCCTGGAAAGCCGCCAGGCCCTGGTTGAGGTCGGCCTGGACGACGTCGAGGCCGCGCCGCAGGCCGTGGACGACCGACTGCTCGTTCCACTCGATGCCCACCAGCCGCTTGTGCCCGCGCGCGGCGAGCCGCGCCAGCAGCCTGCCCGTCCCGCAACCCAGATCGAGCACGCTGGCGCCGGGCGGTATCAATTCCACGATTTTGTCGTAGTCGAGGCGATGGCGGCTGTGAAAGATGCTCGTCGGACTGAGGGCCGCGGTCTCCGCGTCCGCCGGGTTCGCCGCCGGCAGGGTGTAGATCGGGCGGCCGTCGAGATTGGCCAGAAACGCCCGGATCAGCTCCCCGTAGACGGGCAGGTCATCCGGCAGCAGGAAGGCGTCGTGGCCGCAGCGGCTCTGGATGTTGCAGTAGCTGACCGGCTGACCGGCGGCAACCAGCGCGTCGACGATCTCCTGCGACTGGAACGGAAGGAACAGCCAATCGCTGGTGAAACTCATCAGCAACCAGCGGCAGCGGGCGGCGCGGATCGCCGCGGCGAGTCTTTCCCGGGTGTACCCCAGGTCGAACAGGTCCATGGCCATCGACAGGGCCAGGTAGCTGTTGGCGTCGAACCGCTCGCCGAAGCGGTCTCCCTGGTGCGCCAAGTACGAGCCGACGGAGAACTTCGTCTCGAATTCGGACCGGACAAGCCGCGGCTTGAATCGCTGGGCGTCGAACTTCTCCATCATGCCTTCGCGGGAGAGATAGGTGATATGTCCCAGCATGCGCGCAATCGCCAGGCCCACCAGCGGCGCCCGGCCGGTCCCGTAATACTGCCCTGCCTGGAAATCCGGATCGCGGAGGATCGCGTTGCGGCCGACGACATCGAAGGCCAGGGCCTGGCTCGTCAAGCAGGCCGAGGTGGCGATCGGAACGGCGCCGGCCAGCCGGTCGGGGTGGCGCGTCGCCCAGTGGAGGACCATGTGGCCGCCGAGCGAGCCGCCAACCACGGCCAGCAACCGGTCGATGCCCAAGTGATCGACCAGGCGCCGCTGGACTGCGACGATGTCGCCGACGGTGATCACAGGGAAATCGGCGCCGTAGGGTCTGCCCGATTGCGGATTCAGGCTGTTCGGCCCCGTCGTGCCGCGGCAGCCGCCGAGGACATTCGGGCAGATGACGAAATAGCGGTCCGTGTCGATCGGTCGCGCCGGGCCCACGACGATGTCCCACCAGCCGGGATCGTCGTCCGCCTGGTGGCGCGCCACGTGCGAATCGCCCGACAGGGCATGGCAGATCAGCACGGCGTTCGTCTTCTCGGCGTTGAGCCGGCCGTAGGTCTCGTAGGCCACGCTGATCTGGGGCAGGCGGCCTCCGCGCTCCAGCAAGAGCGGCTCGTCGAAGACCGCCTGGCGCGCGAATTTCAGCGGCTGGGCGTGCCGGTTGCTGTCGCTGCTTTCAAACGGGGCAATCGCCATCAACCGCTCACTTCTGCGACGTTTCGAGAGCCTGCTGGAGGTCGGCCTTGATGTCTTCGACGTCTTCCAGGCCGACGCTCACGCGGATGTAGTCCGGCGTGATCCCCGCCGACCGCAGCGCCTCCTCGGTCTGCTGGCTATGCGTCGTCGACGCCGGATGGATGACGAGCGTCTTGGCGTCGCCGATGTTGGCCAGGTGCGACGCCAGCCGGCAGGCCTCGATGAACTTGCGGCCGGCCTCGACGCCCCCCTTGATGCCGAAGCCGAGAATCCCGCCGACTCCCTGGGGAAGATATTTTCGGGCCAGTTCATGGCCGGGGTGCGAGGGGAGGCCGGGGTAGTTGACCCAGGTGACCAGCGGGTGGGCTTCGAGCCACTCGGCGACGGCCAGCCCGTTCTGGCAGTGCCTGGGCATCCGCAAGTGGAGCGTTTCAAGGCCTTGCAGGAAGAGAAACGAATTGAACGGGCTCAACGCACCGCCGAGGTCGCGGAGCCAGTGCGTCCGGCAAGTCACGATGTAGCAGAGCGCACCGACCGCCTCGTGGAAAACCGTACCATGATACGACGGATCGGGCTGGGTGAACTGGGGCCATTTTTCCGGTTCGCGCGACCAGTCGAACTTGCCGCTGTCGACGATCACGCCGCCGATGCTCGTGCCATGCCCGCCAATGAACTTCGTCGCGCTGTAGACGGCGATATCGATGCCCTGCTCGAAGGGACGGAAGAGGATCGGCGTCAGGACCGTGTTGTCGCAGACCAGCGGCAGGCCGCGCTCGTGGGCCACCTCGGCGATCGTCCGGTAGTCGAGCACGTCGTTCTTCGGGTTGGCGAGCGACTCGATGTAGACGGCCCTCGTCGTGGGCCGAATCGCCTCGGCGATCTTCCTCGGATCGGTCGCATCGACGAAGGACACGTCGATTCCCAGCCGTTTGAAGGTCTGGCCGAGGAGCGTGATCGTGCCGCCATAGAGCGCTGCGGCGGAGACGATGTGCTGGCCGCTGTGGACCAGGTTCCAGAGCGCCACGGCAATCGCCTGCTGGCCGCTGGCCACGGCCAAGGCGCCGCCCCCCCCTTCCAGGGCGGCCATCCGCTGCTCGAAGACATCGGTCGTGGGATTCATCAGCCGCGTGTAGATCCAGCCCATCTCCTTCAGGGCAAACAAGTCGGCCGCGTGCTCCGTGCTCTGAAAACAGTAGCTGGTCGTCTGGTGGATGGGCGTTGCCCGGGAACCGGTGTTCGGGTCGGGCTTCTGTCCGGCGTGCAGCGCCCGGGTTCCCAGGCCGGAAAAGGGTGGCTCGTGAGGGTCCATGCAGGTTCCTTTGCGTGTTGCGCGGCGATGCAATCGTCGTTCGGGCGGACTGCCGCGACTCTGGCGGCAGGCCCACCTGTTTAGGGGCGGGAGAATTCGATTTGTCCGGCAGGCGGGACCTATCGCCTCGCGGCCGAGCGCCAGCCCTTCCACCCCGTGAGCGGGCAAAACGATGAATTCTAGCGCTGGGGCCCGTATGGGACAATGACCGCCGGAGGGAACGCCGCCGCGCTGGTTCAGGTGGAGGGAGAATGCTCACGCAGAGGCGCCAAGACGCAGAGAAGGAAAGGTGAAGAGCGGGGAGGGAGAGTGGGAGATAGGGAAAGGCAGGCGAGCGAGAATCGGGGCGGAGTGGCGATTGGCGGCCAGCGGGGATACCGGTTGCAGCACATTCTTGGCTCCGCAGACAGTCCGCATGGGGGCGCGCGCTTGAGAAAGCGTCATGGGTGGCCCCCTCTTTTGTTATGGGTGGCCCCTTTTGCATGGGTGGTGGGCTTGAAGAGACTTGCGGGTGGCCCTTTTTTTGTGCTTTTGTGGGAAGAAGGTTGTGGGTGGCCCCTTTTGCTTTTGGCCCCTTTTGTGCTTGCGGCTGTGCGTTGGCGGATTGGCGCGGCTGGATGCGTCCGGGGAGACTCCGGCTGTCAATACTCCCGCTGCGTGAGGATGCCCGGCTGGGGGACGGGGTAGCGGCCATCCGCGTCGGCCTGGACAGGGGCCGGCGAATCGGCGGTGAACTTGTCGGCGCCGGGCGCAAACTCCTGGTCGTCTTGCAGCGCTTCGTCAAACGTAACGATCCGACCGGTATGTGCCGCGCGGCGGCCCATGTTCGACACGACGCATGCCTCGACGCCGCTCTTGACCTCGTTGTACGGCTTGTCGTTGCGGATCGCGTCGACAAGATCGTTCCATTCGTTGTTATAGGGGCTCCGCTCGCCGGGGGCCGTCTCGGATCGCCAGATCAGGTCGGCCGGATCGAACGTGTGGGACCGGTAAGTGCTCGAAGGCGGCCCGCAGTCGCCCGACTTGGAGATGACCGCCGCGCCCCGCGTGCCCTGCGCGCAGCTCGAGTGGTCATTGTGACAGCCGGGCATGCAGCGGCCGTCGACCATCAGTTTGGCGCCGTCGGCGAACGTGTATTCCACGCCGTACGTGTCGAAGTTCTGGTCGACGTACGGCCGGCCGTCGGGGCTGGTGCGGTAGTGGCGGCCGCCGATCGCCTGGGCCTTGACCGGCCAGGCGTCCTTCATCCAGCAGGCGTTGTCGATCACGTGGATGTAGAAGTCGTTGAAGCATCCGCCGCTGGCCCAGATGAAGCTGTGAAAACGCTGGACCTGCCAGAGCAATTCACTGGGCGTCCCCGGCCAACGATGCGAGAACGCCGTCGCCAGCGGCCCGATCAGCCGGTAGGCGCGCAACAGGAAGATGTCGCCGATTTCCCCGTCGCCGATCCGCTGATGCAGCTCTTGGATCGGGCGGCTGTGGCGCGACATCAGACCGACGCCCACCTTGAGGTTCTTGGCGATCGACTCTGCTCCCTGGTTCAACATGCGGCGCGACGTGGGACCGTCGGACGTGAGCGGCTTCTCCATGAAAACGTTCAGCCCCTTCTGGATGGCGTAGGCGAAATGCACCCAGCGAAAGACCGGCGGCGTGGCCAGGATGGCGATGTCGCCCGGGCCCAGGCAGTCCATCGCCTGGCGGTAGGCGTCGAAGCCCACGAACCGGCGCTCCGGCGGAACGTCGATGCTCGCCGCCAACCCATCGGTCGTGGTCCGATCCCAACTGGCCTGGATGCTGCCCCGCAGGTACTTGAGCCGGTGCTCGATCACGCCGGGAAACACGTCGGCCATCGCCACCAGTTGGAGCGGCCCTTGGTTGACGATCAGGGCATTGGCCACGGCCCCCGTGCCGCGCGCCCCGCAGCCGATCAGGGCCAGGCGGATCGTGTTGTTCTCGGCGGCGTGGACTCTCGGAACCCCTGCGCCCGCCAGGGAACAGGCCGTGGCGAAGCAGCCGGCTTTGTTCAGAAAATCCCGACGTGACTGAGCGTTGCCCGTGTTGTTCGACATGGCGAAAGTTTCCTCCGCGGTCTGGCCGTATTTGTCCATGCGGATGGGCCGCCGACTCTTGCGGGCGGGCAAGCGACGCTGCGCCCCACGGCGGCACTCGCTGCCATGATAGCGACTGCCGCCCAGGCAAGCTATCGCACACCGGCGCCGCGAAAACCGGCGGAGACGAAGCCGTTGTCCCGTCGAGAGCAGGCAGCTCTTCCGCCGCACGTGCTGGCCAGGCTCTCCGTGCGCGGGAGATTCGAGACGATGTCCTGCCTAAACACTGCGCATCGATTGCCCGCGACCGCGGACAGCGAGCTCGGCCTCGCGGTCCAATCGCGCTGCGCAACCCACTGGAATTTCAGGCTTTGCGGTTTCTTGCCGAGCCCGGAACCGGCGGTCTGGCACACCAGTTGCACTGGCATGAAACAACGCAAACCAATTGCGAACAGCGCAGAGAATGCGAACAGCGCAGAGAATGCGAACAGCGCAGAGAATGCGAACAGCGCAGAGAATGCGAACAGCGCAGAGAATGATGCGAGAACAAACGGTCCGTAATCGTCGGCGGCTGCCGATCTGGCTGCCGGCTGCCGCATGGGCGGCGTTGGCATGCTGCCGAGCGGCCGCCGGCGCCGAGAGGGAAACGCCCCTGCCCAGGCCGCTGGCGGCGGCGGACCGGCCGGTCCTCGACTCGGGCGACCATGCGGCTGCTTACCCGTTCGGCCCTCGTCCTGATGATGACGGCGGCGCATGGGTCAACCAGATCGTGGCCACCGCGATCGCGTGGGGATTGGCGATCGCGGTGACATTGGTTCTCCTGAAATTCCTCGATGCGACGATGGGCCTGCGCGTCTCGCACGATGAGGAAATCCAGGGCTTGGATCTCAGCCCGCTCGGCGAGGAAGGCTACATCTTCATCTAAACGAGCTGCCGGCCGCCGGTGCTCGGCTGCCAGCCCGGATTGCCGAACAAGGCTGCCATTCGAGGAGGCGCTGCATGAAGAAGATCGAAGCGATCATTCGCCATTTCAAACTCGAAGATGTGAAGAGCGCCCTCGATGAACAGGGCGTGCGAGGGATGACGGTCACCGAGGTCCGCGGGTTCGGGCGCCAGAAAGGGCACACCGAGATGTATCGCGGAACCGAATACACCGTCGACCTGGTGCCGAAACTCAAGCTCGAGATCGCCGTGGCGGAGAGCGCTGTCCAGGACGTGATCGACACGCTCGTCCAGGCGGCGCGGACCGGCCAGGTCGGCGACGGGAAGATTTTCGTCAGCGAGCTGACGCAGACCGTGCGGATTCGGACGGGCGAGGTGGACGGCGACGCGATCTGATTCAGGCGGCGCGGCGCGGCGCGGCCACGCCCGACCGCAGGGAGACGATCGTCTCGTAGAGTTGAACAAGCTGGTCGATGCTCCGGTCCAGCGTGTGCCCGATCGCCATCCGCCGCGCGGCACGGCTCATCCGCTCGCGCCGGGATGGGTCAAACAGGTCGACCAGCCGGGCGGCCAACGCCTCGTCGTCGGCCGATTCGATCAGGAAACCATCCACGCCGTCGCTGACCAGTTCGCTGGCGCCGTCTGCCCGCGAGGCGATCGAGGGCAAGCCGCAGGCGGCGGCCTCCAGGAGCGTGAGACTGAACGGATCATGGCGCGAAGGGAGGATGAATGCGTCGGCCGCCGCATAATAGGGGACCAGGTCGGACTGGTTGACGAAGATCGCCCGGTCCGCCGCGCCAAGATGCCTGGCAGACTTCTGGCGGGCCTGGCAATCGAGGCCGCCGACCGCCACCAGCCGGACCCGGCGTTCCGCGGCAGCCAGACGCCTCAGTGCGCGAAGGGCCGTATCCAACCCCTTGCGATAGGGGTCGCTTCCCACCCAGAGAACGAGAAACTCGTCCGTCTCAACGCCCAATTTGCGGCGGGTCGTATCGCGCCGCAGGGGGCGGACATGGGGGGAGTACTTCTTGATGTCCACGCCCGGGTAGACCACATGGAGTTGTTCCGGCGGGATTTGGTGGCAAGACCCGTAGATGCCGGCCACCATCGTCGAGGGCGCGACGACCAGCGTGCGGGGATCGAGCGGTGGAGGCGCGGCCCGTCGCCCCGGCTGAACCGCGAGCGGGAAGAGGCGGCGAGCCAGGCGCTTCAGGAGGCCGGCGAGCCGAGGGCCGCCGGACAGCTCGCCCTGGCCTTCCAGCCCGGCCGGTTCGGCGGGCGTGAACACATCGGCGGATCGGCCCAGCCCGATGCCGTGGACAATGTCGGCTCGGAGGCTGCCCAGGGCGGCCTCAAGATGTGCTTCGCGGGCGGCAGGCGAGCCGGCACGGCCGGCCGTGTGCGCGTGCACGCCCGACGGAACCGCGGCAGTGAACAGGCGGGCGAGCAGATGCACCTGGTGACCTCTGCGCAGCAGCCTGGAGGCAAGCTGGCTGAGCCAGGCTTCGGTCACCCCACTGCGTGAGGGGAAAACGTCGACGGCCAGGGCGATCTTCATCCGTTGGGCTCCCATATTCTGGCCTGAGACATCCAGACAGTCAGCGTAAACCATCGGCATGCAACGCGGTAAAACTTGACGATTCGATCGATTATGCCTCTGGCCGGCGGAAAAGACCGCATGCCGTCGGGTTCCGACCAGGATCGCCACCCGGCTCCCAGGCGGGCGGATAGCGCTTGACCTGGGGTCCATGAGCGGTGACACTGGTAGGCTCACGAGCGAAAATGGTGCAGTTGTCCTAGCCTTTGGGAGGGTACCCCCCTCTCCGTTCGGGTCCCCGGCCTGGTTGCGGGAAAGACACGGGATCGGGGGGGATTGCCGGCGCGCCGCGGGCGACCGGAGGCGGGCAACCAGGCAGAGGCCCCCGTTCGACCAACAGATCAACCAGCGCAGAGGAGACGATTCGAGATGGCCAGCGTGGAAGATCGAGTGATTGCGGTGACAGCCCGAGTTCTTCAGTTGAATCCGCAGGAGATCAAACCGGAGCACGTCTTCACGACTGATTTGGGCGCCGAGAGTGTCCAGTCGGTGGAGTTGGTCGCGATGTTCGAGGAGGAATTCGGCGTCGAGATGGACGAGGACGAGGCACTCAGCGTTCAGACGGTGGGTGATGCGGTGGCGTACATCGCCAAGGTCTGCGAGCAGCAAGGCATCGATG
>JAAYCB010000525.1 GCA_012744395.1 Pirellulaceae bacterium
TACCGCCAGTACCGCCAGTACCGCCAGTACCGCCGGGGCCGCCCGCACCGCCGGGGCCGCCCGCACCGCCGGGACGTTGCCCCCCCGCACGACTCCTCGCCGCGGTGAACTCGGCTCGATCGATCGCGCCGTCGCCGTTGGCGTCGATTGAAGAGAATCGCGGCCTCATCGGCTCTGGCAGTTCGTCCTCGCTGAGCTTGCCGTCGCGATTGGCGTCCATTTGACTGAAGGTCTGCATCGGGTTGGCTGGCCGGCCAGGCCGGTCCTCGCCCCCCTCGCTTCGCCCATCCGGCCGGGACGGCCCGCTCGGCCCTGCCGGTTGTTCGGGGCGCCGCTGACCCGCCGGCCCGCCCGGATCACCGGAACGATCGCCCGCATCGCCTTGCGCGCTGGTCGCGTTGGGCACGGTTGGCCACTTGACCCGGTCGCGATAGTTCGCAGCGCCCATGACCACCTTCTCGCCCTCCTTGAGGCCTTCGCGAATCACCACGGTCTTGTCGTTCGTCGGGCCGATCGCGACTTCGCGCTTGGACCAGCCGGCCGCTCTGTCGTAGCTCAGGCAGTAGTGTCTGCCGCCGTGCTCAACGATCGCCTGGACGGGAATCTGGAGCACGTTGGGAATCGTCTGGACACGGATTTTCACCTCCGCGGTCATGCCCGGCCGCAGCGAGACTTGCGAATTGTTCTCCGCCGGTCTTTCAGGGCTCTCCGGCTTGGCAACCGCGCCGGCTTCGGCGGCTTCGGTTTTTGCGGCTGGTTCGGCGGCCGGTTCTTCCGCGCCGTCCGTTCCAGCGGCGCCGGGGGCGGACTTCAGTGCAAGGGAGTCGCCGGGCCCCGCTCCCGCGCTGCCGTCCGGCTCGGCTTGCGGCTTGCCGGCCAGCCGGCCGGTGGAGGGGATTTTGCCCTGCGGATTGCCATTGGCACGGGCCAGCGCCCCCGGCCCGCCGATCTTCCTTCTCGCGATTTTCTGGTCGGGGCCCGTCGAATTCGGCTTGCCCGACTCGTTGAGAAAGATGCGGACCGTGGTTTCATATTCCTTGACATTGCCGGTGAAAAACGACGAGGGCGCCGGATACTCGTTGACCTTTTCGACCTCGCCGTGCAGCACGCGGTCCGGGAAGGCGTCGAGCCGGATCGTGGCCGCCATTCCCGTCGTGACCATCGCCACGCTGGCCTCATTGATGTTCGCCTTGACCTGCATCCGCCGCGGGTCGGGGAGCCGGAAGATGACCTGCCGCTCGCGGACGGTCTGGCCCTCCTCGATGATCACCTCCGAGCCGCCGCGGCGGTCCGTGACGTTGGCGTACACGATCTGGCCGTAGTCCGGCGAGACAATCGTGCACTTCTCGATCTGGGCTTCAATGTCGGCCAGCTTCTCCAGGTCGAGTTGGTAGCTGTGTTCCTCGGCCTTGAGCTTGGCCTCCGTGGTCTTGATGTTGGCCTCGAGCTGCTTGACCTGCTTCTCGCGCGTGTACTTCTCCAGCACGGCAAGCTCGGTCTTCGCCTGTTGGAGCTTCTTCTTTGAGTCCTCGACCGCGAATTTCTCGGCCTCGACCGCCATGTCCGTGACGTACCCGCGCGCGAAGAGCTTCAAGTTGAATTCGAAGTTCTGCTCGGCGCGGCGGAGGTTTTCCTCGGCAACAAAGATGTTCCCTTCAATCCTCTGCTTCTCCTCCGCATAAATTCCCTCGATGTATTCCTGCAAGGATATCATCGCCGTCTCGTACTCGTTCCTCGCCTGAATCACGCGGGCTTCACTGCTGTTGCAGACGATCTGCTGCTGCGTGTATTCCTGTTCCAGGGCGGAAGCATCCAAGCGGCAGAGCACGTCGCCGGGGCTGGCATAGGTGCCCTCCGGGACCAACTCGAGGATCATCGTCCCCCCGCTGCCGCGGCTCTCGACCTCGCAGCGGATTTCCACATTGCTGGCGCTCTCGATGTTGCCCCGCTCGGTGATGTCGTGGATGAAATCCGCAACCGTCACCTCGTGGACCATCGGCCCGCTCTCCTGGGCGGTCAGCGAGAGCTTGGGGAACGTAAACCATGCCAGCACGCCGATCCCCAGCACCAGCGGCAGCCCGATCAGAAAACCGCGGACCGAGTAGCCGGCGCGCCGTGGTCTAGAGCCTGAGCGACGATCACGAGAATTGCGAGGCATGCGTGAGGCCTTTTCGTACTAATCCGTAAACGAACCCGGCGCCGGGCCATGCAAACGCCACGACACGCCACCGCCGCGGACTTCAGTCAAGATCGGCTAGCTGGAACCGCACACGGCACGGCGGCGGCGTGGCGCCGCGCGTTCGCCGCCCGGCGGCGTCTGCCAGTCGGCACTGTCTCAAACGGTTGGTTTCTGGGGAACCGCCCGAAGGGCGGCAATGGCCGCCGCGCCGAAGCCCGCACCCCCGAGTCTCAACCCTGAAGGCCCGCCTGAAACATCGACGGCAACTCCAATCCCCATAATAATAGAACCCCGGCCGCCTGTCACGGTTTCGTCGACCGCAGCGGGGCTCGCCCTACCCTGTAATGGGGGCTACGGACTAAAAACACCCACCTCAGGACCGTCCTGCGGAATCGTCTCGAGCGGAAACGGACCGCGGATCGATTTGGGAACCTCTGGCGGATCGAATCGGTGCACGATCGGCAGGTCGTGGTCCGGCCAGATGGCCCGGTCCCCCGTGTTATACCGCAAGCCGGCAAGATCGACGTCTTCCGGCGCGGCCACGGCATCGCCGCCAGTCGGCGGAGCCTTCTCGCCCCCGCCGCAGCCGACGGCTAGCCCGAGCAGGGCAACGGAGAGGATCGTTCGAAGAACAGCCATCGCTTTGGCCGGCGGTTGCTGGAGATTTCGATTCACGGCCCCCCACCCGATCCATTCTAGCTTGTTGCTCCCCCGGCCGCGAACCTTTTTTTTGGCGAGGCGCACACTGGTGACGATTGCGCGGTTTGCAGCGCCGGCCGGCCCGCAAAAGGACCTCTGGGGGCACGAGTCGGAGAGACTCGCGCCCCCGCATCGGTCGATCTGGAGACTGGGGCCCAGAACATGCCGAATGCCGTGAAAACAGAAAAACCAGGACACCAGAATGCCGCCCCGCTGCGAGCGCTCGTGGTCCATCCTCGGCGGGTTGCCCGAGTCCGGCTGATCCGACCGTTGCGCACACATTTCGGCCGCAATCTGCAGATTTTCGAAGCGGGCACTCGGGCGGAGGCCATCGGGCATCTCGCCAGCCAGCCGATCGACGTGGCCCTGATCGCCGCCCGCGTCGACGGTGGCGGCCGGACGCTGGTGGCGACCCTGGCGGAGGCCTACCCGCAGACCGCCGCAATCCTCGTGGCCGACGCCGAGGCGCTGCCCCTTGCGGCGGGGGCGATCGAGTCGCCCGGCGTCGAGACGATCGCCGCCGGCCCGATCGATGCCGAATCCCTGGCTCGGACCGTCGCCAACGCCGTCCGCCAGGTCCGCCTGCTGCTGGACTACCGCCAGACGGTCCGCCGCATGGAACAGACGCACGCGGAACTCGACCTCTTCATCCGCGCGCTGTCGCACGACATGAACGCGAACTTCATGATCATGGAACACTCGTTCTCACAGCTTGAGCGCTCCCTCGGCCGCCAATGCCCCGGGCAATCCGGACTCCTGGAGCTTGCCGCCCATGTGCGCGCCTGCATGACCGAGTCGAAGCGGTTCCTCAACGACCTGATCGACTTGGGACGAACCGGCAGCGTCGATATGGAGCCGGAGGCGGCGGACACCGGATCAATCGTCGACGAGGTCCTCTTCGAACAGCGGGCATTGCTCGACCAGCGCAACGTCGAAGTCCAGGTGCTCGGGCCGTTGCCGCGGCTGTGGTGCAATCGCCGCCGGCTCAAGCAGATCGTCACCAACCTAGTCCGCAACGCCCTGCGGCACGGTCTGGATGCCGATCGTCCCAGGCTGACCATCGACTCGCCCGACCTGGGGGAGCGGAACAGCACGTCTGCCGCGTTGCGGATCGGCGACAATGGCCGGGGGGTTCCGCCGGCGTGGCGCGACAAGATCTTCGCGCCCGGCTGCCGCCTGCCCGGAACCGATGCGGAAGGCTCCGGCATGGGGTTGGCGATCGTCAGGAAAATTGTCAGCCATTACACGGGCAGTGTCCGCGTCGAGTCTTCGCCCGGCGGAGGGGCGGCGTTCGTTGTCGAACTGCCTTCCCTGGGGAGCGCAGCGGCTTGCCCGGCCGACCGCCAGACAGCACCCGCCGGAACTGGCTTCAAACCCGATCGCCTTCTGGGACACGATCAGCCCCACTGCGATCCCCAACTCCATCTCCACCAGGGATTTGTCCGGCAAACCGAGCCGGGCGGCATCCGGCCGTGAGAGGGGCTGCGGTCGTGCTCGGGGCACGGTTCCATGCCCGAATTTCCCTCTCCGGTCCCCCAATCACGGACCCGTCTTGTCCACCTCGCCGCTGGAGATTGAGCCTTGAATCCTGCCTGGTTCCGTACTCGCCTTGTGCTTCAACTCGCTTTTTGGCAAGCTGGTTGGGTAGAATAGCGCAATGTGCGGTCGGCGGCGCCGCTTCTGCCCAGAGGGTCGGAAAACCGCCCGGATCGGTGTAACAACGGGCTCGGCGGCGCATCAAACATTAGTAGGCAAGAGCAGGTTTTTACCGCCGGCGACGATTGCGGAGGCGATGCCGCGGCGGCGGGCTGTGCAATACGAAGGAAGAAGCAATGACGTTCGGATTGTTGTTGTTCATCGCTCCGGCGATTCTGCTTGGTCTGTGGGCCCAGATGATGATTCGCTCGTCGTATGCCCGGGCGCAACAGCAGCCGGCCCCTCTGAGCGGGGCGGCGGCCGCCCGGCATATTCTCGACTCGGCCGGCCTCGGCAACGTCGATGTGGAAATGACGCCCGGTCACCTGAGCGACCATTATGACCCCCGGCAGAAGGTGCTGCGGCTGAGCCACGAGGTCTACCAGAGCCGTTCGCTCGCCGCCGTCGGGATTGCCGCCCACGAGGCGGGGCACGCGATCCAGGACGCCAGGAACTATGCGCCCTTGGTCGTCCGCAACCTGGCCGTGCCCGCCGCCGGTTTCGGCAGCAACATCGGTCTGTTCCTGGCGTTCTTCGGCGTCGTCTTCTCGCTCCAGCCCTTGCTGCTGGCGGGCATTATCCTGTTCAGCTTCGTGGTCCTTTTCCAGGTCGTAAACCTGCCGGTCGAATTCAACGCCAGTTCCCGGGCGAAGGAGCAGTTGGCCACCCTCGGGATTGTCGGCCCCGGCGACATGACCTACGTGCGGAAGGTGCTCAACGCGGCGGCGCTGACCTACGTGGCGGCCACGTTGCAGGCGATCCTCACGCTGCTCTACTACGTGCTGCGGTATTCGAGCCGCGATTGACCGGCCCGCCGGAACGATCACGGTTCGCGACCCCACCGCGCTGTCCGTGGGGACGCGCGTCCTCATCCCGCTGGGAAGCTTGGCCTCCGCCCAAGTCACCCCGGCCACGTCCACCAGCAGAGAAATGACGCCCCCCGGTATGCCCCCGCGTCGCTGCGCACCTGGCGCGCCGTTCGCCTTGCTTCACGCTCTCCGTGCTCCAACCGTTTCAGCCATTGACGGAAACTCGGATCGGACATGCCCTCGCGACGGCAGGTACTCCGCCACCGGCAACCCGCCTCTCTCGAGCCGCGCCAGTCGCGCTCGCCTTGCCGCCTCGGCCTCGAAACTCCGCCTGTCTCCGCTTGGTTTCTCCTCGGAGGGGAGAACGAAATTACCCCCATCCGAGGTAATCCCGATGTCGAGGACGCTTGTAGTGCGCTTGCCTTACCACCACTCCGCGAAGGCGCGTTGTCGTGCTCACGCCAACAAAGCAACCGCAACCGGCTTCCGTTGCCCCTCGCTGCAATAGAACGCACGAAACCGGTCCATCTGCTTGATGCGGTCGATAAGGACTCGTTCCTGATCCGACGTAGCCACGTTTTTTGCCATCGCTCTTGCATCCGCCTCGGTCAGACGCAAGATGAGGTAATTGGCGATCGCGGAATACAGTGAGATGTGAAAATCACGGGCTTCCTGCGACGCAAGCACAAGCGAGATTCCGTACTTGCGGCACTCCTTGGCCATCGTCGGAATCAACTGGAGTCGTGCGGCACGATGGGCCTCGTCGAAGATCAGCGCATGCGTGATCTGGTCCTGCACGCCCCGGCGGAACATGTCCTTGTAGAGGCCGTAGAAGACGAGCGAGGCGAACGCTTTCTGTAGATAATCGTTCTGCGTGGAATGGATTCGCACAATGACAGGTCGGTCGCTGTCCCAAAGACTCTGCTGGCTCTCCGCCGTCCGGAAGAAACTGTAATCCTCAAGTTCTTCCAACCGGGCGAGCAGCGTCTTCAGCCCGCGGTCGGGTTTCGGCTCGGAACGCAGGATTTCCACCCATCGTGAGAATTCGGGCTCGGCCAACTCGACAGGCTCCACAGCCGGATCACCCCAACCGAGCTCAACGAAGCTGTCCTTAATCGCCCTGCGGATCCGTTCCCCTTGGATGTCTCCCAGTTCGGGGAAGATGGTGACGAAGATGTCACGCACTGCTCCCGCGACATCGAGGTGCGCCATCCTTGGACTGCGGTTGATCACCTGGAGTGGATTGAAGCCCAGTCCGTCAAAGTCAATGAAGCGTACCGAGCCGACCATCTGCCGCAGCTTCTCGTCGATATCCTGATGGTAGGAAAACACGATCGGCCGGATGCCGAATTCAAGCATCTGCCGGCAGATGTTCAGCAGGCACGTTGTCTTGCCCATTCCCGGAAGCCCGGCGAGCAGCAAATGTGGATTACCTCGCACCGTCAGTGGCCAACGGACTTCTGCCTCCGAATGGAGATTCGTGCCGAGACAGACGGAAGGCGTGGCGTCGGCTGATGCTGTTGGATCGGATTCGGAGTCTGCGATCTGGCCGGTGTGCTGATCACGGGATAGTGTAACGGTCGCAGTGTCCACAGGCGGCGACTCGGATTCGGCGAATTGTTCTGTGCTGCCTGCCTTCAGGCCGACTTCTTCGCCACGCCTTGCCGGTTCGGCCGTCCTGGTCTCCTTGGCTAAGGACGGTCGCGGTTCGCTGTCCGTCTGGCCTGAATCGCGGCGGAAGCTGGAATCCGCGCCAAACAGGAAAATCCGTGTGTCCCAACCGATCGGAGTGATCTCCATCGGCCGACTGCCAACGTATTCGGGACAGAATACCCAGCCGCGATCCGGAGCTTCGAGTGATGCGAATGTATAATCGCCCCCCTTCTCGATGAATCGGTCGATCTCTCCAATCAATGCCTCGTACGCGTCGGCAGAGAGGCTGGTCTTCTCGTCGTCATCTGCGTGGCGTCTGGACTTGTCGGCATAGAATCGCAGCACGCGAGCGAGCTTCGCGCGGCGGACCGCCCGGAATGCGAGGCACACCCCTTCGGTACCGTACCATTCTTCCCAGCGGCGGCGCAGTGATCCAACCTGGCGGCAAATGCTGTGTAAAGCCTCAGGGCTGCGGGCCGTCCGTAGGTGCCGTCGGTACTTCACCTCGGCAAATCGGAATCGCAGTCCTTTTCGCGGAACCAGAGAGACGTGAATCAAGTCGGGCCGGGTTGCTTTCTGTTCGGCGGCGGGATCGTCGTTGGCATCAGCCGAGATCGTCTCGTCGGGCCGATCCGCGACCGGCGGCAGAAGATCGCGAATGTCATCAACCGGTACGAAGAAGCCCGTTCGCAGCGATGTCCAGCAGTGATCGTCATCGAATGCCCGTAGGCAGTTGGCATGGCACATCGCCAGCGCGATCAATTCGGCCGTCGGGGCCTTCTGGCCAGTCAGGCGGATGGCGAGACGACCGCTAAGCGCCTTCAGGTGCGACAACAGGAACTCCGCATTGCGACGGCTCCGGCTGAGACTCATGCGGTCAAGCGCCGCGTCGAGTAGATTCCGCACTTCTTCGAGATTGCTTGTCGACGTAATGAGTTGCAGACAGCCCAAATCCTCCCGTTCCGGGACGCAGTCGATGACGTACGCGTCGTAAACATCCCGGTTGTCGCGAGGCGAGTCGAAGTATTCGATGCCGGCATTCCGGTCGAGTGTGATCACCCAGTCGCACAAGCGGTGAAGCTTGCGAAGCCCGTAGGCTTTTTCCGGCGAGATTTCCGTTCGCAACGCCGGGACGCTGCTGGCCACGCTCGATCCGCGAATGGCGCAACGGTGAATTGTCTGCTGCAACTTGATGAGTCGCTCCGTATGCATCCGATCCCCAGGATGCTTTTCGCCGACTGTTGAACCAACAACGGTGCTCCACCAGAGCGGAGACGGCACGCTGCGGTAATCCCGTTCGAAGAACGACATCAGACCGAAGGCGAAAAATGGTCTGCCTGGCCCGGCCTGGTCAGTCGGAACAACGCGGGATTCGAATGTGTCGAAGGCGACAGCAAGGTGTGCCGCCGATTTCGGGTCCAACTCGCGTTTGCGGGCCCACCGCAATCTGGGCACGGCCACCCCCCCGCGGAGGCCGGTTGATTCCAGCATCCACTGATCATCTTCCAGAACCACGCCCGCTCCGCTGCGCCGTTTTTCGCGCGCTTCGGCGATAAACCGCCCGGCAACACCCCGCTGCCCCGCCGACGGATAGAGTTCCAGTACGAACGACGGAGCGGTCGGCTGAGGATCCTCTTCCGACTCATCCGCCGCGGCAACGCGGCGACTCCGTTTCTGCACATGGCCGAGCGATCGGGCCACCGTCAGGCCATCACCGGGACGCAAGGCGTGAATATGAAGCAGCTTCGAGGTGTCGTGACATTCCATGTATTTCAGGATCTCGTTGCCAAGCACCTGAGCGCTCTGCCGCCCAACGGTCGGCGCCGAGTCGGCCGACTCGCTGTCACCCAGTGCTCTGGCAAGAATCGCGATCGCTGCCTTCGGCTCCTGATCATCATCTGCCACCATCCCCACGGTATGAAAGCCCAGCGTGTCGGCGAAGACGAATGTCCTGCCAGACTCCAATCCCGGCAGAAATGCCGGAAACATGGCGCCGTCCAGCAACGACAGTTCCTCCCGCACCTGCTTGGGGGCCGCCCCCCGCTCATACCGTGAGTGCAGAACCAGATTGTCGTAAGCCGCATGCCAGGCAACGCGAAGTGGATGAGCCGGCAAGACGACCAGGCCGATCGTTCGACCGGAGAGCGACTGGATTTCCACCGTGTTCGCAAGCGCCAGATGCGGATCGCCATCATCCAGCATTATCGACCACGCCAGCACATACTCCTTGACGACCGTATCGAACGCTTTGGCGTTCTGGTCGTAAACCTGGCCGACGCCTCCCCCACACGTCCCAAATTTCTCGGCCATCCGCCGACTGGCGTTTGCGGCACGCTCCCTCGGCGACTGCGGCGAAGTTCCCTCGGAACTCTCGATGGGAGAAATCGGCACAAACTCCGGCACGCCCGCACGCGCACCGGAAGCCCGCACTTTCACCTTCCACCGCCCGATCTCGCCGTTGCGCGACACCCAGTCCTGCTCCACTTCGTGGACCAGCGGTGGACGAAACACGCGAAAACTCTTGCCCCGTTGCGGCGTACGCAAGACGACGTAGCCTTTGCTATCAAGCGGAAACGAGTCGGTCGCCGATGCCATGGCGGTGACCATCTCGCGATCGTCCAGTTCTATCAGCCCTTCGCTGAAAGTCCGCATGACCTTTCCGACACCGCCCGTCGGCTTGTCCGGAGGGGTGCCGAAGCGGATGATGAACTCGTCGCTCTCCTGCGTCGCCACCGAATCGTCGCCAATCACGGAAACGACGAGCTTCGCGTTGATCAGCGCGTCATCGCTGAGCCCGGCAAAATCGTCGTTGGTGAATCGGCATTTCTCCTCCTTCTTGGCCGAGTGGGGCACCTCGCGCGAGGCGAGTTCCTCGTCCATGTCGGTCACGATCGTGACCTGATACTGCACGGCGTTCTTTTCAAGATTGTCCGGGCGCGACTTCCAACGGAGTTCCAGCTTCGCGTAATTCCCGTTGGCATCGGCCTTGGGATCGAGTATCAGTACGGGCGGCTCGTCTTCCGCCTCTTGGATCAGGCCGCTCCACTTGGCCAACTTGCCCTGTCGCGTGCGCCACGGGACCAGTTCGATTGCCTGAATGACATGGGCGGCCCCTTCGAGCTTCAGTTCGTTGACCCACAGATGCCGGCAGCCAACGAGTCCCTCCAGCGAAGTCAGCAACGGACGCGTGGCGGCCGAGTGCAGGAATCGCTCAAGGTCAACCCGCTGCTCTTCGCGCGGGTTGAGCAGCCGCAACGCTTCAATCCGTTGAGACGGCGTTTGACCGGATGCCGCCGCCCCCAGCAGCCGGTCCACAAACAGCCGCGAGATGTCGAGTACACCGGTGTCGAAAGGCTCATGTTCTTCGGCACGAACGGGCCACAGGCCGAGCAGCCAGAGCAGTTCGCCGGGATGACATTGCTGCGCGGCCACGCGCACGTAGTAGTCGAACTCCTGCCACGGCGAAATGCTGTACAGCTGCCCGAAACCGCGAGCCTTCTTCACTGCGCGCTCGGCGAACTCCCGCGCTGGTCTTCCTTGCTGATCGGTAATCTGACGAGCTGCCAGACGCAGCGCTTCGCGGAACAGTTCGGCCTCGTCGATTTCGCGCGCCGCGCTGTAGATCCCGTCCATCCCCGCGCCAGCGCGCGATGTATCCACCAACAGCACGCTCGCGCCGCTCTTGGATTCGCGGACCTCGACGGCCTGATCCGCTGTGATTGTCCGCTGACTCTCGTCATCTGAATCCGCAACCCGCCGGATCGTCCACCCCGCGGGCGCGAACTCCAGGTCCTTCGCCAAATGCTCCACCACATCCGGAGCGAGGCAGCGGACGAAGGCCATCGTGCCGGAATCCGACCGGCCGAGGACCCTTTCGAAGGCCTGGCCGAGCAACCTGGAATGCAGCGAGGTCGAAGTCATGCGCTACCCTCCCGAGTCGGTTCGAACCGCGGCCTGAGGTGCTTCATCGACTCAGCATCGTTGACACCGACCAGCAAGCCGAGATCCCGCAGGCGACGCTCAAGAATTGTGCGGTTTTCACGGAGCAGGTCGTTGGAGACGGTGAGCCCCGGCGGTGCAACACCGATACAGAACCCGTAGCGGTCATGGAGAATCCGCAGAAACTCCGAGTATGCAAGCGGTCGATAGCCGCCCGCTCGGCCCGTTCTCAGAACATGCAGGTGAACCAGATGGTCGAGAACGGCGTCGGTGAAAACGATCGAACGTACCTCGCGCATCTTGCGGCCCGCTCCTGCGACTGTGCGAAGCACTTTGCGTTTCGATGCGATCCCGTTCGGACGGTTAATGAGCAGGCTCGAATCAACCATCGAGAGGAAGTTTGCCTGCGTGTTATTTTTTCCTTGTAGAAACGTCAGTGCTTCCGCCATGCGCCAGACTGGATTAGGTTGGTTGCGATCGTTCCTGAGAATCTTTGCTGCGTCGGCATAGTCGTCTTCAAAGGCTTCGGCGAGGCGCTGCGCGTGACGTTCGA
>JAAYCB010000526.1 GCA_012744395.1 Pirellulaceae bacterium
ACCAAGCCACCCTGAACCAAGCCACCCTGAAAGGGTGGCACAAAATACCGCCACCTGCAAATTCAATGCGCAATGCCGCATGCTCTCCAAATTACGCAATCTGCATTGACCCGCTTCGGAACCCGTGGTACAACGTCGACGCTGGCGGACTGGCGCAGCGCAAGCACGCTCATGGATGAGGGCGGCCGGCGTGTATCGGCGACACGGAAACAAGCTCGGATTGGTCTTTCTGGCCGGCGATCTGGTGATTACCACGATCGCCTGGTTTGCCGCCTATTTTGCGCGGTTTGACCTCTTTCCCGCCTCCGGCGGGGTTCCCGACTTCCCGCTCATTCTCCAGGCGCTTCCGCTGGTGCTCGTCTTGGCGGCCGTCGCCTACCGCTTGGCCGGGCTTTATGAAATCCACCGGCTGCGGCAGATGCCGCGCGAGCTGGGCGTCGTCTTCAAGGCCGGCGGGCTGCTCTTTGTCCTCGTCATTACCACCGCCTTCTATCGCCGCGACCTCTACGAATCGCGGCTCGCCCTGGCCCTCTTCTTCATTTTCAACGCCCTCGGCCTGACCCTCGCCCGGCGGGCCCTCTGGCAACTCCTCCGCTACTTCCGCGGCCGCGGTTTGAACCACGGCCGCGCCCTGATCGTCGGCTGCGGGCGGACCGGCGAAATGGTTGCTCGAACGATCGGCGAAAACAACTGGACGGGCCTGGAGGCGGTCGGTTTCGTCGACCAGCCCGGCCGCCGCGAGCCGAAAGTGCTCCCCCGCCTGGGCGCCGTCGGCCAGATCGCCGAGGTCGTCGCCGAGCACGAGATCGACCACGTCTTCGTTGCCCTGCCGCTGACCCGCTACGGCGAATTGCCCAGCGTCTATCGGGCGCTGGCCGACGTGCTCGTCGAAGTCCAACTCGTGCCCGACCTGCCGGGGTTCACCGGCATGAGGCCCCGCCTCTTGGAAATCGACGGCGTGCCGTTCGTGAACCTGCGGCAGAACCCGCACCGCGGCTGGCCCTGCCTGGCAAAACGCGGAATGGACCTCGCCCTGGGCAGCGCGGCGATCCTGGTCCTTTCGCCGCTGATGCTCGGCCTGGCCGTTGCCGTGAAACTCACCAGCCCCGGCCCGGTCTTCTATCGCCAGAAGCGGACCGGCCTGGAAGGGCGACAGTTCGAAATGCTCAAGTTCCGTAGCATGCGGATCGATGCGGAAACGCAGACCGGCCCGGTCTGGGCGCGGCGCGACGATGACCGCTGCACGCCGCTCGGCCGCTTCATGCGGCGCTGGAGCCTCGACGAGCTGCCCCAGTTCTTCAACGTCCTGGCCGGCCACATGAGCCTCGTCGGCCCACGGCCGGAACGAGCGGTCTTCGTCGAGAAATTCCGCCGCCAGATCCCCGGCTATGCCCAGCGCCAACGGGTCAAAGCCGGCATCACCGGTTGGGCACAGGTCCATGGCTGGAGAGGCAATACCTCCCTGCGGCACCGCGTCGAGTGCGATCTGTATTACATCAGCAACTGGTCGCTCTGGCTCGACCTGCAAATCCTGCTGATGACGCTCCCCTTCGGCTTCCGCCACCGCAACGCGTATTGAAGCCGAGCGGAGGATCGGGCTGAGCCGCATCGCACCCCGCCGGACGCAACAGCCCCCGCCGGACGGTTGGAAGCCGCATCCTGCCGGGCAATTACACGGCGCTCGCCAATTCCTCCAACAGGCGGTCGATCATTGCCGTCGTATGCGTGGCGAAGACCGCGATTCTCAAGACGCCCTGCGGCCCGACGCCGCTGTAAGCGGGAAGATAGGCGATCCACACCCCCCGTTCGGCGAGAGCGGCCTGGACCTGCCGCATCCGCTCGCCCGTGTCGAAGGCAAGCGCCGCAATCGGTACGGGCGCGTCGTGGACGGACAGACCGATCCGCCGCAGGCCGGACTTCAGATGCGCGGCGTTTTCCCTGAGCCGCTCGCGCAGTTCCGGGTGCTCGATCGCAATCGCCAGCGCTCGGGCGCTGGCTGCCGCGACCGGAACCGGCGGCCCGCTCGCCGCCGCGCCGTACGGCGTGCCGCGCTTGATCCGCTCGATCACCGCGCGGCTGCCGGGCAGAATCCCGCCGAAGCCGCCAAGGGCCTTGCTCAAGGTCCCGCAGGCCCAGAGGGCGGGCGACCGGCTGGCAGGCTCCCGGTTGAAACCCCGCCGCGCCAGGCCGGCATGTTCCAGCGTGCCGCGGCCGTTTTCTCCCAGCACCCCGAAGCCATGCGCGTCGTCGACGAGCAGGACGGCCCCGCCGTGGCCGGCTAGCACGCCCCAATAGTCCTCCAGCGGAGCGATCGACCCGTCGGCCGAGAAGACGCCATCGGTCATCACCAGCAGCCGCGACCGAAAGGAGGTCTTTGCGCGAATCGCCAGGGCGAGCGACTCGGCGTCGCGGTGCGCGAACCATTCGACGGGAACCCCCAAGTGCCCGGCGGCCTGCCGGAGGCTGACGTGGGCGTGCTCGTCGATCAGCACGTGATCGACCCGGCCAGCCAGCAGAGCGGTGGCCACGGCCGGCGCCATGAAGCCCGACGCGACGTGAAAAGCATCCTCCGTGCCAAAGAAGGCGGCGGCGCGGCGCTCCGCCTCGACCGCCGGCGGCGTATCGCCGGCCAGCGTCCGCGAGGTGGCGGCGCCGACCCCGAACCGCTCCGTCGCCTCGCAAGCTGCCCGAACCACCTCCGGGTGGCTCTGCAGGCCGAGGTACGCCGTGCCGGCGAAATACAGGTAGCGCCGACCGTCAATCATCGTCTCCGGCCCAGGGGGGCTTTCCATCTGCGGCATGTCCGCCAGGTCCTTTCGTTGCCTCGAAATTCTCCGTTCGGCGCGGCGATCACTGGCCGTGCTGCCGGAAGTCGTACGCACTGCCCTTAGGTTGGGAGGACGCCTTGCTCGTCCCCAGTTTGAGTCAACCATCGGCAGCCTTCAAGGGGCGGCGCAAGCGCGGCGCTCCTATGCCGCGCCGTCTACCCGCCCTCCCCGTGAAGAACCGCGGACGCGTGCCGGGCAAACAACCCTCTCAGGTCCCGCTGGTACTCGCGGAGGATCGTCTCGCCCAGCCGCTCGCAATCGCCGCAGCGGAACAGCGCCCGGGCGAGAACGATCTCGCGGAGCGCCCCTTCGCGCCGCCGCTTTTCCACCGGCCGGTCGTAAAGAGGTTCCAGCGACGTCATCGCGTGGCCGCGGACCGCCGGCTCTTGGATAAGTCTGGCCAGGGGCCCGGCGGCGGCCGCGTCGCCCAACCGCTCAAGAGCCGAGGCGACCGACCGGTGGTGGGAGAGAGTCGTCTCGGCGTCAAGCATTGCGAGCCGTTCGAGGATCGCTCCGATCGCCCGCCGATCGCCGCTGTAACCCAACGCCAGAATCAATGCGTCGATCGGCGTGGGCAGGTGGGCATATTCGGCCATCACGCCCTGGAAGACCTTGGCGTCCCACGGCCCGGCCCCTCTCAACTCCTCGATCAACAGGGGAACGCCCTTGGGGCATCCGAGGAACCCCAACACCTTGGCGTAGGCCAGCCGCTGATCGCCGACCGCGGAGGCAAATCGCGCTTCGAGGTCCGGCCTGGCCAGGTCGGCGTGAGACAGGACGATCGCCAGGGCCTTGCAGACGGCCTCCCGCTCCTGGCTTCCGTCGGCAATTCGGGCGACGGCGGCCGCCACGTCGGCCTGCGACAGGGGAAAAGAATCGGCGTCGCTGAGCACGCTCTCCGGCAAGTTGCCGATCTCGACCAGGTGTTTCTGTAGCGACTTGACGTCGATCTGCCGGGGCGTGCAGCGATTCTCGACGGCCATCGCGGCGGCCACTCCGGCGGCGTAGCCCTGGTTGTGCATGTCCTTCTGCATCCGCACCATGGCCGAAGCGTCGCGGTGCATGCTGATCGCTAGGCCGGTCACGAGGACACCCTCCAGCCCGCCAGGCAGCAAGCAGCGGTACGGAGTATAGCAGGTCCCGCCCGGCGCGGGGTGATTCGCCTTGAGCGTCTTCTGCGTGTGGGGAATCAAGGCAAAGAACGGATCGCTGGGGTAACCGTGCGAATCGTAATCGCTGCCCGAGAAGACGATCGAATCCGGATAGGTTCGGCCGGCGATCTGGTCCAAATAGGTGAGCAGATAGTCGCCGACGATCCGCCGGCGTTCGCGCGTCTGGATGAAAGAGCCGATGTCGTAAACGTCCTGTTCCGCGGCGAGCCGGGCGCCGACCAGCGCTCGCCACGTATCGACCAGGTCGGACTCGTCCACGAGCAGGTAGTCGGTGTTGACATAGCTGTTGCCCGGCGGGCGGGTCGGCAGCCCGGTCCCCTGCAAGGCCAGATCGGTTTCCACGCATCCGTACATCGACTTGGCGCCTGCCGCCACGCAAACATCCCCGTTCCCCGTGGCGTCGATCACGACGCGCCCTCGCACGGCGCCCCGTCCCAGCGGCGTGGCCACCAGGGCGCCGACCACCCGGTTGCCCTCGACGACCGCTCCGCAACCGAGCGTTCCCAGCCAAACCTCGCCACCGGCCGACCGGACCTGCCTGCGAAACCACTCCATTTTGTATTCGTTGTTGTGCGCGGCGTCGCAGAAGGGCACTTCGCGCGTGAACCCCGCATCGCGGCCGTGGTAGGCCTTGCCGATGAGCCCCACCGTGCCGACCCCGCCGAGGCCTTCCTGGTACTCGACCACGAGCACCTTGGCCCCGCGGCGAGCCGCGCCGATTGCCGCGCAAGCCCCCGAGGTGCCTCCCCCGATGACGAGCACGTCGACCTCGGCCAAGATCGGGACACTCTGCGACGCAGCGGTCGCCGTCCGCGCGGGCCGGTCCGTCGGCCGCAGGCCTGTAAGCACTTCGCGCACGTCGGTGGAGACGGAATGCGCCGGAGCCCTTCCCGCGAGAGACTGAACGCAGACCCGTTCGGCCGGCTTCAGCCCGTTGGCGGTCGCGGCCGCCTCGCGTCCCACCAGCCGGCCGGCAGCTTCGGACGGGCCGGCCTGTGTAATTCTCTCGGCCGCTGCCGGGGGCAGGTCCGCCGCCGGACCAAGCACGTACACCCGATCGATGTTCGCACTCTGAAAATGCCCCCGTTGCCACGGAGAGTCTAGCTGCCATTGCTCCGCGCTGCGGCGTCCGATAATCCTGTCCGGCGGCAGGAACGTAATCCGCTCCGCGGCGCGCACCTGCCCTTCCCGGTAGGTCAGATCGCGGGCGTGCTGCTCGGCCGCGGCGATAGCGGGAAAGCTGCCGTTGCCCAAATCGAGATCCAAGACGTACTCGTAGTAGAAGACATCCTTGCCGCCCAGTGTCACGCCGGAGGGAATTTTCCGTGAGGCCGCTTGCCGGCCTTCTCTGCCGCCTAGGACGACGCGGCGGCAAGGGTGCATACCGCCTCTCCATGGCCGGTGTTTGGCGCCGGCCATCTTTGCGACCACGCCGCGGTCGGTGGCGTCGATCAAGACCTTGGCGACCACCGCCTGCCTGCCGGCCCGATTGGCAAGCACGACTCCTGCCGCGCCGCCCCCGGCATCGACGAGAACATCCGTCGGATAGCAGCTCAGCAAGAAGTCCACCCCGGAAGAGACGAGCGCCGCCTCCAGGGTCTGTTTCACACGCATCGGAGTCGTCACGGGCCGGCCCGCAAATACCTTCTCGGTCAGTTCGCCACGCGGAGGCTCGTCGTGCCAGAGGCGGAGCATCGCGGACTGGTCCTCGCCAAGATAGGGCCGCGGGGCGGCCAGGCAGACGCGTGCCCCCCCCTCCGCCGCTTCGACGGCGGCTGCCACCGCGCCCAGCGTGCCTCCCACTACAAGCACGTCGGCCTGGCGAACAACGGGAATCTCCCGCTCGCTCTGCGGAACGCTCCCCCCTGCCGCGCCGCCCGCCGCCGGCGGCAACCACGCCAAAGCCAACCACAAACCAAGACAAACATCGCCGATCGGCAAGTCTCGCCCGCGCATCGATTTGCCCCCCAAATCCTTGAAAACGCCAGGTAAACCGCGAATTACACGAATCACACGAACAAGACAAACACTACTCCCACGTTGCATACGTTCCCTGTACTCCATGTACCTTCCTTGTTGTCCGTGCTTGCTACGCTCCATCCACTTCCCGCATTTCCCACTTCCCGCATTTCGTGTAATTCGTGTGATTCGTGGTTGAAACAAAAAGCCGACCTCTTGACCCGGCAATCGGCAGCAGCCGGCGGCCATGGCTTACCTCATTCAACTCTCGGCGCCCGCCCGCCGCAATCCCACCGCGGCGAGAAAAGGGGCGCAGCGGCGAGGGGACTTGCCACGTGCCGCGAATGCTGAAACAATTGTCGTTTGCCGTTCGTGGCTCCGCTTTTCTCCTCCCTGAGCGAGGTCCTCCGACCATGACGCGGACTGCTATTCTTCTCCTCGGCCTGTTGGCGCCGGTCCTGCGGGCGGCCGAGCTCCCGGTCGATTTCCAGCTCCCCGAACCGCCGGGAGCGTTTGTTTCCGCTCCGCCAGCGGAAACGGCGTTTCGCCAGGGCCAGCCGCTCGTCGCCACGACCTACTTCTACTGGTACGACAACGCGACCAACGCCCACGTGGTCAACCACGACGGCGCCGACGCGCTGACCGACCACCCCAAAACGCTCGACGGATTCAGCTACAAGAGTGTCGACTGGCACGCCGGCGAGTTGGCCGACATGATCGCCGCGGGAATCGATGCCGCCCTGCCGGTCTACTGGGGCGAGCCGACGCAGGTTGCCCAGTGGAGCAACGAGGGGCTGCCGCCGTTGGTCGCCGCCCGAGAGAGACTCCTCAAGCAAGGCAAGCGGCCGCCGGCGATCGGCATGTTCTACGACACGAGCACCCTCCGCCACAACGCGCGGCGCGTCCACATCGATCTGACGACGCCGCAGGGCCAAAGGTGGTTTTACGGGACGATCCGCGATTTCTTCTCGCTGATCCCGCCCGAGCATCGGGCGACGATCGACGGCCGGCCGCTCGTCTTCCTCTACGCCAGCGCGTTTGCCAAGGCGGTCGACCAGCGGCTCTTCCCCGCTGTGCGGGCGATGTTCCGCAAGGAGTTCGGCAGCGATCTGTTTCTTGTCAAGATGCACGGCTGGCCGGGCGAGGCGGAGAGCCAGTACCAGTGGGGAGCGGCGCTCAAGCCGCAGTTGCTCGACACCGCGGGCGTGGGACCGGGATACGATCATTCGGCTGTGCCCGGCCGGGCGCCGCTGGTCCGCAGCCGCGACGAGGGGCGCTTCTACCGTTTCGGCTGGCAGAAGCTGCTGGACCGCGCCCCCGGCGAGCGACCCTGGCTCGTCCACGTCGAGACATGGAACGAGCTGCACGAAGGCACGGAAATCTGCGAAACGAAAGAGTACGGCCGCCAGTACATCGACCTGACGCGCCGCTTTGCCGACGTGTTTCAC
>JAAYCB010000527.1 GCA_012744395.1 Pirellulaceae bacterium
ACGGAGGAGGCACGAGCAGGTCGAGCAGGCGCTGCTCCGCCCGGCGCTGCGCTTCTTGCTCGACCCCCGCCCGTTCCGTTTCGCGGACCAGCCCGATGGCGTTTTCGACGAGCTCGCGGACCATGCTCTCCACGTCGCGGCCGTAGTAGCCGACCTCCGTGTACTTGGTGGCCTCGACCTTGATGAACGGCGCCCCGGTGAGCTTCGCCAGGCGGCGCGCGATCTCGGTCTTTCCGACGCCGGTCGGCCCGATCATCATGATGTTCTTGGGGGCAACTTCGGGGCGCATCTCCTCGTTGAGTTGCTGCCTGCGCCAGCGGTTGCGGACGGCGACGGCCACCGCGCGTTTGGCCTGATCCTGCCCGACAATGTAGCGGTCCAGCTCGGCAACGATCCGCCGCGGCGTCAAGTCTCGCACTCCAATTCCTCCACCGTGATGTTCGTGTTGGTGTAAACGTCGATTCCCGCGGCGATCTCCAGCGATGCGCGGACGATCCGGGCGGCGCCCAGATCGGTGTGCGCGGCCAGGGCCCGGGCAGCCGCCAGCGCGTAGTTGCCCCCCGAGCCAATCCCGAGGATGCCGTCGGGAGGCTGGATCACGTCGCCGCTGCCGGACAGCAGCAGCATGTGCCGGGCGTCGACGGCGACCAGCATCGCTTCCAGCCTCCGCAGGGCGCGGTCGGTCCGCCACTGTTTGGCCAACGCGGTTGCCGCCCGCGGCAGGTTCGCCGGGTGGTCCTTGAGCCTGGCCTCAAACCGCTCCATCAGGGCGAACGAATCGGCTGCCGAACCGGCGAAGCCGACCAGAACGCTCCCCTCGGCCAGCCGCCGAATCTTCGTGGCATCCGCCTTGACAATCGTGTTGCCGAGGCTGACCTGCCCATCGCCGCCGATCGCCACGGCGCCGTTGCGGCGGACGGCGAGAATGGTCGTCGCGTGAAACTCCATGCCTGGCTCCTATCAGACCGCGCGGAAAGTCCGACTTTGCGAAACCTCTCAATATGGCGCAAAGTCGCTCGGCTTTCCAGGGCATGGCGGTTGCAACGCTCCTGTGGCTTATCTGGAAAATCGCCCCGGAATCGCTGCCAATTGATGCAGGCCTTTGTCTTGTAAGGATTTGCGCAGGAAGACCTTGCGCAAAATTCCGCATGTTTCTGGACCGATAACGGTTGCATTGGCGCTTTTGGAAGGATAGGGTAGTTAAGAAGAGATGGCTTGCACGGAAGGGCCGCGAGGTGCCGCAAGATTGGCTGGACCGTCGACCGGGGCTGGCAGTGATTGCCGTGCCTGTCCCAGATTCGGTTGGCCTTGGCACAACGGGGCGGCTCTCGGCCTCTGTTTCGATTCACCCCAAAGTTTCTCAATCGAGGAGGACATGTCCATGCGACGAGTGGTGTTTGCGTTGGCTGTGATGGCAGCTGCGACGTTCGTTGTTGCCGAGGCCGCTGACGCTTGTGGCCTGCTGAACCGCTGTGGTTCGCGGTGCTGCTTCAGGGCCCGTCCTGTGTGCTGCGAAGTGGTCTGCTGTCAGCCCTGCGTGGTCGTTTGTTGCGAACCGGTGGCCTGCGAACCGGTGGCCTGCGCACCGGCGGCTTGCGCGCCGGCGGCCTGCGCGCCGGCGGCCTGCGCACCGGCCGAGCAGCCCAAGGCAGCGCCCGCTCCGGAGGAAAAGGCTCCGCCGGCTCCACCGAAGCCCCCGGTTGCCCCGAAGGCCGACGTGAAGAAGCCCGCGGCCCCTCCGGCGCCGAAGGCCGAGCCAAAGCAGCCCGCCGAAGCGAAGAAGGCGGCCAAGCCGGCTGAGAAGCCGGCCGAGAAACCGGCGGCCAAGCCGGCCGAGAAACCGGCGGCCAAGCCGGCCGA
>JAAYCB010000528.1 GCA_012744395.1 Pirellulaceae bacterium
ACTTCCTGGCCGCTGGGGTCGATGAACTCGGTCAGCGTGACGGCGACTTTTTCGCCGCTGCAATCCTCGCTCAACCACGCCTTGGCGACGGCCTTCAGACCGCCGGGACGAATCGAATCATCTCGTATCGGGTCGCCGAGGAAAGCCGGATCGATGACGAGATTCCGCGGTTCGGGGCATTTCTCGAGCAGTTCGGCGTTCTGGTCCTTGCCGATGCAAAAGACCACCGGTCCGCGCAACAGCGCCACGCGGCCGTCCTGGACCGCCCGGCCGCGGAGCAGCCGCCATGCCATCGGCATCGAGAGTTTCACCACGTCGCCGTCCTTCCATGCTCGACTTAAGACGTAGCAGCCAAGTTCCTGTCTCAAGGGATCAATCGTCACGGCGGCTTCCTCGTTCACGCGGAGCGTGATCGCCCGGCACCAGCGGGGCGTGCGGAATTGAAGCGCCAGCGCCACCGGGTCCGGGTTCCGGGTGGAGAAGGTCAGTTTCACTTCGCCGTCGTTCGGGTAGGCGGTTTCCTGGAGAAGCGTGACGGTCTCGCCAGCCACGTCGAAGGCCTTCTTCGAGTTGGTGAACAGGTTCAACGCGATGCCCCCTTGCGGCGTGCGGTAATAGACCTTCTGCGGCAACTCCGCCACCGCCCGGCGGTAATTCCCGCAGCAGCAGAAGAAGTCGCGGGTGTCGTACCGGCGGTCGCCGGTAAAAGGCGTGAAGTAGCGAATCCAGCGCCCGTCGGGCGAATTGGCCGCCAGCAGGGCGTTGTAGATCGTCCGTTCGAGCAAGTCGCCGTAGCGCATGTCGCCTTCGAGCCTGAGGAGGCTGTCGATCCATCGCAGCAGGTACGCGGTGACGCACGATTCGCCGATCGCTCCACGACCGTTCTGGTCGTAGGTGAATTGCTCGCCGTCGGAGCACGAGCCGGTGACGAGCAGGCCGCCCTGGCCCTTCTTGAGCAACTCGTTGCGCATCAGTTGGCTCATGTGGAGGAGGTTTTCCTCGCCGGTCAGGCGATACAGCTCCGTTTGGGCGTAGCAGCGGGCGAGCATGACGTACACGTGTCGCGGGCGTCGGCTGAAATCCTGCTCCCAGGTCCGCAGCGAGGCGAGTTGGACCTCGCCGCGGTTATTCCCGTGCGGCACGTCGGCGGCGAAGTCGAAGTAGCGCCGATCGCCCGTCACGCGGTACAGTTCCAGCATCCCTTCCGGCAAGCCCGCCGTGCAGATTTCGCCCGCGTCGTAGCACGGGTTCCGCGGCGTGGGGAACGTCTTGAGGATGTAGTCGGCCATGATTCGCGCGTCGGCCAGCGATTGGGGATTGCCCGTGCAGCGATAGTTCCGCACCAGCGCCAGGTTGATGTATTCCTGCTCGTGGAGAATCCAGTTGATGTGGTTCTGCCGGTTCTCGGGTTCGACGTTCCAGAACCCGATGTACCCGTCGGCGTCGCGGGACTTGACCAGCTGGTCGATGATGTACTGGGTGCGCGCGGCGACTTTCGGGTCACCCGTGTAGGCGGCGAACAGGCTGCCGGCGTCGAACACCTTGCCAATCCCGTAATAGACGTGCGAGCGGTTGCCGCGGTCCGTGCGGTTGCGAAAATGATCCAGCCACTTGCCGTCCAGATCGACCACCATGTAGTTCTGATAAACGAGGTTCCGGATGCGGCGATCGATCTCTCCGCCGAGCTGCCGCTGGTCGAGCGTCACGCGGCAGAGTCTGTCCGGCACCCGGGGCTTCACGACATCCAGCGGCGTTTGGCACCACTCGCCCGCCTGGGCGGATGCAGCCAGAGAAAGGCCCAAGAGCAGCGTGAGCAGGGTCGTTTTCATGGTTGAGATTCCAGTGCGATCCTGGGACGGAGCAACGGTGCGGAGGCGATTGCCCGCGGCCCTCATCGAGACGTTCGCCATGATAGCATCCGCCCGCCGCCGGATCACGCCCGTCCGCACGGGCGCCGCGCCGTGTTGCGCTTCCATGTCCGCAACTCGCTTGCCGGCACTCTCTCGCAGGGCTGCCCCCCTCCCACGCGGCATGTGTTGAATTTGTCGACAGGCCTGTCGATTGCATCGACACGCCAGCGGCCTGTGCTTTGCGGACTGGAATGTTGGGATGCTGCGCTGCGGGCAATGAATTCGAGGCGAAAGTGGGCTTTGGCGGCACTTGCAGCGGGCTTAAGAAGACGTCGTTCCGCGGGCCGGCAGTCCGTCTTGGGCGATGGCACGCCAATTGCTCGGAAAGTAAAGTTTCTGTGCACGACGCAATCACAAAGACCAACCGGGGGCCATCACATGGATTGCCGATTGACATCAGAGCCGGCTGCCAGAAACCGCTGCCATCGAGGGCCGGGTGACCTGCGGGCCTTGCTGAAACTTGGAGCGGTCGCCATCTGCTGGGTTGTCATGGCGGGTGCGGCCGAGAGCGGGGAGCCGAGCGACCCGACAGCCGAGCTTCATCGGAAGAGCGTGGAAAAGGGGATCCAATATCTGGCCAGCCACGGCCAGGCGGAGGATGGGTCTTTCAGCAGCTTTGCCGGTACGGGGCCCACGTCGCTGGCGGTCACCGCCCTGCTCCGCAACGGCCTTGCGCCGCAAGATCCGATTGTCGCCAAGGGACTGGCGTATCTCGAGTCGTGTGCCCAGGCCAACGGCGGCATCTACGGAATGAAGGGGATGTTCGGAAACTACGAAACCTGCGCGGCCATGATGTGCTTCCAGGAAGCGAACCGCGACGGCAAGTACGAAGCGATCCTCGCCAGGGCGGAGAAGTACGTGCGGGGGTTGCAGTGGGACGAGAGCCGCGACCGGGAGAGTTCCGACGCCTACTACGGCGGGGCCGGATACGGCGGCGATTCCCGGCCCGATCTGTCGAACACGGCGTTTCTTGTGGACGCGATCAAGGCTCGCGGCGCGGATGCCGACGACGAGGCGATCCAGAAAGCGCTGGCCTTTGTCTCACGTTGCCAGAATCTGGAGAGCGAGCACAACACGACGCCGTTCGCCGCGAAGATCAACGACGGCGGTTTCTACTACACCTGCGTGCCAGGCGTGCAGGACGAAGAGCGGATGACCGCCGCGGGCGGTTTGCGGAGTTATGGGTCGATGACGTACGCCGGCCTGAAAAGCATGATCTATGCCGGCCTGACACGCGATGATCCGCGCGTCAAGGCGGCCATCGCATGGATCCGCAAGCACTACGACCTGACGAGCAACCCCGGCATGGGCAGCGCCGGGGTGTATTACTACTACCACACGTTCGCCAAGTCGCTCGAGGCGCTCGGCGAGGAGGTGTTTGAGGATGCCGGCGGCGTGAAACACGACTGGCGCCGGGAACTGATCGCGGAACTGGCGAGGCGGCAGCAAGAGAATGGTTCCTGGATCAACGCCGAAAGCTCGCGTTGGATGGAAGGCGACCCGAACCTGGTGACGTCGTTTGCATTGCTCGCCTTGTCCCACTGCCGCCCGAAGGCGGAATAGCCGGCAGCGTCCGCCCCCAACGGCAAGGAGGAAAGATGCCCAGGAAGCCGCCTTCTGCGTTCACCCTCGTGGAACTGCTGGTGGTGATCGCGATCATCGGGATTCTGGTCGCCCTGTTGCTGCCGGCCGTCCAGTCCGCCCGCGAAGCCGCGCGGCGGATGAGTTGCACCAACAACCTGAAACAGTTGGGCATTGCGCTGCACAACTACGCCGACACGTTCCACGAGTCGCTGCCCAACACCGGCTTCGCCGGCCCGGTCTTCCCCAACGACTTCTCGCCGCTGGCCCGGCTGCTGCCGTACTGCGAGCAGGCGAACCTGCGGGATTTGATCGACTTTTCGATCTACATGGGTCATCCCGGCGAGACGGACTTGCCGGTCGGGCTGCGGGCGGCGGCGGCCACGGCGGTTCCGATGTTCCTCTGCCCCAGCGACGGCGAGCCGCCGCTTCACGGCATGACGCTCCCCTCCGGTGCGGTGATTGCCGTGGCCGGCAGCAACTACGCGATGAACCAGGGGAGCGGATTGGACGGCGGCTTCAACCCGGGATTCAGCGCAACGGACGGCCTCTGCTGGGTCGACGCGAACGTCAAATTGGCGGCGATCACCGACGGCACAAGCAACACGCTGGCCTTCACGGAGTCGCTCCGCGGACCCGGCAACAAGCCGAATCTGACCCCGACTCCCGACGTGCAGGTGTATCGCGGCGAGACCAGCGCCTATGCGACGATTGCCGCGGCGGCCGATTCCGGCGGCCTCGACGCGGTTCTTTCCAGCATCACCGGGTGGGACGGGAAGCGCCTCCTCTTCTGGCTGCGGGGCTGCTCGCCCACCGGCCCGGTGATGAACGGGCGGTTGACTCCGAACCACCAGGCGCCCGATTTCGTCTATCGATCCGCCAAGGTCACCGCGGCCCGCAGCCGCCACCCGGGCGGCGTGAATGCCTGCTTCTGCGACGGCAGCGTGGCCTTCATCAGCGAGACGATCGAGCGGAGCACATGGCACGCACTCTGGACGCGAGCCGGTCGGGAAGTGGCGTCTCGGCCATAGCGCTGGGCGTGCTTCGTGCCTGGCCGGACCCCGTCGTTTGTTCCTCGAACCAGCGAGCAATCCTCTCACCATGAATGCAACCGACGGCGCGCCGCTTCCGCTGCGAATCGAACATCTGACCAAGCGGTTCCGGCAGGGGAGCGTGATCATCGAGGCCTTACGGGACGTATCTCTCGAAATTGCCCGGGGCGAGTTCGTCGCCGTGATGGGCGCCAGCGGGTCGGGAAAGAGCACACTGTTGCACCTGGCCGCCGGCCTGACCGCGCCCGACGAGGGGCGGGTGTTCGTCGACGGAGAGGACCTGGCGGGCATGTCGGACCGGCGGCTGACGATCTTTCGCCGCCGCCGGATCGGGGTCATGTTCCAGGCGTTCAACCTGATCCCCTCGTTGACGGCCGAGCAGAACGTCCTGTTGCCGGTGCGCACCGATGGGCGCGCGGCCAGCGCCCGGGAGCGATTCGAGAGTCTCTTCGCGCGGCTCCGTCTGAAGGAGCGACGGACCCACCGGCCCGACGCGCTCAGCGGAGGCGAACAGCAGCGGGTGGCGTTCGCCCGAGCGCTGATCGCCGATCCGGCGATCGTTCTGGCCGACGAACCGACGGGCAGCCTCGACTCGGTGACCGGCCAGGAACTCTGCCGCCTGTTGCAGGAACTCTGCCGCGAGCAGAACCGGACGATCGTCGTCGTCACTCATGAGCCGGCCGTGGCGACCTGGACGGATCGGGTCATCGTGCTGGCCGACGGGCGGGTGCTCGCCGACTTCAGGACCGAGAAGTTCAGCGACGCGCAGTCGCTGGCCGCCCACTACCACGACACTGTTCGGGCAGCCTCGCCGCTGGAGGCCTCGTCGTGAACAATCTGCGGACCGTGGCAACTCTGCTCTTCTCTCAAGCCCGCCACCACCCAGCGCGGCTGGGCCTTGCGTCGCTCGCCGTGATCGCCGCCTCGTGCGCGGTGGTCTGGGTCGTGAGCGGCTACGACGCCCTGGTGGCGGAGTTTGACGAGCATGCCTCGACTTACATGGGCCGCTACGACGTGATCGTCGTTCCCGGCCGGGCAATGGGTGGGACCCTTCCCGAATCGCTGATCGACGATTTCCGGGCCGATCCGGCCGTGGCCGAGGTCAACCCGATCATCCAGTCGCGGGTGGCCGTTGCCAGGAGCAGTCCGCCTTCCGGCGGCGAGCGGATCGAGCCGGGCACCGAGGTGATGGGAGGCTCCCTCCCGCCGGTCCACGGAGCACCGCCCCTCGGCCCGGTCCTGGTGGGCACCAGCGCAAAAGAACCGCCCCACGAATTGATCGAGGGAGAATGGTTGAGCGGCCCGGACTCGGCGGTCCTCACCGATCGCGAGGCCAAGCGTCTCGGCGTCGAAGTCGGCGGCCGCGTGCTGGTCACGTCGTTGACGAATCAGAAGACCTTGGCCCTGGTGGGGATCGTCCGCGAGCCCGCCCTGTCGCCGGCGTTCGGCGGTCCAGGTGACGGCCGGTCCGCGGGCGGAACGCCGGGCGGGGATCGTCCGGCCGGCCGAAAAGGCCCGCGGCGCGGCGGTCGCGGGATGCGCGGCAGCGCCGGCGGACCGCCCGAGGACTCGGCAGACCTCGGCCAGCGCCCTGGCGGCGGCCCCGGCCAGGCCGCGGCCGCGGCGGGCCGTCCCAGCCTGCCCGGCGTTTTCGGCACAACACCGGCGTCCAGCGCGCTGTACGTCCGCCGCGAGGCTGCCGATGAAATCAACGGTTACCAGTCACCGCCGAACGTCGTACAACTGGCCCTCCGCGACGATGCCCTTGCGGCCGACTTCGTCCAGCGATGGCAGGCTCGCCTGGCCAAGGCCGCTCCCGGCGCAAAGGCCCTGGATCTGACCGCCGTCGAGGCGGGTATGAGCCGGGACCGAAGCGTCTCGGGCAAGAGGGCGCAAGCCTATTCGGCCACCGGAATGGCCCTCTTGGCCGCCCTGTTCATCATCTTCACCACGCTTTCGATGGGTGTCAGCGAGCGGACCCGGGAACTGGCCGTGCTCCGCGCTGTCGGGTTGACAAGGAGCCAGGTGGTGGTGCTCGTGTTCGCCGAGAGCCTGTTGCTGGCCCTGATCGGCTGGGGCGGCGGGTTGCTGGCCGGCTTCGGGCTGCTCGAAGTGGCCCGCTGGGCCCAACCGGACCTGTTTCCCACCGGCGTGGCGCTGGGCGCCTGGTGCGTGGCGCTGACCGGCCTGAGTGCCCTGGGCGGCTCCCTGGCGGCGGCGGTGCTTCCCGCGTGGCGGGCCGCCCGCGTCCGACCGCTGGAGGCCATGGTCTCCCCGCGTCCTTGGCCTCATGGACACGCGGCGCTGATCGCCGCGGCCGGCGGGCTGCTTCTGATTGCGATCAATCCGATCGCCGTCTTCGTCCTCCAGGTCCCCCTTGAATCGCGATCCTGGGTCTATTGGGCGGTCGGCTATCCGGCCATGGTGGCCGGCTTCCTGCTGCTTGCTCCGGCGGCCGTGCTGTTGGCCGAGAAGTGTTTCGGCCATGCCGTCGCGGCCGTGTTGGGCCTCGATTTCCCGTTGGCCGCGACACAGCTCTCGGCCAACCTCTGGCGAACGATCGGCACGACGGTCGCCTTGTGCGTGGGACTGGCGCTCTATATCTCCACGCAGACCTGGGGTTACTCGATGCTGCAACCCTACTTCCCCGGCGAGTGGCTTCCCGACGCGCTCGTCGCCTTCCAGCCCGTCGGTCTGGACGAAGCGGAGTTGGCGGACCTGCGGGCGATTGGCGGGGTCAAGTCCTCCGCGTGCATGCCGTTGGCGGTTGAACAGCCGAAACTGGCGGATTTCGCGCCGACTCCACTGCTCCAACACGACAACGTGATCATCATCGGCGTGGACCCCCGCGATGCCTTTGGGGGCGACCGGCCGTTCCTCGATCTCGAGTTTCTGGAAGGCGACGCCAGCAACGCCATCGCCGCGCTGGCCGCCGGCCGCGGCTGCCTGATTGCGGAAGACCTCGCCAGGGCGATGAATCTGCGCCTTGGCGATCCCCTGCAACTCGTGCCGCCGCAAGCAGCGGACCGCCGTGTGGCTTACCGGGTCGCGGGGATCGTCGACCTGCCTGGCTGGCACTGGTTCACGAAGTTCTCGGGCGTCCGCCGACACCAGACCCGCACCGCCGGCATCGTCTTCGCCTCCGACCAGAACGTCCGCGGCGATTTCCAACTCCGGGGAATCGAGTTCTGCTGGTTCAACGTGGACTCCAGCGTGCCGCTGGCGGACATCGAGGCAGCGATGCAGTCCCTCGCCGATCGGCACGCGGGTGAGACGTATCGTTCGCCGGACCACGGCGAGGTGACCGCCCACAGGCCAAGCGCACGCGTGACCGCTGCCAAGGCATTGCGGGCGAGCATCAACCAGCGGGCCGATGCGGTGATTTGGGGCATGAGCCAGTTGCCGCTGGTCACCCTGGCCGTCGCATCGCTGGCGGTTGTCAACACGATTGTGACCTCCACCCGGATGCGCCGCTGGGAGATGGGCGTTCTCCGCTCGCAAGG
>JAAYCB010000529.1 GCA_012744395.1 Pirellulaceae bacterium
GACGGCGATTCGAGCCGCCTGTCTCCCTCGCGGCTCTATTTCACCAACTCCACGGGAGACCGGCTCTACCTGCTCCCCTACCAGATGGACGCCGAGTATGCCGAACCGGTGCTGCTCGACCCGCCGACCCCTGCGGCCCCCAAAAGTCGCCTGAAGAAGACGCAATGACAATTCGGATGGCGGGAATTGGGAGACTCCCAACGTAATCGCCGGCCTTCACGGCGGGCGGGGGCTGTCCTGGGGTATGCTGGCCCCTGTCAGGCGGACTCCACGTGCCACGGGTCGTCGTCTTCGATCCCTTGGCTTCCGTACTCGCTTTCCTCGAAGGCGTCGTCCTCCTCGGCGTCGAAGTCTTCGTCGCCGTAAGGTCCCTTGTCCCCGCTGCTGTTTGTCGCCTTCCGATCAGCCCCTCGGGCCCGAGTCTGCGGCGGCCGCGACCGGCTGCCTTCCCAAGGCGCGGGCATGTCGTCGGCCGGATCGTCGATCTCTTCGAAGTCGTGGGGGACCGGCCCGCCATCGCGCGGTTCGGCTTGCGCCGCCGCTGAAGTGCGGGCCGGCGGGGCAAGCTGGATCTTGGTGCTGCGCCTGGTCTTGGGCTCGGCCGCCGGGAGCGGCTGCGATTGCGGCGCCTTGCCGCTGATTCGTTCCCATTCCTCGACGCTCAGCAGAATCTCGCGGGCCTGCGAGCCGTTGTAGGGGCCGACGATGCCGTCTTCCTCCATGTAATCGATCAGCCGCGCAGCGCGGCCGTAGCCGATGCCCAAGGCCCGTTGCAGCAGCGAGACGCTGCCGCGGCCTTCGCGGACCACGATATCGACCGCTCCCTCGTAGAGCTCGTCCCGATTGCTCAACTTCGGCCCGCTCTCGCCGTCGTCGGTCTTCAACTGCACCAATTCGTGGACGTACTGCGGCTCGCTGGTCGCCACGGCGTCGATCACCTTGGCGATCTCGTCGTCGCTCAGATAGGTTCCCTGGCCGCGAATCAAGGCGCTCGTGCCGGGCCGCAGGAACAGCATGTCGCCGTTGCCGAGGAGCTTTTCGGCGCCCATTTCGTCAAGCACCACGCGGCTGTCGATGCGGCTGGAAACCTCGAACGCGATCCGCGCCGGCAGGTTCGACTTGATCAGGCCGGTGATCACGTCGACGGTCGGCTTCTGGGTCGCCAGCACGAGGTGGATGCCGACCGCCCGGCTCTTCTGGGCGAGTCGGATGATGTGGCCTTCCACCTCCTTGGCGGCGGTCATCATCAGGTCGGCCATTTCGTCGGCGACGATCACGATATACGGCATGTGGCGAGGAATCTCCGCCCACTCCTCGTCGGATTCCGGTTCGATCCGGTCCTTGAGTTCCTCCTCGCCAAGCTGGTTGTACACGCTCAAGTGGCGGACGCCGGCGCGGGCCAGCAGCTGGTAGCGCTCCTCCATCTTCTCGACCGCCCAGGCGAGAATCGCCTCCGCCTTGCGCATGTCGGTCACCACCGGATGCATCAGGTGGGGGATCTTCTTATAGGGGCTCAACTCGACCATCTTCGGGTCGACGAGCAGCATCCGCACCTCGTCGGGCCGCCGCGACATGAGGATCGAGACGATGATCGAGTTCAGGCAGACGCTCTTGCCCGTGCCCGTCCGGCCGGCGATCAGCAGGTGCGGCAAGGTCGACAGGTCGACGACCATCGGATTGCCCGACACGTCCTTGCCCAGAAAGATCGGAATCCGCATCGCCTGGACCTTGCCGGCCGTCTCCTCGATGACTTCGCGAATCCGGACGAGTTGCCGCTCGGAATTGGGCACCTCGATCCCGACCGTGTTCTTGCCGGGAATCGGGGCCACGATCCGCACGCTCGGCACGCGGAGCGCAATCGCCAGGTCGTCGGCCAGCCCCGTGATCCGGCTCAGCCGCAGGCCCGCCTCCAGCTCGACCTCGAATTGGGCGATCACCGGGCCGGTCTGAATCTCCACGACGCGGACATTGAAGCCGAAGTTGGCGAATGTCTTCTCCAGGAGCTTGGCCTGGCGGCGGACCTCCTTCTCATGGTCCTCGAAACAGAACGGCTCGCTTTCCAGCAGCAGGTCGATCGAGGGCAGTTCGTAGTCGGCCGCCTCGTCCGCCTTGGCCGCGGCCTCGATCTCCTCAATCAACTGCTCGCGCTTGGATTTCCGCGGCTTGCGAATCCGCAGGGGCGAGGCGAGTTCTCCGGCCGCCGCTTCGGCCCCCTGGCCACCGCCAGCGGCGTCCTCCTTGGCTTGCTCGACGAGGACGACCTCGTCCGCAAGGTCCTCCTTCTCCGGCAACGCTCGGCCGAACCGATTGATCGCCGGACCGTCTTCATCGCCCCCCCGGCCGGAGTCCTTCTCAGAGGCGCACCTCGCCACGGCGGCGCTGCGGGCAGCGCGGGCGCGCTGCCCGGCCGTACGCCCGACCCCGACCACCTGGCGGCCGAATCCCAGCAGGGGAATAACGAACAGCCAGCCGGCGAGCCGCAACAGCAGGTAGTCGGTGGCAAGAAACACTCCCACGCACGCCGCGCTGATCACCAGGATATACGCCCCCACGCTGGCGAAATACATCTCGAGCATGCCGCGCCCGGCCGCGCCCAGGTATCCGCCGGCGCCGATCACCGGTCCGGGGGAAAGCTCCGGCACGGTCATGCTCGCCAGAGCGGAGAAACCGGCCAGCGAGAGCAGCCAGCCCGACAGACGCACCAGAGGCTCCGTGATCTCGTGCCGGGCAAGCAGCGCGGCGGTGAGCAGGGCCATCGAACCGAGAACGTAATAAGCGCCGAGGCCGAACGCCGTCAGCAGCACGTGGCTGACGATTGCGCCGGAGTGACCGCAGAGGTTGTTGACCGACTCGGGAGGAGGGTAGACGAGCCGGCCCGGCGGGTCCTCGGGCGCATAGCTCAACAGCGCCGCGGCCAGAAACACGGTCAACGCGAGCAAGCCGAGTGCCAACAGGTCGATTTTGAGGTTGCGTTCCTCGAACATTCCAGCGCTCGGTCATCCGGCCGCCAACCTTGCGCAAGTCCTTGCGGCACCGCCGTTCCCAGGCGCTTCCGTGCCCTGGACATCGATTTTCATCCGATGAACAGAATCGGCTCGGCGGGCAGCCGTTGGCCAGCACGCCTCGCCGCGGCCATGCCGCTTGCCCCGCAGTTGTCACGCGAGCAACCGGCAGACCGGCTATAGCCGGCACGACAAGAGCCGCCGCGCCCCTCCAAGCGGTAGAAACGCTGCGACCCGCCTGGTTGCCGCACCGCGGCTGGTTCCCGCCCCCGCCTGGTTCCCAAGCTCCAGCTTGGGAACCCGCGGACAGGCAGCGCGGCATGAGGCGCGCCCTCGGCCGTCGCTAAAGCAGCTCGGCGGGCGGAAAATTCCGCTTCGGCGCCAGTTCGTTCCCGTTCCGCACGGTCATGATGCTCACCAGCCGGCCGGAAGGATCGAGCCCCGCGACGTCCAGGCCCGGATCGAGGCGCCCCGGCGATTGCACCGTGCGGCCGGAGAGGATCCGCCGCACCTGGTCCTCGCCGAGGACGATTTGCGGAAGTTGGGATACGGCCGCAATCGGCGGCAGGAGATGCCCCGGCCAATTGTCTCTGGTCAACGACTCCGGACTGACGGCCTCTTCAATCCGAAACGGCCCGATTGCCGTTCGCTGGAGCGCCGACATCACGGCAGCCGTCCCGAGCGACGCGGCCAGGTCGCGGCCCAGCGAACGCACGTAGGTCCCCCCCCCGCACTCGATCGTCAGGCGCAGTTCGGGGTACTCGTAGGCGACGACGTGCAACCGGTGGACATCGACTTCGCGCGGCGCAAGTCGCACATCCTCGCCTCGCCTGGCCAGGTCGTAGGCGCGCCGCCCCCCTACCTTGATCGCGGAATAGGCGGGCGGACGCTGGAGAATTCGGCCAGTCAGTCGCTCGGCGGCTTCGCGGACAGCGCTGGCCGTGGGGATCGGCGGATCGACCAACTCCGTCACCGCGCCGTCGGTGTCCTCCGTGTCGCTTTGCCGGCCGAGGAGAAACGTGGCGGAATACGTCTTGGGCATCTGCTGCACGTAGTCGGTCAGCCGCGTCGCCCGGCCGACCGGCGTCACGAGCACGCCCGAGGCCAACGGGTCGAGCGTGCCCGCATGGCCAACCTTGATCGCGCGGCCGGCGAGGCGCTGCACCTGGTCGACGACCTGCCGGGAGGTCAAACCCGCCGGCTTGCACAGATTGAGCAATCCCCACCTCGCCACGCGAACCCTTTCTTTGATCTCTCCAAATCCACCGGCGCGGCCCCACGGGACCGGCCGCCGGCACGGGCCCCGATAGACGAGGGCATCCCCGGCGGCGCGGCGCCCTTTGGCCCGCGCTGTTCATTCTAGGGCATCGCCGAGATGCTCGCCCAGCCCCTTCCAACCCGACGCGTCAGCGAGGCCCGCCCCTTTCAACCCGACGCGTCAGCGAGGCCCTTCGACCCCGCTCAGTCTGCGTTTTCGGGCGGCTGGCCAACACGGCCAGAGGGCGTTACCATGAACAGGCGAGGGTCGCCACGCGCCAGACCCGAGGCGTTCTCGATTTTCCACGCGCTCCGCTGGCCCCCGCGGGGCGGCCCGCTGCGTGTTTCGCGTCTCAGCCAACCAGGCAACACGACTTCAAGAGTCCTTGCCCGCTGATTCGCGCCAACCAGCTCCGCGCTCGAAACCAGGCATGCCGAAACCGGATTCCGAGAAACGACCGGACCAACTCGGCCCCTACCGCATCCTGCGAACGCTCGGGCGGGGTGGGATGGGAGTGGTCTACCAGGGCGTCAACCTGCAAACCGAGGAGACGGTGGCGGTCAAGGTCTTGGCGGCCGGCTTCCACCACGATACGGGGCTCCGCCAACGATTCGAAGTGGAAATCGAAACGCTTCGCAAGCTGAACCATCCGAACATCGTCCGTTTGCTCGGATTCGGCGAGGAGGAAGGGCGGCTGTTCTACTCGATGGAATACGTCGACGGACGCAGCCTGGAGCACGAACTGCTGGCCGGCCGGCACTTCGACTGGCGCGAAACGGCCGAAATGGGCATCGCAATCTGCGCCGCGCTGAAGCACGCCCACGATCGCGGCGTGATCCACCGCGACATCAAGCCCGCCAACCTGCTGATCGCCAACGACGGCACGGTCAAGCTCTCCGACTTCGGCATCGCCCGCCTGTTCGGCCAGACGCGGCTGACGGCCGCCGGCAACGTGCTCGGGACGGCCGACTTCATGGCGCCCGAGCAGGCCGACGCCCGCCCCGTCGGCCCCCGGTCCGACCTGTACAGCCTGGGGTGTGTCCTCTATACGGTCCTGGCGAACAGGCCGCCGCTGGTCGCCAACACGTTCGTTGAGATGCTCAAGAAGCAGCGGACCGAGATGCCGCTGCCGGTCCGCCAATACGCCCCCAGCGTCCCCGAGGAATTCCAGGCGATCCTGATCGATCTCCTGGCCAAGGACCCGGCCAAGCGGATCCGCAACGCAGCGATCCTCGCGCGGCGCCTGTCGGCGATGATCCACGGGCTCACCCGCCAGGAGGGCGCCGCCGGGGAGGTGGACGAGCGGGCGCTCTCGCCGAAGGAGCGGGAGTTCGTCTCCGCGCCGACGATCGGCGACACGCCGCATCCGTCGGGCGATCCGCTGGAGGCGCAACCCGATCCGGTCGAAAAGACCCGCCAGGCGGAACCCGGCGAACTCGCCAGCGGCGCAAGAGCCACGGAGGTCTTCCAGCCGTCGGCCGCCGGGATGGCCGGGGCGGCGGGCGGCGCGGGCGGCGCCCGCGGGCGATTCACCGAGGTCGAAGCGGAAGACCTCGACCAGGTGGAGACGGAGGACGAACCGCCGCCCTGGATCTCCGTGCAAACCTGGGTCCTGCTGGCCGCCGCCGCGGCCGTCGCGCTTGCGGTCTGGTATCTGCTCCAGCCGCCGTCCGCCGATCGGCTCTACAAGCAGATCATGCAGAAGACGGCCGACAAGACGATCGATTCCTACCGCGACGCGGAGCCGAAAATCGCCCAGTTTCTGGAGCACTATTCCGGTGATCCACGGTCCGGAAGACTCCGCGCAATGCTCACGTCCGTGGAACTCTACCTGCGCGAACGGCGCTTCGATCTCCAGGCCGGAGGCCGCGGCGATCTGGGAACCCTGCTGCCGATCGAAAGGGCCTACGTCGAAGCGCTCAACTACATGCGGATCGAACCGGAACTGGGAATCGCCAGGCTCACAGCGCTGATCGCGCTCTACGACAACCGGCAGGACCGCACGAAGCCGTTCGACACCACCGGCCCGACGGGGATGTGCCTGGAACTGGCCCGCCGGCGGCTCGAGCAGATGCGGCTGACGATGCAGCGATCGACCGCCGACGACCTCAACCTGATCCGCAAGCAGCTTGCCAAGGCCGATGGGATCGAGTCGGCCGATCCCGATCGCGCCCGGGAAATCAGGCAGGCGGCGCTCGACGTCTACGGCAACAAGCCCTGGGCGAAACCGGTCCTGGAGGAAGCCCGCCGCACGCTCGGCGGCGATCCGGATGCGACCGGTCAACCGGCCAGGCGCGACAATCCAGACCCGGACAATCATCCCCCGAGGAGTGGTTCCAATGCCCCTTGAGCCAACCGGCAGGCATGTCGGCTTTCCGACAACCCGGCTGCGGCGCTTGCGTTATCATCCAGGAGTTCGCCGCCTGGTCCGCGCCGTCGACGTCGCGCCCGGCAACCTGATTCTGCCGCTCTTCGTGCGGCCCGGCCGGGGCGTCCGCCGGCCGATCGCCGCGATGCCCGGCCACGACCAGGTTTCGCCCGACCTGCTGGCCGAAGAAGGCCGGCGGATCGCCGAGCTGGGGATCGGCGGCGTGATCCTGTTCGGCATCCCCGACACCAAGGACGCCCACGGGAGCGATGCGACCAGCCGTACGGGGATCATCGCCCAGGCCGTCGCGCAACTCAAGGCCGCCGTGCCCGACCTGCTGGTGATTACCGACGTCTGCTTCTGCGAGTACACCGACCACGGGCATTGCGGGGCGCTCGTCGAGCGCAACGGGCAATTCGACGTCGACAACGACGCCACGCTCGAAATGCTCGTCCGCCAGGCGGTTGTCCATGCCCGGGCGGGCGCGGACATCGTCGCCCCGAGCGGGATGATGGATGGGATGGTCGGGGCGATTCGCGGCGGGCTCGACGCGGCCGGGTTTTCCCACCTGCCGATCATGAGCTATGCGGCCAAGTACGCCAGCGGCTTCTACGGACCGTTCCGCGAGGCGGCCGAGAGCGCCCCCCGGTTCGGCAATCGCCGAACCTACCAGATGGACCCGGCCGCCGCCGCGGGGCAGGCGATCCGCGAAGTCGAGCTCGACATCGCCGAAGGGGCCGACCTGGTGATCGTCAAGCCGGCGCTGGCGTATCTCGACGTGATCGGCGCGGTTGCCGCGCGGTATCCCGGCGTGCCGCTGGCCGCCTACAACGTCTCCGGCGAGTTCAGCATGATCAAGGCGGCCGCCGAGCGCGGCTGGCTCGACGAACAGACGGTCGCCCTGGAAAGCCTCGTCGCCATCCGCCGCGCCGGCGCGCAGATCATCATCACCTACTGGGCCAAGGACGTGGCGCGGTGGCAACAGGCCTGACCCGAACAAAGGGGGGCGCGGGCGGCGCGGTGGCGACTGGTCGATTCTGGTTCGGCTCTTGTTGCCCGACGGTTGACTTCTGGCGGCA
>JAAYCB010000530.1 GCA_012744395.1 Pirellulaceae bacterium
AGGTTGTTGCTGTTGATCTTGACCTTGGTGAACTGGTAGCGGTGCGAGTCGGTGCCGTTGGGCATGACCAGCATCATCGCCGTGGGCTGCATGTCGGCCAGGCGGATGATCACCTGGGCATTGCGGAAGTTTCGGGCTTCGTCCTGGTAGCGCGGCCAGGCGTCGATGCAGGCGTGCCCCTCGGCCAGGCCGGAGAAATTCACCAGGCGGATGAAATAGCGGCTCTTGAGACTGGCGTGATCGGGATTGAAGAGAAACGGCAACAGGGCCCTGACGAGGTCTTCGCCCTTCATGTCGTCGGAGAGGCGGTGCTGGATAACGGTCTTGCCCGGATAGTCGAACTCGTAAATCGACTTGCCATCGCAGACCCAGCGTTCCGCCCGCTGCCCTTCGACGAGCTTGTTTTCGACGAATTCGCCGTGGATGGCGAACATCCATTTGTCGGGGGCGGAGAAACACGCCTCCCCCTGGTCGATGTGAAGCGGAACGTCCGGTGACGACGAGAAGGCCGGCACAAAGTCGAAACGGAAGAATTCGCAAGCGAAGCGGTGGCGTTTCCTGCTCGCCTCGTCCCATTGCGTGAGGATCTCGTCGACCTGGGCCTGCTGGTCGGGGGTAAGGTGGAACGGCGCGGAAGCCGTTGCGAGCGGCTCGCGACGCTCGAGGGTAGGCGTGTTGCGAGGCACGATGCTTGCCGGGCCGGGTGATATCGGCTGGCCGCCGGATGGCTGGGATACCAGAGAAGTTTGCAGATTCCGGGAAGGATGCGTTGATTGAACTGACTGGGGGGACGCCTGGGCGCGTTGGGCCCCCGGCTGGCTGGCTGACTGGTTGTAGGCGGGGGCTGGTGGCTGGGCGTAATGGGGCTGCTGAGCACGGGCGGATCCGTGACTACCGCCAACGAGGATGGCGAAAATGGTGATCCATCGGATCGGCTGCATGGGTCCCTCCAAAGTCTCTGCTGGCTGGCGCGAGGGTTGTACGGGGCAGACCCCAGGACCGTAGAATCGGCGACGTGGTCGAAGGAGTCGCACTGCCCTCAGGCAGTAGCAGGCGTGAGTCTAGCAAGAACCGGCCTATTGCCCCAGACCGATTCGCAGCCAAGAGCCAAAAGGACAAGGTTCAAAGCACGAGTCCGAGGCAAAAACTGAACCCTCAATCCCGAACCCTTCCCCGCCGTTCCCAAGCCGGAACTTGAGAAAGAGTCCGAGGCAAAAACTGACCCCCGAACCCCGAACCCTGAACCCTCAATCCGGGCCCCCCTACTGCGCATCGGCCCGCGCGACGCCGATGGTCCGGGCGTTGATGACCCGAGCGGCCTCGGATTGGATTCGAGCAATCTCGGCGACGGTCGCCTCGTTGGTGGCCATCATGTTGTCGATCGCCTGCTGCATGGTGTCGATCGCGGCGGCCAGGGCGGTCTGATGGCCTTGGACGGCGTCGCGCTGGCGACGGGTCGAGGTGAGTTCCTGCTGCAAATCCTGGATCTCCTGCTGGCGCGCCTGTTGAAGAGCTCGGGCATCGGCGAGCGACTCGTCGAGGAACTGCTTGTCGCGATTGGCGATTTCGATTCGCGCTTGCGTATTGGAGCGGAGACGGCGGATTTCGCTGAACAGGGTCCTGTAATCGCGGAGTTGGCGGACGTACATCCCCTTGCCATCGGCGACTTCGGTCTCGACCCCCTGCTCGTTGCGGACGATATTGCCGTTCTCGTCGACCAGCAGGACTTTGCCTTGAAGTCCCATCTGTTCGGCGTCCTGCTTGAGCATCACCTGGCCATCCTTGCTGTACTCGGCGACAGCCGACTCGGGAAACATGGCTTTCAGTTCATCATCGCTCAGGCCGGCGAGGATTTCGTGGCTGTCGGCTGGCATGAGTTCGTGGAGACGCCAGGTGGTGCCCGCCTGCTGGCTGTCCTGCACGCGTTTGAGTTCCGCCGGCGAGAGCTGCACGCTGGGATTGAGTTCCAGTTGGGTGCCGGCGACATTGGCGACGGTGAACTGGCCAAGATAGCGTCCCCCCTCGGACACGGGTTTTTCCTCGAAGACGTGCAGAACCGATTGGCTTTCGGCGGCGTTGGGCAGATCGGTCTCGATGCGGATGCGGACGCGGTCCTGCTTGGTGGCGGGATCCTGGTCCTTGGTGACCTCCATGGGCCGGGCGCCAGCCAGCACGCGGCCGCGGCCGATGAGCAGTTTGTAGAGTTCGAACGAGACCTGGCGGAGTCCCATTTCGCCGGACGCGGAATCCCCCTCGAGGAGCGTCTTGGCGCGCTGCTGCTCCGCAGCGAGGGCTTTTTCATGGGCGTTGTAGGATTCGCGCCAGTAGCGATGGGCCTGGAGAGCTCGCGCGCTCAAGACGAACAACGCCAATGCGGCGACGAAGATGCACCCCAGCAGGACTTTGTTCCAGATGCTCATTGCGTCTTAAGCCACGTCTGAAGGGTTTGCTGCCAAGTTCCCGGCACAACGGCCCCCGATGGGAGAGCCCTTCTCCCGCCACACAAGCATACCTCGTTTTGCAGAAGCGAATCCCGAGACAACACACGATCCTCCCCGCGCCCGAGACGGCGCCTGAAACGGCGGATTTGGCCGGCAGTGCGGGGATTGGCTCCAAAACTCGATCCTATTTCGCGCTCGCGGGAATGTCAAGTTTTCGCCGTTTGCGGCCAGTTTTCCGTAAACGCTGGATTTGGCGAGACTTCCGAATCGCCGCAGAATCGCTGCAATCGCCCTCCGTGGCACAATGCTTAAAGAAGGAGAAAGCCGCACACCGAAACCAATTGGCGGGGGACTCGCACTAATATCCGTGCAACCGAAACACCCGCACCCCCCCGTAATGGAGGGTATTCGCCGATCGGCGGAGGCCAGGGCAGGAGGGAGGATTCTTGCCAGCGGTTCCCCGTCGACCCCGAAGTCGAGGCGATACTCCCCGCGACAACCCGCATCGTGGATCAGAGCCGACGGCCGGTGCCGTCATCAGGAAGCGACCCAATGTTCGACCACGGCAGAGACGCCCCCCGCGGCGCCATGCGCAGATGGATTGCCATGGCTGGCTTGATTCTCTTGGTTCCCGGGCTGGTGGCCTGTAGCCGGGACCACTATCGGCGGCAGGCGGATCAGGAGGTGCACTGCCTGATCGAGTCGGGAGCCAACGACCCGCGGTGGCCGCTGGAGGACTACACGATCAACGCCGACAAGCGGTCGCGGTATTTCGATCCTCACGATCCGGACTGCCCGCCGATGCCGCCCGATGATCCGGTCTCGCATCAGCTCATGCACTGTGTTGATGGGAAGCACGGTTGGAAGCACTGGGACAAGTATGGGAAGACGAACCAGGTGGAGAGTCCGAACTGGAGAGCCTTCCTGCCGCTCTCGGAGGACGGGTACCTGGTGCTCGACCGGACCGCGGCGATGCAGCTTGCGCTGATCCACTCGCGCGAGTATCGCCAGGAGGTGGAGGACCTGTATCTGTCGGCCTTGAACGTGACGTTTGAACGGTTCCAGTTCGACGTGCAGTTTTTCGGCGGCAACGACACGTTCTTCGCGACGACCGGCCCCCTGGGAGGGGATATCGCGTCATCGAGCCAGCTCTCGAACGATGCGACTTTGAGTGCCCGAAAGAACCTCGCGGCCGGCGGGGAACTGCTCGCCGGGATCGCCAACTCGATCGTCTGGGAGTTCAGCGGTTCCGACGGCTACCGGGTCAGCACCCCGCTGACTTTCGCGTTGACTCAGCCGCTGTTGCGCGCGGCGGGCCGCGCGGTGGCGATGGAAAACCTCACCCAGTCGGAGCGGAATTTGCTGGCCAACATCCGCCAGATGGAGCGTTTCCGCCGCGGTTTCCATACCGCGATTGTGTTTGGGCGGAGCGGCGTGGTGGGGCCGGCTCCCGGAGGCGTGGCGCTCCCCTCGGTCAGCGGCAGCTTCACGTCTCGCGCCGCGGGGTTCGTCGGTCTGCTGACCACGGAAGTCAATATCCGCAACCTGGAAAACAACGTCGAAAGCACCCGCGACAGCCTCAGCCTGATGGAAGCCAACTTCGACGCCGGCCAGGTGCAACTGGACCAGGTCCAGCGGGTCCGCCAGCAACTCTACAGCGCGCAGAGCCGATTGCTCGAACGCCGCGCGGGCTACGAAAACCAACTCGACAGCTACAAGCTGACCCTCGGGCTGCCGTCGGATTTGAAGGTCCGCATCGAGGACCCGATGCTGAAACAGTTCAATCTGATCGATCCGGACCTGACGGCCATCGAGAAGGACCTCGACCAATTGCTGGACGTGTTCCGCGACGAGGAGAGCCATCCGAAGGTCCCCTTGGACCTGTACGACCGGCTCCAGCCGATCCGCGAACGCTGCTCCGCCCAGGTCGAGATGATCGAGAACGACCTGGTTCTGCTCGACGAGGCCCTGCCGCGCCGCGAGGTGAACCTGCGGATGCTGGCTGCCCGCGCCGAAGCGCAGAACCGCGAGATCGACCCCGAAACGTTCAGCATTGAAGACCTCTACAAGCGGCGGGACGAGATGATCGAGAGTCTCCAGACGCAGGCGAACAACCTGGAGGGCACGCTCACCGCGCTGGAGGCGATCGCCCGCGCACGGCAGGCCGACGCGGCCGATCCGGCGATCGTCAGCCGGGAGGCGCGCGGCACCCTGGTCGACCTGCTGACGCTCCTGAGCGATCAATTGCTGGAGCTGTCGCTGCTTGAGGCAAAAATCCGGCTCGACACGATTTCGCTGGTTCCCATCGACATCACCGCCGAGAGGGCCCTGGAGATCGCCCGCGAGCACCGCCGCGATTGGATGAACGCGCGTGCCGCGCTGGTCGACCAGTGGCGGCAGATCGAGATCTTCGCCAACGCGCTGCGGAGCGATCTGGACCTGGTCGTCAACGGGCGGGTCGACCCCGTCAGCGACAACTTCGGTGCGCCGAGCAATTACACCCAGGGCAGGCTCACCTTCGGACTGCAATTCGACGCCCCCTTGACGCGGCTGGCCGAGCGGAACGCCTACCGCAGGGCGCTGATCAACTACCAGCGGATGAAGCGGGACTACTACGCCTTCGAGGACCGCATCCAGCAATCGTTGCGGGACGCGGAGCGGGTGATCCGCCTCAGCCAGCTCAACTTCGAGGTGCAGCGGGCCGGACTGTTCGTCGCTGTCACGCGTGTCGATCTGGAACGGCTCAAACTGACCAAGCCGGTGCAAGGCCGAGGCGGCGCGGCGATGGGATCGACGGCGGCGATCGACGTCCTCAACGCGCTGAACGACCTGCTTTCGGCCCAAGACACCTTCCTGGCGGCTTGGGTTGACTACGAAGCCCAGCGGATCAACCTGGACCTCGACATGGGCACAATGGAATTGGACGATCGAGGCATGTGGATCGATCCCGGGCCGATCATGGAGACCGGCCCGGCGCCTTCGATTGAAGTCGAGACACTGCCGCCGGTTGCCCCTCCCTCCCCGCCGCCGCCCGCCGCGGTGCCGCCGCCCCCTACCGCCCAGGCCGCGCCGCCGCAGCCACAGCCGCTGCCGCCGGCCCGAATCGCCGATGAACCGGTCCGGAGTGTTCAACTCCGGTAGCGCGGACGATTCCCGTAAAACGGAAGTCATTCCGTTGCCAGTCCCACGTGCGGCTCCTCTGGCTCCCAAGCCGGAGCTTGGGAACGAGGGGAAACGGGGAATGAGGGGAAGCGCGACGGGCGCGCTCCCAAGCCGGAGCTTGGGAACGAGGGGAAGCTGGGAATGAAGGAAAGGACCGGACCTGTCCGGAGAGCTTTCCACACCTCTCAAAATTGCCAGTATCCCCCAGTCGCTTCAACCGACAATCCCTGCATTATTGCTCCATTTCCAGATTTCCCGTGCGTGACGGAAACGGTTTCTGCCGATAAACGGGAACAACCGGCAAGGGCGAACCGATCGCGCCGCGCGAGGGATCGGCGCGGGGGGGCGACGGGACGGCGATGGCCCGTCCGTCTTGGCCAACCAGCGTTTCGCTTCGCCGGATGCGGCCGTCGATGGCGATGGCCCCCTCGGGGCGCCCGGGTGGAAACGGCTGCCCGGGGACCGGCAAGTCAATTCGGCACGACAGGTGGATGAGGATGTCCTGTACCCGTCTGATAGGGATTGCCGCCGCGCTGGCGGCGAGCGGTTCAATGATTGCGGTCTTGCGGGCAGACGGCGTCGCTGCGACCGGGCCGATTGGCATCCTGGCCATGGAAGAGGTGCCGAGCCGGGCGACCGGACCGGTGGTCTCTCGGGTGGCGCTGGATCCGCTCGGGCGGTATCTGGCGACGACGGGCGACGACCACGTGGTGCGGCTTTGGGACCCGCGCTCCGGCCAGATCCTCCGCCGACTGGAGGGCCACACGGATTGGCTCCGGGCCTGCGCGTTCGATCCCCAGGGGCAATGGTTGGCGACCGCCGGGCAGGACAGGCAGGTGATTGTCTGGGACGTGCCGGCGGGCCGGATCGCGCGCCGCGTGGGACGCCTGCCGGCGGCAATTTTCGACCTGGCATTTTCGCCTGACGGCAAGACGCTGGCCGCGGGCGGATTCGACAGCGCGCTGCGCCTGTTCGATCCGGCGACCGGCGCGGCGCTGGCGACGCTGGACAGCGGCGGGCGCGACGTGCGGGCGCTGGCCTTCTCGCCCGACGGGCAACTGCTCGCGGCGGCGGGGAGCCAAGGACGGATACGGATCATCGCGGTCGACGGCGGCGGGCAGGCCACCGATCTGCCGGGCGACGGGCGGGCGGTTGCGGCCCTGGCCTTTCGCAGCGACGGCGCCGCATTGGCTTCGGCGGGCGATGGGGCCGAGATTTCAATCTGGGACATGGCCACCGGGAGCCTGGCGGCGACGCTGCCGGCCAGGCCGGGCAAGGTGATGGCATTGACCTGGTGCGGAGCGGACCGGCTTGCCGCCGGCGGCAGCGACAACACGATCCGCGTCTGGGAGCCGAGCACGCAGCGGGAGGTCGCGCGGCTCGCCGGGCACACCGGGTCGGTTTCCACGCTGGTTTTCCACGGGGGCGAGGGACAACTCATTTCCGGGAGCTACGACACGACGGTACGTCTCTGGGCGATGGGCCAGTAACGGGAATTCGCGGAAAATTTCAACGGCACTCGGCAGACGCGTGGGGCGGGCAAGAGGACGGCGCCAAGCCGTGTTGGGTCCCCGGCGGACGCCTGCTGAAAGAGCTGCATGGAGGTAGTTCGTGGGCTTGCTTGAAGACATCTCGGCGTGGCAACGGCTGAAGCGAACCTTGGCCCGGCGGAGACAGGCCGCCAGGGCGCACGGGACGCGGATCTGCCGTTTTGAGCAGATCGAGCACCGCTGGCTCCTCTCGGCCAGCCCGATCCAGATCGGCTGCGTCTACTTCGAGGACGGCATCGGGACCGACACGTCGGGCGACCTGTTTGAAGTCACCTGGTCGGGCGGCGCCGAGGGAACCGAATTGACGCGGCTGGTGATCGACACCGACAAGCTCGGCGATGGCATCAGCCCAATCGACTGTTTTTTTGACACGGCGCCTGGCGGATTGGGCGTGTCCGGATCGGCCGGCGTCGAGATCGTGGCCAACGAAGGGTTCGAAATCCTGGCGATCGAGGTCGAGGACGGCGGCACGACGCTCGCCTTCACGTTCTCCGGCTTCGACGCCGGCGAGCGGCTGCTGTTCTCCGTAGACGTCGACGAGAAGGGCCTCTACACGGACAACCCCGTGGCCGAGGGAGCGGAGTTCGAGGGCTCGCACCTCGTGGCGACCTTCGCGGCGCCCCATTATTACGACGTCACCGAGAGCGACATCTTCTGGGACGAATACGACGGAAGGCTGACGTCTTCAGGCCTGGCCCTCCCGCCGGACAGCTACATGCCACCCGGCCAGAAGCCGCGGCCCGACCTGACGGCGGGGGCCTTCATCGGCCTGAAGCAGACGCCGCTGCCGATCTCGATCAGCGGTACCGTGTTCGAAGACATCGACCTGGACAACCGGCAAGACACGGGCGAGCCGGGCATCGCCGGCGTGAAGCTGGGCCTTTACCAGCTCGTCGAAGGGCAGTATGCCGACACGGGCATGAGAACCGCCACCGACGCCGACGGCAACTACCGTTTCGATACGCTCCTGCCCGGAACCTACCGCGTCGTCGAAACGCAACCGGACGGCTACTTCAGCGTCGGCGCGGCGGCCGGCGCGGTCGATGGCGCGACGCGCGGCTCGGTGCTCAACTCGGAGACGATCACCGGCATCTCGCTCCTCGGGGGCGAAGACAGCCTCAACAACGATTTCGCCGAGGCGGCGCCGGCGCGGCTCAGCGGCCACGTGTACCACGACGCCAACAACGACGGCGTCCGCGACGCGGGGGAAGTGGGGATCGCCGGGGCGACCGTCCGCGTGATCCGCGTTCTGCCCAATGGGACGACGGCCGAGCCGATCACCGTGACCACGGCCGCCGACGGCTCCTGGATGGCGGTCAATCTCATCCCCGGCGATTGGCAGGTCGTGGAGATCACCCCGCAAGGCTATCTCGACGGCCTGGACGCGGCGGGCACCGCCGGCGGAACCGCGCAGAACCCCGGCGATTCGATTACGGGAATCCGGCTCGAGAGCGGGCAGGCCGGCGAGAACTACGACTTTGGCGAGATTCTGCCCAGTTCGATCGCCGGCCGCGTGATCGCCGACGCCGACGGGGACGGCACGTTCACGGCCGGCGATTTTCCCATCGAAGGCGTGACGATCGAGCTCCGCGACGAGCAAGGCAAGCGGATCGGCACGGCGATCACCGACGCCGACGGGCGCTACCAGTTCACCGGCCTGGCCCCCGGCGTCTACGCCGTCGAGGAGATCCAGCCGCAAGAATATTTCGACGGAGTGGACCGCGTCGGCTCGGCCGGCGGGACGCTGCTTGCGCCCGATGCGATCCTCGATATCCCCCTCGTCAGCGGCACCCAGGCGACCGGCTACGATTTCTACGAAATCCTGCCGAGCAGCATCAGCGGCCGCGTCTCCGTCGACCTCGACGGCAACGGCCTCTACGACGCCGGGGAACCGCTGCTCGGAGGCGTCGCCGTCCATCTGCTCAGCGCTTCCGGCGAGCGGATCG
>JAAYCB010000067.1 GCA_012744395.1 Pirellulaceae bacterium
GAAGATCGGGGCGTGGTCCGCGCGGCTGCGTCCTCAGCCGTCTATCGGCGTTTGCTTGCGCTGCCTGAACGGACTGCCGCGGAGCGAGCGGCCGTGCGGCAGGCCCTGGCGGAACGCCTGCTCATCGAGGGTGACATCAGCGGCGCTCTCAAACAGTACGCGGACGTAATCGAGGGTGGCACGCTTGCGGAATTGGAAACCTGGAACGTCCGGCTCCAGGTGGCCCATGCGCACCTGGCCACGAAGGACTACGCCGGGGCCCGCGGCCTTTACCAGCGGTTGGCGGCCGCCTCCGATGCGCCCCGCGCGGTACGGAGCCTGGCTTCACTCTATGTTGGCCATGCCTTCCAGCGCGAGGGAGACTTCAACCAGGCAGCGGCGGCTTTTCTCGAGGCGTCCCAAGACGAAATCGCACTACCACACCACCGGCAGGAAGCGGCCGAGCGGGCGGAGGAAATGCGGCGATTGGCCGCCGGCCTCCCCAGCCGAGATCCAGGGGCAACACGGATCAGGCTACCGGCCCCACCGAAGCCGGGCGTGGTGTTCCACGTGGCGGCCGATGGCAACGACGCCAGCGAGGGGACCGAGTCGAAGCCGTTTGCCACCTTGTCGCGCGCCCGAGCGGCCGTCGCGGAGCGAAAGCGGCAGGGCGGCCTGCCGCCGGGCGGGGCCGCCGTGGTGATCCGCGGCGGCGCCTATCCGCTGCGAAGCACCTTCGTATTGACCCAAGCCGATAGCGGGACGCCCGAGGCGCCGGTTTTCTACCAGGCCTATCCGGGCGAGCGGCCCGTGTTTTCGGGTGGACTGGGTCTCGAAAAGTTTGGGCCGATCACTGATCCGGCGATCGCCCGCAGGCTTCCCGAAGCGGCTCGCCGGCAGGTTCTCGAGTGCGATCTGAAGGCGCTTGGGGTCGATTTCGGCCGCATCTTGCCCCGCGGCTACGGTTTGTCGGGCGACTCGATCAATCCCTGGGTCGACCTCTACGTGGACGGCCGGCCGATGGAACTGGCGCGGTGGCCGAACCACGGATTTCTCACCACCGGCTCGGTCCACGCCGGCCGCGACGGCACCGAGCAGGCGAACCGGGCCGGCACGTTCGAGTTCGCCGAAGATCGCCCGCTCGAGTGGCAGTCGCCCGAAGATATCTGGATGTTCGGCTACTGGGTCCACCTCTGGGCGGGGCGCAGCGTCCAGGTCGCGAAGATCGACGCGGCTGCTCGGCAGGTGACGACGACCGGCAGCACGGCCTACGGTTACCGCCAAGGCCAGCCCTACTACTTTTTCAACGTCCTGGAGGAGCTCGACCAGCCGGGCGAATGGTACTTGGATCGGAGCAGCGGAAAGATCTACCTGTTTCCGCCCAAATCGCTCGCCGGCGCGATCGTTGAGATTCCGGTCCTCTCCGAGCCTTTCGCGATCCTCCGCGGGGTGGAACACGTGACGTTCCGCGGCCTGGCGTTCGAACTCGGTCGCGCCGACGGCATCGTGATCGAAGGCGGAGAGAAAAACCTGCTCGCCGGCTGCACCGTCAGCCGGCTCGGCGGCAACGGCGTGATCGTCAGCGGCGGCAGGGGGCACGGCGTTTTCGGCTGCGACATCCACACGCTCGGCGCCGGCGGCATCCGGGCCTCGGGCGGCGACCGGGCCACGCTCACCGCCGGCGGGCATTTCATCGAGAACTGCCACATCCACGATTTCACCCGCATCGACCGCGTCTACGCGCCGGCCGTGCTCCTGGATGGCGTGGGCAACCGGATCACCCACAATCTGCTCCACGATTCGCCGCATCACGCCCTCCGCGTCGAGGGCTACGAGCACGAAATCGCCTTCAACGAGATTCACAGCGTCGTCTACGAGTCGGACGACCAGGCGGGGATCGACATCTACGGCAACCCGGCCTACC
>JAAYCB010000531.1 GCA_012744395.1 Pirellulaceae bacterium
ATCCCACCGCCACGAGACCCTACTGTAGCACGAGTACCCGCGGCGGGTTCATCAGCGATTACCGTTACGACTGGCGACGACACCGCGTCCCTCCCAAGCAGGTGGCGAACGCCAATCCGCTGCAATTCATGCTGCTCGATGCCACGGAACAGGCTCTGAAACAGAGCCGCTGCCTCGACAAGGGATTCGATCGGGAGCGCATCGGCGTCGTTGTCGGCACGGAATTCGGCGGAGATTTCGCCAATCAATTGCAGGCCGGACTTCGACTCCCCGCATTCGGACAGGCCCTCCGCGTTCGCTTGCAGGCCAGGGGATTTGCGGCGTCGCAGATCGACCGGGTGGTGGCCGAGTACGAGGACTACCTGCTGGCGAAGATGCCGGCCTTGCTCGACGAAACCGGCAGCTTTACGAGCAGCACGCTCGCCTCGCGGATCACCAAGACGTTCGATCTCAAAGGCGGGGCCCTGGCGCTTGATGCGGGGGTCGGCTCCGGACTCGTCGCGGTTGCTGCATGCATCGACGCGCTGCGTGCCGGCGCCTGCGACATGATGATATGCGCGGCCGGCCAGCGGCACATGGATTTGACCGCTTTTGAAGCCCTGTCGCGTTTCGACCTGTTGGCGCCGGGGTCGCCCGGCGGAGCCTTTCAGAGCGGAGTCGACGGCTTCGTTCCGGGCGAGGGATGCGGCGCCCTGGCTCTAAAACGTCTCAGCGACGCGGAACGTGACGGGGACGAGGTCCTTGCGATCATCCACGGAGCAGGGGCGGGCAGCAATTGGAGGGAAGACGGACGCGCTTTGCAGGATGCTTGCGAGCGGGCCTTGAAGGCGGCCAACGCCACGCCCAAGGAATTGGCGATGATCGATGTGCTGGGGGCCCCACTCGATCTGGCCAGGGTGGAAATCGAGCGGTTCGACAGAGTCGTTGGTGCGTGTCCCATGGATCGCCCCGTTCTCTTGAACTCGTTGACGGCCCAGTTGGGGCACCTGGGCGGCGCGCACGGAATGGCCTCGCTGATCCGGGCCATCCTGGCCGCCGCCAAGGGGAAACTTCCGCCGGGACTAGTCGCGCCGGAAGCCGATCGGCAACTGCCCTTTTCCCGCCGCTTGCAGCCACAGAGGGAACTCGTCCGCCTCGGCTCCGGCGCGCCGGCCGCCCTGGGAGTCTCCAGTGGAGGCGATTTGGGCTGCGCCTATCACATGATTGTCGAAACCGTGGAACACTACGCGGCGCGCCGCGCGGGTGCCGCGCGGGAAGAACCACGCGCCCTCGCCCCTTCCGCCGCTTCCAGCCAAATCGTTCGAATTGGCGCCGCCATGTGGGACGCCCTCGAAGCCAGACTCGGCAACCCGAGGCAGCATGGTCTGTATGACCACCACAAGGTGTTCACACCCGCCGATCGGGCGCGCGCCGCAATCGTCTGCCAGAATGCAGAGGACTTCTGCGCGAAATGCGACAAGTTGAGCAGGACGGCCAACATCAACAACCGGGCGATTCGCGAACATCTCGCCAGTCTTGGAATCTTCTTCGGCATCCCGGCGGCAACCGCCGGTCGCCCGGCCTTCGTGTTTCCTGGCCAAGGATCCCAATATCAGGGAATGTTGGCGGAATTGACCGCCGGACTCCCAGAGGCGCAAGCAGCCCTGAGGACTGCGGATACCGCCCTCGAAACGCTGGGCTACGAGTCGTTTGCACAACTCGCCGGCGCCGCCGCGGAGGACCTGGCGACGGATGTGTGGAAGGTCCAGGCCGCGATGCTGATTGCCGACTTCATCGTGTTCGATACGCTGGAGCGGTTCGGTCTCCGCCCTGGCATCATCGCGGGCCACAGCTACGGCGAATACCCCGCATTGGTGGCTGCCCAGGGGTGGAGTCTCGTGGACGCCCTGCTCGCCACCGACCGCCGGGCCCAGACAATCATGCAGTCGGCTCAGTCGGACGGTTGCATGGCCGCCACCGAGGCACCGCAGGAAGAAGTGCAGCGGGTATTGCAGACCATCGGCGACGGAGTGTATATCGCGAACGTCAACGCGCCGAGCCAATCCGTGATCGGCGGTCGCCGACCGCTGGTCGCCTCCGCCATCGAGCAGTTGAAACGCGCCGGCTACACAACGATCATGCTCAAGGTGCCGCGCCCCTTCCATACCCCGCTGATGGCGCCCGTGCGCGAGCAGTATCGGGCATACCTGAACAATGTCTCCTTCCGCGACGGAATCGTCCCCGTCGTCAGTACCGCCACCAGCAGGCCGATGATCCACGGCCGAGAATTTCGAGAGAGTCTTGTCGCCCAGATGACGACGCCCGTTCACTGGCGTCGGATTCTCGACGCGGTTCTCGAAACCCGACCGCCGGTCGTCTTCGAGGTGGGGCCGCGGCAGACGATTACCCAACTGAACCGCAAGAACCACCCCGACGGCGAAGTGATCTTTCTTGCTTGCGATGCGATCCGGCGCTCGGGGGCCGCTACCCTGCTCGGAGCCGTGGCTCAAGCCGACTGCCTGGGATGCCTGGACGTCCCAGCGCGGCAGCAGGCCACGCGCTTGCCGAAACGCGGGACGCTCTTGGAGTTTGATGCAACCGAGCGACGTACGGCCAAGATGAGGGAGAAAGCGAAGGCCTTCGGGGAAGGTGCGACAACGAGCACCGGAACGATTTCGGCCTCGCCGTCGGACCGCCGCCCGGCACCGGCTGCCCGCGTCACGGCGGCGGCGAGCCTGCCGGCACCCGCGAGACCTTCCGGGGATACGCAGGCCCTGGTCGCGCCGGCCGCAGCGGTTGTGGCCCCGCGGACCGCCGCAGCGCCCCGCGCCGACGAGCTGCGGAAGATCCTCGTCGAATTCGTTGTCGATCAGACCGGCTATCCGGAGGAGATCATCGAATTCGACGCCGACCTGGAAGCCGACCTGGGGATTGACAGCATCAAGAAGGCCCAA
>JAAYCB010000550.1 GCA_012744395.1 Pirellulaceae bacterium
GTATCTGTCCATTTTCGAGGAAGGATGGACGGATTTCAGGCGAGCTTGCTGAAGACAGGAGCCGAATTGGGCTCGAATCGCCGGGGCATCATGGAGGTACGGCGGAGTGGGCGGCGGTGGCTGTTTGAAGCTTGGAAAGTTCTTCTTGGAAAATCGATCGACCAGTTTCGAGCCAATGCCTGATTTCCGACAGCACATTGGCGAGCGTAAAGGGTTGGAGCCGTTTCGAGAGGCTGGCCAGAACGCTCATGATAACGCCTCGCCGCTTCGCCCCCTGTTCGGTCTTACTGGTGCGAGCGGCCTTCCGGGCCATTGCTTCTGAGCGGGCCTGACGTTCGCTGCGATTGTTGGTTGCCTCTACCTCAGGGTGCAAAACGAACACGAACAGGTTTTCCGTGTGATCCACCAGTTCGTTCTGCAGAAGCACGAATTTCACGTCGTCGGCCGGTGCATCGGAGTCCAGTATTTCGCCGTAGCGGCGACAAATCATGCGAATACGCGTTTGCAGCTTGTCCACCTTGCTCTGTCGGCCCGCCGACAAGCGACGATCGCGGCTGAAACGTACGGCGTCGTAGTAAACGGCAAACAGCGACTTCAAGAACCGCTTGTACTGGCGGTTGTCCGGATTGCGCAGCGACAACGCGATTGCTTTGCGGAGAAAATGAGCCCAACAGAGCTGATGTTCGGTGAACTGCGATTGGTAGGCGCTGTAATCGTCCGTCACGCCGATCCCCTCAAACCGCTCCCCCAGGACGTCCGTGAGCACCACTTTGCCGCGGCCGACACCGCACTTGAACAGGACGGTGGAAAGGGTGCTGAAGATCCAGGTGTAACAAGACCGTTTACCGACTTTCCAGCCGGTCTCGTCGATGTACAACACGGCGGCCGCCGCGACCAGTTCTGCGATCGCATCGTATTCCACTTGCCAATCCGCGGCCAACTGCGAAAGCAATGAGTCTGCCTGCGACTTCGACAGTTCAAGTCCCGTGAAGAACCTGAGAATCGCACACGCTTTGTCGATCGACACGCCCGTCCAGTAGACCAAGTAGGCCAGCGTGACGATAATCTCAAGACCGTATTCGGACTTCCCGTTGCGAACCCCGTCAATGGGAGGAAGGTCGCTCGAATCCAATTCGTCAAAGATGCGATAGTGAACGTACTCCGCCTTGCCGTCCATCAAACGCCACACGAACTGCTCGCGACGCAACACGCACTTCTTTCGGTTGGCACGATACCAATACAGATCTATCGTTTGTGTGGCATGCTCATGCTTCACGTCTTTCGGCTTTCTGCCCGTCGACTTCTTCCGCCGCCGTTTCTTGCGTTGTTTCCGCTCGTGCCGGTCAACGCTGTAGTTGCCCGCCTCTTTGGGCGGCTTGGATTCCTTCGATTTCGCTTTCTCCACGAGCAGCTTCTTCAGCTCCTCGACTTGCTTTTCCAGCTCCTTGATCCGCGCAGCCTGCTTCGCGATCAAGGCGTCACGCTGGCGGAGTTGTTCTTCGAGTTCATCAATGGACAGATACGTGGCGATTGCGTCCCAGGTTGCCCAAACCCCTCCAATCCAACTGCTCGAATGCTGCCATGAGGATCTCTTGATCTGCCGGATTGAGATCGGTTCGCCCGGTACGCTCGCAGAATCGGCGGCATTCTTCGATCAGCCATGCGAGCAAGGGTGTGATGAACCTGGCCGCCGCGTCCATCTTCATGCGTGCCTGGGCATGCATGTCGGCGCTGTCCGTCCCGCTCTTCTGCACCGATCTCGATCCGCCCGTCCCGGAGCAACAAGAACTGGTGCCAGAGGACCAGATACTCGATGACCGGCGCCATCCGCTCAGTCGCAAAACCTTTGATTCGTCGCTCGGAGGGGAGTTGTTCGTGGTGCATCACCTGCAGGAACAGCCGCAACTGGACCGAATCGTCGACATCCCGCAAAAATGTTCCCGGCTTGGGACTCTCGACGGCCAGCATCGCCATCCAGATCTTCCAGAGCAGCAGCGGGTGGTGGGCGCGGCGGCCGCAACGGCTGTAGGAGCAAGCCAGCAGGTTCGTCACGAAGTCGAAACACCCCTCGTCCAGCGCCTCCTGGAGGGCCTGCAAGCGCTCGCAGGGCGGGGCCACTCGCACCGCCTCCAGCTTGGTGCGCTCCGCTTCGCTCAACTCGGGAACGTCGAGCCAACGTCGCTCGAGCTCCTCGGAAAGGTCGACCTGCCCCAGCACGAAGTCGATCCGGGCACTGGCACTCCTCGGCCACCTCCGCCGAACAGGGTCGCGTCGACCGGGCCGCAAACGTCCGCCAGAACCGCCGATCCAAGACCAGCCCATTCTGAGAAACCTTCGAACCACGCAGCAGGAGATCGCCAACGGTCCGCCGGGCGACCGCGACCGGTTGCGGCACGCCGCAGCGCGTCAGGCACTCGATCACCTGCCAAGTCAGCGTATCCATGAACACCCGCGGCGGAATCCAGTCGACGGTACCCTTCTCGACAAAATCGGCCAGTTCCCCGATTCCCAGCCAGCGCCGCACCGCTTCGGGCAGCAGTTTCTGCTCCAGAACCAACCGCCACTTCTTGGCCGAGTTCAGCCGGAACAAGACGGCCACGGCAACGAAACGCGCGAGGAGGCCGCGTGAGCACGGTGGCTGACTTCTCCAGGGTGTAGCTGACCGTCAGGTCCGGGACCGAAACCTGCTCCAGGCGTTCCACCAGGCGCGTGGCGTCCTTCTGCTGTTGCTTCTGAACCGCTTCGGCGGGCGTCGACTCCGGCATGACCGTGTCCATCCTGAAAGTGCCGGGGGAAAGAAAAGTCATGGTGTGATTACATTCTATCAGTCGATCCCCGCAAAGTCAATGTTACCGACAAGTACTTTCATCTTTATTGATATATTCGCACCACAGGGCCTTCGCGCCGTTTGGCACGGAAATTGCGGCTTCGCATATCTTGTGCCAAATGCCGTTCCCCGTAACTTCTCAATAACCCCGTGATGAGGTTTGAGTGTGGTTGACGCGCGAGAACGTGCGATTGCAGGAGCCGTTCTGGAGTCAAAAGAGGCGGCGAATGCCGTATGCAGGGGCGAGAAGCTATGGCGCCTGGGCCATCTGGCAGATGAGCCTCGGCAAGGGAAGGATGTTGTGTTGTCCGTTGATGCGATCGCAGAGGTACTGCCAGA
>JAAYCB010000532.1 GCA_012744395.1 Pirellulaceae bacterium
AGCAGCGCCAGCGACGCCCAGAGCCAGGCCGGCGTCTGCCGCGCCAGGTACCAGGTCGTCTCTTCCGGGATGTTCGCATACCAGATGAGCATGTATTGCGAGAACGCGATATAGCCCCAGAAGACCAGGAACGCCAGCAGGAGCTTGCCCAGGTCGTGGTAGTGCTCGACCGTGATCGACTCGGTCAGCCGCCCGCCGCGCTGCAGCGCGATCGCCAGGAGGATCACCGCCGCCAGCGAACCGACCGCCGCCCCGGAGAAATAATAGACGCCATAGATCGAACTGAACCATTCCGGCTCCAGCGACATCAGCCAATCGAAGGAGGCAAAGGTCACCGAGAAGCCGAACAGGACAATCGCCGGTCCGCTGAACCGCTCCATCTGGAGCGTCAACTCCGGATCGCCCGATGCATCCTGCCGCACCGACCGCGAGAGGAAGAACCTGGCCATCCACGCCCACAACCCGAGATACACGCCCGCGCGGATCAGAAAGAACGGCACGTTCAAGTACACGCGCTTGTGGGCGATCAACTCGCTGCCGGCGACCCGCTCCGCATCCGCCCAGGGGAAGGGGCACCAGCGGGGCAGAAACAGCGAGATCGCCAGGGGCAGGAAGAGGACCGCCAACAGCGGTATGTTGGCCGCGAGAATCTCGTTCAGCCGCCGCACGGTGACGCTCCAGCCGGCCCGGCTGGCATGCTGGAGGGCCACGAAGATCAACGCCCCCAGCGAAATGCTCAAGTAGAACGCGTAGTTGACCAGGTAGGAGAAGAAGAACCTCCGCGGGCCCTGCTCATCGAACGCCGCCGCGACGATCGCCAGCGCCAGCGCGGCGGCAGATGCGGCAAGCGCGATCATGATCGCCCGCGGCGCGATCGCGCTGAGGTCGCGCAGCTCGCCTGATCGGAATCGTTCTACCTGGTCGCGCATGAGGTTGCTCGTCAAGGTTCCTCGCTGACGGATGCCTCTCGAACCGGCGGCGGGACCTCGCCGGCCGAGGCATTCTGGCTGCGGCCCAATGCCCGCAGGTAAAGCACGATCGCCCAGCGATCTTCGCGGGGGATTTGCACGGCGTAGCCGGGCATCGTCCGCACCCCTTGGTTGACCACGCCTTGACTGATCGTCTCAAACAGCTTCCCGTCGGGCTGGTCCTGCACGTAGGCGCTGGTAAGGACTCGCGGCGGCGTCCAGGTCCCCTCTCCTCCGGCCGCCCGCCGCGCGGCCCGAATCGAGACCATGCCCTCCCACTTCTCTGCATCCTCGCCCACGGTGCCCTCGGGCATGCCGCCGGTCAGGCCGTGGCACGGTGCGCAAGAGATGCGAAACCGGTCCTTGCCCCTGAGGATCATCGCCCGGTCGATTGCCGCGCCGGGCGGACGTGGAATCGAGCTGGCGTAATTGCCGGCCCCGTCCTTGCCCGCCGCCTGCCGCGGATCCTCGTCGAGCGCCCCCCGCGCGACGGTCCCGGCAACCGGCGGGCGCATCGCCCGGCCGTCGGCGAACAGGTCGTTGGCCGCCTGGGCCTTGTATTTCGGCTGGAAGGCCATGTCGTGCAGGGGGTGGATTCGCGGCTGCCGCTTCGGCGCCGCCCGGTACCAGGCCACGCAAAGCGGCGGCAGCAAGGCCAGGCAGATCGCCAGGGCCGCGGCCGTGTAGAAGGCTCTTGGCAGTCGCGGGGCCGCGGCCGGCAGCCGGCACACCTCGACCGAGTCGGCGCCCAGCGCTTTGAGCAGCCCGGCGGTCTTCTCCTCGTCGAACTCCGGGTCCGCAGCTTCGATCGAGATGAAGAAACCGTCGCAGGTCGCCCGGCGAAATTCCTCGCTCGCGAACACGGGGTGGTGGAACTGGGGCAGGCGGCTGAGCAACAGGGCGCCGGCAAACGCCGCCAGCGCGCTGAACAGGATCACCAGTTCGAACGCCACCGGAATATTGGCGGGCAGGCTGAACAGCGGCTTGCCGCTGATCAGGTAGGGGTAGTCGACCGCGTTGGTCCACCACTGGAGGAGAATCGCCGCGGCCGCGCCGGCCAGCCCCGCGCCGAACACGAGCCACGGCAGCACGGTCGGCCGGATGCCCATCGACCGCTCGATGCCGTGGATCGGATAGGGGCTGTGGGCGTCCCAGTGGCGGTAGCCCTCGTCGCGGACCGCCTCGGCGGCCGCTTTGAGCGCGGCGGCCGACGCGAACCGCCCGATGGCCGCCGCCACCTTGACCTCGCCGGCCGAGGAATCGAGTTGAGGAACGTTATCCGCCATGAACTGGACCAGATGTCTTTCGTTTCATCACACAGCCATCGATGCGGTGACCGCGCGGCTTGCCGCCATCGGTCGGCGGCAAGCCGAACGGCCCGGTCAATGCCGAAGCTCGCTCCCCGGGTGATGGGAAACCGCCGCCTTGACTTCGGCCATCGCCACCATCGGCAAGTAGCGGCAGAAGAGCAGAAAGAGCGTGAAAAACAGCCCGAAACTGCCCAGCAGCATCGCCACGTCGA
>JAAYCB010000533.1 GCA_012744395.1 Pirellulaceae bacterium
AGCGGAGAGGACAGGATTCGAACCTGCGGAGCCCTTTACAGGCTCACGGGTTTAGCAAACCCGCGCATTAGACCACTCTGCCACCTCTCCAGAGGGGACTCGATGCCCTCCATGAAGGGCACCGGCGCGCCCCGCGCTATGCCAACGTCGTGCCAGCCCGAGCTGACAGTATCAGGATACCATAATCGCATCGCGGGGCAAGCCCCGCGGCCGCCGCTCACCACATTGCGTTGATCATCTGGAGCGTCTCCTCGACCAGAACCTGGCCCCCCTCGGGGCCAACCGTGTTGCTCTGGATGACCGCGCCGTAGCCGCCCCCCTGGACGGCCCGCTCCGAGGGGAGGTAGGTCCCGCCGCCGTTGGCCAACTGCACGACGAACGTCAGATTCGCCTTGCTCCGCGCTTTCATCTGAATCCCGAAGTCCGTGTAGAGCTCAAACGCGTTGGTGCAGATCGCCGCATCCCCGATCCTCAGCACATTGACCGGTGTCGAGAACATCGGGCGCGGCTCCTCGGTGAGCTTTTCATACCGGGCGGCAATCCGTGCATTCCAGTTGCCCATGCCCCGCGCGGTCTTGTCGCCGGTCTGTTCCGCGCGTTTCAGGAGCCTCTCGGCCTCCGCCTTGCACGACTTGTACTCCGTCTCGGTAACGATCCGCTCGGGCAGCTGCAAAACCTTCGACTGGTGTTTCAAGACAACATCCGCCGCCTGGGCGTCTTTCACAACCGCGTAGGCTTCCTCGACGCCGCGGATCACGCGGCGGGCGATCTCCTCGTTCCGGCTCAGCTTCCGCAACGCCCGCATCCGCTCGTCGGCCGCCTGCCGGTAACGCAAGTGCGGCGACATGTCGCCGCCCGCGCCGCACAGCCCGACGACGACGACGTCATCGCCATGCACCTTGTGCAGCCCCTTGCGGACCTCGCCCCAGTAGTCCGCGTCGATCGTGCTGCTGCTCTCCACCTCCTGCGACGGGCAGGAAACGTTGACAAGCATCGCCAGCAGCTTGTCGTTCATGTCCCAGAAGAACATGCTGTTGACATCGTGGTCTTCCATCCCTTCGATCGCGCGGAAGTTGGGATCGTTCGTGTTGCCGTACATCACGGCCTTGCCGTTTGCGTAGACCGCGCGGCGATTATACGCAACCACCGCGTGTCCGAGCCCAAACGAAAACTTCCCCGGTTGCCGGTTCTTCCATGCCGCGGCCGCGGCAGCCGCCATCTTCTCCGCCGCAAACGCGTTGTATTTCGACGGCTGCATGACGTTCGGATCGTCCGACTCATACTGGCCGTCCGTCTGGCAGGGGGCGGAATGCGTGTGCGTGGCCGCGAGGATCAGTTTGCTGAAATCGACCTCGGGAAGCGCCTTGGCCATCGCCTGCCGGAAGGCCGCCGAGAAAGGCTCCCGGATCACGACCGTGTCCATGCTGATCACGATCGCCTGATCGAGAACCTTGTCCCCGTCGCGGGATTCCAACGCCAGAATGTTGGCCATCACGGGGCAGGACACGCCGCGGGAGACTCGGGTGTAGAACTGGCCGGAGAGGAACACGGGTTGATCGGGCGTGATGTCGCACGCGCTGGCGCCGACGTAGAGCGTGGCCGCGGCGGCACTGTCGCCGGTCAGAACCGCGGCGACCAGCAACACGAGCGGAAAAACACGTCGCAAGGCGTTCATGGCAAAACCTCTTTCTCTGCGAAGTTGACAAACAGCAGGCCGTTTGCAGAAGCAGTCCGCGCTGGGGCGCAACGCCGTTGACAGTCCCAGCCGGCGGTATCGGGTGATGGACGCTCAATTACCCAACCGCCCGGCAAGCGGCCTATTTCCATAGCTGATCAATGATCTCCACGGTCTTGTCGACCAGCATCTGGCCGCCTTCCGGACCGATGAGATTGCTTTGCGGAATTGCCGAATAGGAGCCGCCGGCCTGGGCGCGAGCCGTCGGCAGATAGCTGCCGAAGCCGGACATCTGGAGGATGAACGTCTGCGTAGCCTTGGACCGGGCCTTGATGCGGATCCCGTATTCGCAATACAGTTCAAAGGGATTCGAGCAGACGACCAGGTCGCCGAGCCGCACGACGTGAATCTCGACCGGATACGTCGCGCCGGGGTCCTTCTGCAATTGCTCGTAGCGCTTGACGACCCCGTGATGCCAATCGCGGGCCATGAAGGCGACGCGGCCCGCGGAGGCCGGGTCCTTTTCGACCTCCGCCAGCACGTTCTTGTATGCGTTGAGAGCTTCGCGGTATTGGGCCTCGGTAATCTTGTTCAACGGCAGTTGCAGCGTGACGGCGACATGCTTCAGAACCGGGTCGGCGAACTTCTCCTTCTCGGCCGCCTCGAACGTCTGGCTGACGGAGAGATCGATCCGCCGGGCCAATTCCTGCATTTCGTTGATCCCGCGCAGGCCGCGCATCCGCGCGTTGGCGGCCTTGTGCAGCAGCGGGCGGGGCGACATGTCGCCGGCCGCCCCGCCCCACCCCAAGACGACGACCCCGTCGCCGTAGCGGGCCTTCAAATTTTCGCGAACCGGCAGCCAGAAGTCGGCATTGATCGCGGATTGCCCCTCGACCACTTGAGACGGGCAGGTGACATTGACCGCAATCGCCTTCAGGTTGTCGTTCCGATCGTAAAAGAAGATCGAGCCGACGTCATCGTCATCCATCCCTTCCAGGTGGACGAAGTCCGGCCGGTTCGTATTGCCATACATCTGCGCCGAACCGTTCGCGTAGACAGCGCGGCGGCCGAAGCCGATGCTGTTCCGGTCCAGCCCGTAGGACATCTTTCCCGGAGCAACGTCCTTCCATGCGGCGACAATCCCGTCGCTGATCTTGTCGGCCAGAAAGGCGATCGTCTCCTCGACGCTCATCGTCTCCGGATTGACCGGAATGCCGGGCGTTCCCGGCCGCAGGACGGGCGCGGTATGCGTGTGCGTGGCCGTCAAGACGATCGTCTCCACGTCGATCGAAGCGTCCTTCTCCGCGACCGCGTCGCGGACCGCTTTGACGAACACCTCGGGCAATTGCAGGAGGTCGAGAGAGACGAATGTCGTCGTGGCCTCGCCCGACTTCAACGCGACGGCATTGGCTGAGAGGGGCGTATCCGGTTTGGTGGAAAGCCGCAGCCCGAACTGCCCCCAGAGGGCCACCGTCTTGTTCGGCGTGATGTCGACCGACGCGGCCCCGACCTCCAAGGGAGCACCACACACCAGACCCGGCAGCAACAGCCAGGCAGACAGCAAGCCACAAATCGCGCCGACGGCAGCGCTGGTAAAAGACGTCTTCATGGGCAGTTCCTTGTTCAATCGCAGACGGCCAGGATGCAACAAGACATCAAGAGCTTACCGCGGGCGGCGCGGAGACTCAAGAACGGGCGGCGGATTTGTCGGAATCCGGTTTGCCCCGCCCGAGGCCGCCGGCCGCGCGAGGAAGGGCCAGAGGTTCCCAAGCTGGAGCTGGGAAACCAGGAGGCTGGAGCTGGGATGCCGGCAGGCTTCCCAAGCTGGAGCTGGGAAACCAGGAAGGGCCAAGCCCGCGCGGCGCTTGCGGCGGCTGCCGCGCCTCTCTATGCTGGCGGAGGCATGAGAAGCCTGGCACGGCGGATTTGGCCAGAAGCGCAGACATGATCGCCATCAAGCCGCATCACTTCGTCGACATCGTGACAGCGCTCGGAAGCGGATGCAGCGAGTTTCAGCCGCACCCCTACGGGCACGCGGTGCACCGGGTGGCGCGAGAAATCCTGGAAAACCCCGACATCGAGCTCCGCATCGAACTCGCCGCCGACGACATCTGCGCGCCGTGCCGCGAGAATGCCGGCGGGCTCTGCCAGGACACGATCGACACCTCGTTCCGGCCGCAAGCGCCCCGGTCCAAACGAGAGTACAATCTGCTCATTGATCGTCGCTGGTGCGCACGGCTTGGCCTGCAACAAGACGACCGGTTGACCGCCCGGCAGCTCTGCCTGCGAATTCGCGATTCGGCCCGGGATATCACGGACATTTACCGCGAGACCCCGTCCGCGAGGACGGCAACCCGGCAGGCGAAGCTGCAACGGGGAATTTCCCGATTTCTGGAAGAGTCAGGAGACCTGCAATGACGACCTTGCTGGCTGCGTTGCTGTTGACTGCCACAGCAGCCGCGGATCCCCCGGCCGCCGATTCCTCGGCCGCCGATTCCTCGGCCGCCGATTCGCCGATCGCCGATTCCCCGGCCGCCGATTCGCCGATCGCCATCGGCCAGCGCCGCGAGTTGCTGGTCGACGAATATCTCGTGGACAAGCTCTCCGGCGAGGCCCGGCTGCATCTCCATCAGCCCGAGCGGCGCGAGATCGTGCTGCGGACCGACAAGGCTTGGGAGGGGAACGCGAGCGGCTACCCGAGCGTGTTCCAGGACGGCGAGCTGTACCGCATGTACTACCACGGCGGCCACTACCGGCACGGCGGCAAGCCGGCCGAGGCGATGGCCTCGCATCCGTGGGTCCTCTGCTATGCTGAAAGCAGCGACGGGATCCACTGGCGGCGGCCGGAACTGGGCCTGTTCAAATTCGCCGGTTCCAAGACGAACAACATCATCCTCACGCCCGAGAGCGTGGCCGCGATCAACGGCGATCCGGCCCACACGGCCGTGTTCAAGGACGCCAACCCCGACTGCCCGGCCGACGCCCGCTACAAATGCGTGATCGTCGGCAAGCCCCACGGGCTGTACCTGCTCAAGTCGGCCGACGGGGTCCGCTTCAGCCTCGCCAGCGACAAGCCGGCGATCACGCAAGGGGCGTTCGACTCGGAGAACCTGGCGTTCTGGGATCCGGTCCGCAGCGAGTATCGCGCGTATTGGCGAATCTTCAGCGAGGGCGTGGCCGACGGCACGGCGTGGAAGCCGGCCGGCGTCCGCGCGATCCGCACGGCCACCTCGAAGGATTTCCAGGCGTTCGCGGGCCAGGCCGACCTCAGGTACGTCGATTCGCCCGCCGAACACCTCTACACGAACCAGATTCTGCCTTACCACCGGGCCCCGCACATCTACATCGGCTTTCCGATGCGCTACACCGATCGCGGCTGGTCGGAAGCGATGATGGCGCTGCCGGGGCTGGAAGAGCGCTTGGCCCGGGCCAAGGCGAGCCCGCGTTACGGCACCGCAATCACCGACGGCCTGCTGATGACCAGCCGCGACGGCGTGCTGTTCCACCGCTGGAACGAGGCCTTCCTGCGCCCGGGGCCTCGGCGGCAGGGCTCCTGGGTCTATGGCGACAACCTCATCTTCTGGGGCATCGTCGAGACAGCCTCGGCGCTCGGCGACGCGCCCAACGAGCTGTCGCTCTACGCCTCGGAAGACTACTGGCAGGGCACCGCCGTCAGCTTCCGGCGGTTGGCGCTGCGGATCGACGGCTTCGTTTCGCTCCGCGCCTCGGCCCGGGGCGGCGAGTTGTTGACCAGGCCGCTCGTGTTCGACGGCGGCAACCTGGCAATCAACGCCTCGACCTCGGGAGCCGGAAGCATCCAAGTGGAGATTCAGGACGCGGCGGGCCAACCCCTCCCCGGCTACGCGCTGGCCGACTGCCCGCGGATATTCGGCGACGACCTGGAACTCGTTGTGCGTTGGAAGCAGGGGGGCGACGTTCGGCCCTTGTCCGGCAAGACGGTCCGGCTGCGGTTCGTGCTCAGCGACGCCGACCTCTACGCCTTCCAGTTCGTGCCTTACCAGCCGGATCCGGTCCGGCCGCGGCCGTAGGTGTCCGCACCGGCGGGGGCCGCAGCGCCAGCGAAACAGCAAAAGACCCCGCAAAGCCGATGTTGTCCGCCGCCCGCTGGTTCCACGACACTGTCCAGAATTTCCCAGGGAGAATTCGTCATGATCGCCTCGATTCCTTGCCCGGCCGGCCGTCTTTCAGAATCCCGAGTTTCGTGGCGACGGGCGGTCATCGGGGTTCCGATGCTCTGGCTGTTGGTGTTCGGTGTCTCGCGGGCCGCCGATCGGCCGCGGTTCCGCGAGCACGTCGTGACCGCGGCCCTCAAGCAGGGGTATCAACTCGTCAGCGCGGACCTGAACAACGACGGGAAGAAAGACCTGATCGCCGTCGATGAGGCGGGGACCGAATTGGCCTGGTTTGAGAATCCGACCTGGAAGCGGCACGTGCTGGCCGTCGACGTGCCGCGTCCCCTGAACGTTGACTGCTGGGACATCGACGGCGACGGGATTCCAGAGATCGTGTTGGCCTACCGGTTCGATTCTCGTCCGGAGAAGAGCGTGGGCAATCTCGCGCTGCTCAAGAGCGGGCCGGATGTCCGCGCGGCGTGGACCATCCGCGAGATCGACCGCGTGCCGACAGCGCACCGCGTGCGATGGATCGACCCCGAGGGCAACGGCAAGAAGGTCCTGCTGGTCGGTCCGTTGGTTGGCGAGCGTTTTCCGCCGCAAGAAGGCGATCGCGTGCCGATCTACCTCTACCGGCCCGGCGAGTGGAAGCGCGAGACGATTTCGCGCCAGCCGGGCGGCGTCCTCCACGCGATTCATCCGGTGAGCTGGGACGACGGTCCGCGGCAGGAGCTGATCACGGCCTGTTTTCTGGGCTTGCACCGCCTCCAGTTCGACGGTGCCCTCTGGCGGGCGACCCGCCTCAGCTCGGGCGATCCGCGGCCGTGGCCGCAATGCGGAAGCAGCGAGGTGCGGCTCGGCCGCTTGGGCCAGGATCGTTTCCTGGCCGCCATCGAGCCATGGCACGGCAACCAGGTCGCCGTCTATCTGCCGCGGAGCGGGCAGTGGACCCGCACCGTGATCGAAGACCAGATGGAAAACGGCCACGCGCTGGCCGTCGGCGATCTGGACGGCGACGGCCGCGACGAGATTCTGGCCGGGTTTCGTGGAGCCGGCCACCGGCTGTCGATCTACCAGGCAGCCGGATCGGCGGAAGACCGTTGGCGGAAGACGGTCTTGGACGACGGAGGCATGGCCGGCGCCGACTGCGTCGTTGAGGACTTGACCGGAGACGGCCGGCCGGATATCGCCTGCATCGGGGCATCGACCGGCAATGTGAAGCTCTACGAGAACCTCGGCCCGTAGCCGGCGCGCGGCTTTCGGTTCAAGGCGAGGTTTTCTGGAAAGAACCTTCCGCCTTCGCATCCCATGACGAGGCGACGGCCGCAATCGCTGGCCAGGCGAGTTCCGGATAGAAGCGGTGCCCGCCGTCCTCGGCAAGCAATTCGACGTGTTCCGGCGCGCCGGCCTTGGCGAAGATCTGCCGCGTCCAAGCCGCCCCCTTCTCGACGCCCTCGAACGCCGCCAGGGGGTCTTTGCGCCCCGCCACGATCATCAGATGCCGCGGGGCGATCAGGCCGGCCAGGTCGGGCATGTCGGCCACGGCGTAGATCCCCGGCAAGTAGCCGCACGCGCAATGCGGCCGCGCAAGCCAGGAATCGGCGAAGACGCAGAAGGAGCAGGAGACGACCGCCAGGCGGATTCGCGGATCGACGCAGGCGGCGTAGAGGCTCACCGTTCCGCCCATCGAGTTGCCCATGCAGCCGATCTTTGTCGCATCGAGGTCGGGCTGGGTGGCGATGAAGTCGATCGCCCGCATCACGTCGAGCACGCGGCCTCCGGTGATCGGGCGGCCGATCAACAGGCCGTGGAGCGAGGCATCCTGGCACCTGACTGCCGGCCTGGCCCGAAGCCCGAACGCTCGCTGCTCGATGGCCAGGGCGGCCCAGCCATGCGCGACCGCCTGCAAGGCGATGTCGCGCCCGCCCTTGATCGATTCCTGTTCGCTCGGCGTCTGCGCCCGGCCGATCGAGATGTGCATCCCCGGCGAATGCCCTTGCAGGCAGATCATCACCGGCAGCGGCGGCCTGGCCGCCTTCGGCCGCAACAGGTAGCCGGGCACACGCTCCCCCGGTTCCGAGGTGAAATCCACGCGGTCGAGCGTGTACTGCTCCGTCTCGTCTTCGCGGACGATCGTGGCCTCAAGCGGCCCATGCGGCCCGGGGGGCAAAGCGAGGATTTCGATCAGCCGGGCGCGGAGTTGCTCTTGCCAGGCTGCGAAGTCGGCGGCCGGATCGAACCGCATCGTGGGTTGGACCGGGGGAGGGGGGCTGGCCGCATCGACCCCGCACGCCAGCGACAGACAGGCAACCAGCAGTGCCGCGGCGGCAGGCGTTTTGACGACGTTCATGATCGATCCCAGCATCGGGGCATCCTCCAGGAGTGAGCGATTGTCGCGCCGATTTTAGGCCCCGGCAGCGCGTGCCGCAACCATCCAAGCCAGTTCGGCGTCTCTGGCAAAAAGACGCCCACTCCGTGGCGGCGGCCGCCGTGATCCGTTACATTCGGCCTCAGCCAAGCGACTGGTCCCGTAACGCGGCATCGATCGACCTGGCCAATCGCCCACGCCCGAAGGAATCTCGGTTCACTGAACAGGAGAAAGACTGATGAGCTGCATCCCTCTCGTTCTCGGCCTGGTGCTGGCGGCGGCGCCGCCGCCAGCGCTGCAAGCCGGCGCGGCGACCAGCAACATCACGCCCGAACTCGGCGTCCTGGTGGTCGGCGGCTTCGCGCCCTATCCGGCCCGGCACGTGCACGACGAGCTGCACGCGCGCTGCCTCGTGCTGGACGACGGCAAGGTCAAGCTCGCGCTGGTCGTCTGCGATGTGCTCGGGCTGCACCGCAGCGTGAGCGTCGAGGCGCGGCGGCTGATCCAGGAGGCGACGGGAATCCCGCCGGAGAACGTGCTGATCTCCGCCACCCACACCCACTCCGCGGGAACGGCCCTGGGCAAGAACCGCTACGTTTCCGAACAGGTGCTCGACGACTATCAACGTTTTGTGGCTCGGCGCATCGCCGACGGGGTGCGCCGCGCGCTGAACCTGCTACGGCCGGCGGAGGTCGCCTTCGCCACGATCGACGTGCCCGAACATGTCCACAATCGCCGCTGGCTGATGCGCGAGGGCACGCTGCAACCAAACCCGTTCGGAAAGATCGATCGAGCGCAGATGAACCCGCCCGTCGGCAGCCCGAACCTGGTCGAGCCGGCCGGGCCGGTCGATCCGGCGGTCTCGATCATTGCCCTGCGCGAGCCGGGTGGCCGGCTGATCGCCGTCTACGCCGCCTACTCGCTGCACTATGTGGGTGGAACCGGACCGGCGCACATTTCGGCCGACTACTACGGGATGTTCTGCGAGGCCTTGAAGAAGCGACAGCCCGGCGGAGACGGCGATCCGCCTTTCGTGGCGATGCTGGCCAATGGGACCAGCGGCGACATCAACAATGTCGACCGCCGCAAGCCGCGGCCGGGCCAACCGGCGTACCAGCGGATCCGCGAGGTGGCCGAGGATCTGGCCGGGAAGGTCAGCGCGGCGCTGGCCGACCTGTCCTGGCGGGACCAAGCGCCATTGGCAGCCCGCTTTCGCGAGCCGAAGATCGCCTGGCGCGCGATCGAACCGGAACTGCTGGCATGGGCGGCGGACGTCGAGGCCCGGGCGCCGCGGGTTCCGGGGGGAAACATTCCGGTCGGCGCGAAATGGGCGACCAAGCCGGAATTCGTCCGGCCGCTGAGTTACGCCGGCCGCGTCCAACTCCTCGCGCAAACCAAGGAGCCGGCGCTGGTGCCGCTCCAGGTGCTGCGGATCGGAGAGATCGCCATCGGCACCAGCCCTTGTGAAACGTTCGCCGAGATCGGCCTGGAATTCAAGCGGCGGAGCCCACTGAAGAACTCCTTCATGGTCTCTTTGGCCCACGGCTACATCGGCTACCTGCCCACGCCGCGGCACTTCGAACTCGGCGGCTACGAGACCTGGCCCGGCACCAATTTCCTCGAACCAGAGGCCTCGGTGAAGATGCTCGACGCCCTGGAGGAGATGGCCGGCGAAATCACGCCGCCGCGCCCCTGAGAAACACAGTCGCCGCGAGTACAAAACGCTCCCCGGACACTCACGGGTTGTGCCCTGAGACGAGGTGAGCAGGCCACGTTGATCTCGCCCAGCCGGGAGGCGATACTCAAGCGGGGCCATCCGCTATCCGGTGCTGCCCGGATCGGCTGGCGAGGTTTGATTTCACCTGCCGCGGGCCAATCCCGACCGCAATCAGGGACCATCAGCCAAACGATCGGAGGCCAACATGAGCCAGCGTATTACGCGGCGCGACTTCGCCGCGGCCGGGGCCGCGGCCCTGGCGCTGCCCGTACTCGAAACAGGACGCGCGCAGGCGGCAAGCGGGTCCGCGACCCTCACGGCGGCCGGATTCGCCACGCTGCCGCTTCGTCCTTACCAGCTCATGTGCATCGTCTGCCGCGTGGGCGGGGGATGCAAAGACGACCTGGGCGATCCGCGATTGACCGCGATCCTCAACGCCGTTCGGCAAGACCCCAAGCTGCCGCTCACGCTCCGCTGCAACGTCGATACCGTCTACCGGTACCAGAATCCGGGGCACGCGAAGGATACCGACGAGGGAGAGCTGTTCAACGCGAAGCGCGATCTGGACATTCTCCAGAAGCTGGGCCTCGTGCCGGGCGATACGCGGCCGGCAATCGACATGTTCGCGCGGCTCCTGGAAAACGTCCCCGGGGCTCGCGGCATCTGCGGATACGAAACCAGCACGTCCGACACGTGGCGGGGCTGCGCCCGGGCGGCCAGCGGGGACTACGAGAAGGGCCACGCGTTGGGGATCAAGGCCCTCATCCCGCCGCGCGATCCGCAACAGATGGCCCAGGACAAGAAAACATCTGCGGCGGCGATCTACGCGGCGCCCGTGCTGCGAATCCGGCCGCACCACCTGCTCTGCATGAGCTGCTTCCACGGCGGCAAGGAGAAACTCGCGCCGATCGCGGCGGACAACCTGTTCGAGGCGATCGACGCAATCCAGAAGAACCCCGACATTCCCGTCACGCTGATCGCCGGCGTCTGCATGATCTGCCCACCCTGCGCGAGCTACGACCCGGCAAACCGGCTCTGCCTGGGCGGCCGGAGCATGGCGCTCCGCGACCAAAAGAAGGACCTCGACGTGTTGCAGAAGCTGGGGCTGAAATACGGCGACACGCTGCCGGCCCGAAAGCTGTACGAACTGCTCTTTGCACGGATCGCGTCGACCCTTGAGATCTGCGGCTACGGAGATGGCCAGGCCCGTGCGCCGGAATGGAGCATTTGCGGCAGCGCGCTGGACGACGGCGCCTACCAGAAGGCCCGGGCGGCGCGGCTGGGAATCACGGGATAGTCGCCACGTGGACCAGGGCGATCTCGAGCGCCTTGTGCAGGTCCTGCGGATCGAGCCGCAGCATCAGCCCCCGGTGGCCGGCGTTGAGATAGACCTCGTCCAGCTCGAAAATGCTGGCCTCGGCCAGGACGGGCATCTTCCTCCGCGTGCCCAAGGGGCTGGTGCCGCCCACGAAATAGCCCGAGTGCTTGTTGGCCACCGCCGGCTCGCAGGGCCGGACCGACTTGGTGCCCAAGTGCCGGGCGAGTTGCTTGGTCGACACCTCGCGGTCGCCGTGCATCAGCACGATCATCGGCTCGCCCGACTCGTTCTCCATGATCAGCGTCTTGATCATCCGGTGCTCGTCGACGCCAAGCTCTGCGGCCGAATGCCGGGTGCCGCCCCGTTCTTCATACTTGTAGGGGAGCAGCGCGAACGCGACGCCCGCCTGCTTGAGCGCGCGAATCGCGTTGGTCACCGGATGCTTGTCTTTCGATTTGCCCATCGCGCCAGGTTACTTCTCGACCGGCCGCCACTGGATGGCGTCGGCGATCACGTGGCCGTTGGCGCCGTTGTTTCTCACTTCGACCTCCGCCGGGAGCGACTTTTTGAACGAAAACACGCCGAGTTCGATCAGCAGCCCGTCGATCGGCGGCGTCTTCCGCTGATCGACCCGCAGTTCGGCCGCGCCGCCGGCATGGCGGACGATCACCCGCGTGTTGGCCGCTCGATTCTCGCCCGGCGCATAGGCCAGGCGCACGGCGTACTTGCCGTCGCGGGGCAGTTCAGCGCGGAACAGGGCCGACTTTTCGCCCTGTCCCTGGTTGCCGTCGTGGAGGTAGCCGCTGCCCACGAAGGGGCCCTTGGCCGAGCTTGACTGCCACTGGCCGGTGAGCTTCGCCCGCGGATTGTCGACCACGATGCCTTCAAGCGAGAACGGAGCGAACGACCTGGCCCGCGCCGGCCGCGGCCCGGTCCACTCGAGCACCTGCCCTCTCTCCAAGAGCCGCTCGCGGAGCGCCGGGTAGGGCACATCCTGGACGGCGAGCACGGCGTCGAGCGCGATGCCGGCCGCCACTGCGGCCGACTGCCCGAGGATCATGAACACCGGCTCCATGCGGATCGAGCCGAAGGCGATGTGCGACGAGGAGAGGCAGACCGG
>JAAYCB010000534.1 GCA_012744395.1 Pirellulaceae bacterium
CGTCCATCGGCATCGCCGCTGCGCCCCCCTCCGGAAAGGACTCCATCGGGCCGAATTCCCCGAAGTCCGAGGGCGACCGCTTCTCCGGCTTCTTCTCCACCTTGGGCTCGGGTTTCGGCTCCGGTTCGGGCTCCTCCGGAGTGGTCAACAGTGTGGCCAGCAGACGCGCCGCCGTGGCGTCGCCCGAGTACTGCTCGCCGAAATAGGCTACCGCATCGAGCAGCCTCGGATCGCGGGCCTGCTTGGCGGCCAGGTAATCGACCTCCTGCCAACTGGCAATATCCTCCGGCAACTGCCGACCCTTCTCTTCAACCGGCGCGTCCGCCGCTGCCGCAGACGCCGCATCCGCCGCCGCGCTCTCCGCCGGCTCCGCCGCCGGTTTGGCCGGCTCCGCCTCCGCCGGCTCCGCCTCCACCGGCTCCGTCGCTTCCGCCGGTTCGGATGGCGCCGCGTCGGCCGGCGGCGATGCGGGCTCCGCCGCGCCCGGGCCGCCTGCTTGCCCCGCGGCATCCGGCGAACCGGCGGGCGCGGCCGGCGGCGGATCGGAACCGCCGCAGCCGACGATCGCGGCGGCACAGAACGCGACCAGCACCCCGAGCAACACACATCGCCAGCGGGCGGACTGCGCGAATGGCTTCGAGAGTCTCACGGTATTCTCTCCTGATATTTCAGACCCCGCGGTAGGGACGGCGACAAGCGATGGGCAGAACCGGTTCGCCCCGCGGCGGGCGGCGATCCTTCCTTCCCCCAGCGCCCTTTAGTATGCCAAAACGCCAGGCAAAAGGCTACTACGGCACCGGATTTTCAACCACCGCGGGACGGCCGCCGCACCGGGGCCACGTCTTGAGCCCCGCGAACACTGGCGGCCATTCGTGTTGTCGGCGAGAATACGTCAAAGGCTCCGTCTCACCCAGTCTTGGCAATTCGAAATCGGGCCTTGGAACCTTGCCGATTTCCAGGGCCCCAAAACGGAGGTTCGCCAGCAATGATCTCTCAGACGCGATCTGGCCTGAGTTGGGTTGCCATCGCCGCGCTGCCGGCGCTGGTCTTGCGGTGCGGGCCGGTGGCGGCCGCCGATCGACCTTGCTTCTATGCCGTGCAGTGTCCGGCGACGTCCCCCCAGGCTTGGGGAATTCTCGAGCGCGACGGGGCGAATCGTCCGACCGAGCCCTACCTCTCCTCTCTCGCCGGAGGCGAGGCCCAGACCGGCAAAGTCAGCTCGCCTCCCGTTGTCCTGGCGGCCGACACGGTGCAATTCACGATCCGGGGCCACGACGGCGTGGGCGGCGGGCGGGGGCAGAACTACATCGCCCTGGTCGACAACAAGACCGGCCTAGAACTGAAGAAGACGCCGGCCCCGGGCAACGACGCCTTGGTGCCGCGCGAGTGGAACGTGGCCGACCTGAAGGGCCGCACCGTGCGCATCGAGCTGGTCGACGGCCTGTCCGAAAACGCCTTCGCATGGCTGGGCGTCGAAAGGATCCAGGCCGGAGCGGAACTCACGGTCGACTTTCGCCAGGGGATTCCCCAGGATTGGCAGATCGCCGCGCCGGGTCCGGGCGAGAGACGCCGCCCTTTCCGGGTTGTCAACGACGGTCCCGTGCCATTTCAAGTCGATGACAACGCCTTCACCTGGATTCCCGAACAGGGCGCCGCGCTGGCCCGCATCGGCTGCCCCGTCGAACGGGTGTTCCTCCTCGGCGCGACCGTGCCGGCCGCGCGTGTGCTTCAGACCTATGGCCGGATCGACATCGTCTACGCCGACCAGTCGAAACAGACCTATCCGCTCGTCTACGGATTCACGCTGGAGAGCCCTTATAAGACGGCAACCGCCGGCAAACGGTCCTGGGTGCTGCCGGTTGGCGACGGAACGCGGTATCTGTTGGCGATCGCGCCGAAGAACGCGCCGATCGAGAGGATCGAACTATGCCGCGCGGCGCGGGAGCTGCCCCGGCCGCGAATCTCGGCAATCACCTGCCAGCTCGACGCGGCGACCGAGCCCCCGGCAGGCCTCGCTCCGCTCGATCCCGTGACGGCCAGCGCGAGCGATGCCGCCTGGCTCGCCTCGCACACGCTCGCGGCCGCGGGCCCCACGTGGCTGGCGATGGCCGACGAGATTCGCCGCGAGCGCGGCGTCCCGCTGACGCTCGCCGAGGTGCAGCGCCTGGAAGAGCCGGCCAAGGCCCGCTTCGTCCGCAAGCGGATCAGCCAGCGCGCCTTTGAAGCCGCCTCGGTCTGCGACGTCGACGGCGACGGGCAAAAGGACATCGTCTCGGGCGAGTACTGGTATGCCGGCCCCGATTTTTCCACCGCGGTGAAGTTCCGCACGATCCAAGCCGTCAGCGGATATCACGATTCGTTCCACGACTACCCGATGGACGTCAACGGCGACGGCCGGCCCGACATCGTCAGCGGCGGATGGTTCAGCAAGACGCTCTGCTGGTACGAGAACCCGGCCGCCGCGCGATCGGCGGGCGCGTGGACGGCGCACGTGATCGACGAGCCCGGTTCGATCGAGACGAGCCGCTTCTGGGACATCGACGGCGACGGCCACGTGGAGATCGTGCCCAATGCGGCCGGCAACGTGGTCTTCTACCGCCTCGTCCGCGATGCGGCGGGCAGGGGAACGGGCAAATTCGACAAGCACGCGGTCCGCATCGGCGGCTGCGGCCACGGCCTGGGCTTCGGCGATGTCAACGGCGACGGCCGCGGCGATTTCGTCCTCCCCACCGGCTGGCTCGAAGCACCGCCGAATCCGCTCGCAGGCGACTGGAAACTGCACGCGGAATTCACGCTCCAACACGCCAGCGTGCCGATCCTCGTCTGCGACGTCAACGAGGACGGCCGGGCGGACCTCGTCTACGGAAACGGACACGGCTACGGCCTCTTCTGGGTCGAACAGAAGGTCGACCAGGACGGCAAGCGCACCTGGACCCGGCACACGATCGACGACCAGGCGTCGCAGTACCACGACATGCTGTTGGCCGACGTCGACGGCGACGCCCGGCTGGAACTGGTGACCGGCAAACGCTACTATGCCCACAATGGCAGCGACCCGGGCGCGGAGGACCCCGTCTTCGTCCGCTACTTCGACTTCGACCAGCGCGGCGTCTTCTCCTCCCACACGATCGACTACGGCAAAGCCCGCGAGCACAGCGGCGTGGGCATCTATTTCTGGGTCGAGGACCTCGACGGCGACAACCGCCCGGAGATCATCGCCCCGGGCAAGGAGGGGCTGTTCTTGTTCGAGAACGGACAATAGCCGTCAGCTATCAGCCGTCAGCTATCAGC
>JAAYCB010000535.1 GCA_012744395.1 Pirellulaceae bacterium
CCCTCGGTCTTGACCCAGAGCGTGATCCGGTAGCAGCGATGCGGCTGGAGCCGGACCTCCTGCATCACCCGGCCGTGGCCGGCCTGGTTGGCGGTGAAGTTCTCGAAACGCAGCGCGGCCCGGCCCTCGCGCTTGACTTGTGAATCGACGAAGCTGACTTCGCCGGGCTGGTCATGGAAGCGATACCCGGCCAGCCTGTTTCCTGAAAAGTCCTCGAAGCCGCCGTTGACCAGCCCGATCGACTCGTCGGGCACGAGCCGGGCCTTGCCCCCTTCCACGAGAAACGGGGCGTCCACCACCGGCAGCCCAGCGGCCAGGTAGCGGTTGTGCGCCAAGGCGGCGCCTCCGTAGCCGACGGAGAAGATCGCCGGGATCAGTTCCAGCTCGTTGCGCTGGCAGGCGGCCTGGACCTGTTCGAGGCGGCGGAAATAGTCGGGCCTCTTCTTGCAGAGCGTATCCAGCCCCAGCGACATCACCGCGCCGTTGAGCCCGTGCTGCGAGGCCGTCTCCAAAACCCTGGAAATCTCTGCCGTGTCGCTGTCGCGGCTAAGGTTCCAGCCGAAGACCCAGACCAGCCGGTCCGGGCACGGTTCCGCGCCCTGCAAGAGCGCCGGCATCGCGAGGACGGCCAGCGCGGCGACCAGCCCGGCGGCCCGGCACCGCAACAACTTCTCGACGCGCCGGCCGCGCGGCACGGGTTCACCGCACAGCTCATCACGCCGCGGCCTCATCAAGCACGGGTCGAACCAGGGTGTCATGGCGAATCCCTCGTTTTCGGGTGGTCGAGACCAGCGCCCCGTCCCTGCCCGCACCCCGGGGGCGCAGACGGAAGGGATGCTGGAACCGGTTGTGGAATCGGCGGGTAAGGCGATGCCGCAGTGCGGGCATCGCTGGCCCGCTCATTTTAGCCCCACGGAACCCGCAGTGGTAGAATTGCGGGCGGCTGGAAATGCCTCAAGCGGCGGGGAAAGATCAGGGGACTCCGGTCTCCGTCGCTTGCGCGGTGGCCCAGTCGAGGGTCACCTGCCGCCGGCCGCAGGTGAAGACGGCCGCGCTGCCTCTGCTTTCGAGTTGGACTTGCCTGGGCGGATTCTCCGATTCGCTCCAGGAAAGGGCCACGGCGTTGCGCCACGCGCTGGTCTTGCGGATCAGGCGAACGGTGAACATCGTCTGCTCCTTCTCGCCCTGCCGGCCCTCCACCGCAAGCGGAGCCGCCTCGACTTGCACCGCTTCGGCAGTCAACGGCTCGATGCGGAGCGTCGCCGCCTTGCCGGCGCAGACGTACGCCCCTCCCTCGCGCCGGCAGTCCTGCGATTCGGGATGAAACCTCAACTCCAGCTCGCGCGGCGAGGTCGTGCGGATCTCGTCAGCCACGATAACGACGTCGGGCTTGAGAAACAGCAGGTGCCGCCGGTACGACTCGACCGCCAGGTCCGCCGGATAGGCCGCCGCGGCCTCGCCCACGACGTGGTCGACCGCGGGCGTGCTTGCCGCGCGGAGGATTCGCGGCCGCGATTTCACCGCCAGCGGCCGGCTGCCGTCGAACCACTGCTTGCCCTCGCCCAACTGCCCCCGCCCGTCGACCAGCAGCGTGTTGTGCTGCCCGGTCCACTTGGCGCGATAGCCGTCGTCGCGGATCAGCCATTCGCCGGCGCCGAAGAGGACGAAATGATTCGCATCGGGGTGCACGTGCCCGCCGCCGGGATCGTAGGAAAACTCCTCGACCGCTTTGTGTCCGAGGAACGGACCGCACTTCAGCACGGCGAGCGATTCGGCGCCCGACCAGCCGGTTCGCGCGCTGACGATCCCCAGGTCGTCGAAGTGGCGGAGCGTCGGCAAATCGTCGGGCGGAACGGGCTTGACCGCCGGGTCGTGCCACACGAGATTCAGCCACGATGCGCCGGGCGCGGCGATATCCGCCCGATCGACCTGGTCGGCCAGCCACTGGGCGTGCCCATCGCGATACTCGCGCGCAAGGCCGCGGAGCAGATAGTCGGGGCCGTACCAGTGCGACCTCGGGCAGTCGGCGATATCGACGATCGAATTGGACCGCGTCCACGCCTGCCGCGGCAGGCTGAGATAGAGCGGGTACGCGGCCGTCTGCCGCCACCAGGGGTGCTGGTAGAGGTCCACGCCGAGCAGCTCGCGGGCGAGGTGCATGAACTTGAGGAGGTATTCAACCCCGTATTCCCAGTAGCCCACTCCCTCGTGGCTCGCCCCGTCAGTGCCCAGGGCGTCGTTCGTGCGGCGGAACTTATCGAGGCCGAAGCCGATCCAAAGGTCCGCGTCGTCGACTTCGTCCACAACGGCCAGCCCGGCGACGGACAGCCCGCAGGCATCGACCCAGAGATGGTTCTGCATGTAGGATTTGCCCCACCATGCCTTGCCGGTAGCGCCGGCTTCGAACATCGCCGAGCCGCGGCGGACGATCGTCTCGCGGATCGTCCGCCGGGCGTCTTCGGCCAGGTCGGCATGGCACCAGTCGTAGACGATCCCCAGGCCGAACAGTTGATGGCCGGCGGCCAGGTCCATGCCGTCGATGCGGCCCAAGCCCCACGTTTTGTATCCGCAGGAGGCCAGGGCCCAGGCCTCGGCGCTTTCGAGATACTGCCGCTGGCCGCTGAGGACGTAGGCCATGGCGAGAACCGGCATCGTGTTGCCGACTTCGCGCTGCCAGAGCTGTTCGTCGCCGCTGTGGCCGTCGTCTTCGCGGTAGGCCGGCGGGCCGCGCTTCACCGCCCGGTCGGCCAAGGCGCGAAGCTCCCGCCAGAGTTCCGCGTGCGTGGTTGCGATCGCCCCGCGCAGTTCCGCGATCTTCGCGGCGCTCAAGTAGAGCCGCGGATGCACGCCGCGGGCCGCCACCAGCTTCTCCGGCAGCGGCTCCAAACGATAGCGGTCGATCACGCTCAGGCGAGCGATCGGGCGGAGCTCGATCTCGTCCAGCCGGGCATCGATCTCGGCAGACGAGCTCGTCCCCTTTTCGAGCGCCAGCCAGCATGTCCGCGCCTGCTCCGGCGCCTGGAACTCGACTTCGAGCTGCTGCCATTGGCCGAGCCGCGACGGCTCGTAACGGGTCGTGTGCACCTGGCCGAGCGACTTGCGCCGTTCGCCGGTGAACTCGCACTTCAGATAGGGCGGGGGCGTCGCCGATCCGAGCTTGTCCACGCGGACCCATGCCGTGAACCGGTAGAGCTGATTGGGACGAATCGGCCGCGGCTCGCAGGCGGCGTAGTTCCATCCCTCCTCGATCCGCCCTTGGACGCGGAGGTGCGCCGCACTGCCAGGCACGGCGCCGTCGCCCTCCTCGCGCGACACCCCGATCGAGGCCGACCGCGGCCTCCACGTGTCGGCGCCGGATTCGAAACGGAACGACATCTCGGGCTCGGCCTCGGCTGCAAACGAGGCAACCGGCCGCGACACGACGGCTGCCAGGGCCATTCCGCATAGGAAAACCATCGTCTTGGGCATCATCACGACTCCTCTCCGCCTGTTCGCTCCATGTTCCTGTTCCGGGCTGCGAACCTCAGGGGTCCGGGGCCCGTTTGATGAGAAACCTGCCCCCAACGGTATTCCAAGCATCGTTCGTGTTCTTGCCCGTGAAAACAAGCGTGAACCGGGCCCCGTCGGCGCTCAGCCACTTGGTCGGAAAACTCCAATAGAACGTCGACACTTCAATCTCCCCCGCGCCCCAATCGTCTGCGTAGACGACGGTCGTCCACGGCCCCCAGGGTTCCGCCGCGTCGAAGATTCCCAGCCGGCCGGCGTGCGTCCGCGCGTGCTCCGTGCACAGGAGGTAGCGGCGCAATCCCGGGTTGAAACTCACGCTCAGGTTCCAACCGACGCCATTCGGATCCTCGAAGACCGGCCTCTTGTCGTGAACATCGCCGGACCAGGCAGGCCTGCCGTCCGCTGCAAGGCCGGAATAGAACTCGTAACAGGCGCGATCGAGAATCGCGTCTTTCGGGACGCGCGAGAGATACAATCGACCCGGTTTGTGAACGTCGAAGCCGTATGGACCGGTCGGCGATCTTGCGGGCCCCCAGGCGGGCTCGATGTAAAAACTGTAGACGAAGCCGTCGCGGGCGCCCGCGTAGTCGCGGCCAAAATTCACGAACGTGGGGATTGTCAGCCGGTCTTCAAAGCGGAAGGCCCAATCCGCCAGACTCCACGTTGCCCCGTGGTCGGCCGAGCGGGCCAGGCGGCATGCGCCAAGGTGCGGGTTCGGCTGGCAGGCCACCCACATGAACAGCACTCCGCCCACCGAGAGAATCCCATAGCTCTTGCCGCCGAACTGGGCGGGGTGATCGGTGTTCCATCCACCCCAGACGTTGTGGCCGGAATCGTCGGCCGCGTCGCCGTCGATCCGCGCCACGCCCAGCGGAACGCGGCCCCGGCTGTTCGTTCCGCCGAATCCTCCACCGTCGCCCCACGCCGTGTAGAGCCGGTCGTCGTCGGACCAGGTGACCGGCCAATTGTCGCTGCCGGGGGCCAGCCGGCGGTGCGTGGAAAAATCGAATTCCACGCGCTCGATCACCGGGCTTGGGGGATAGGGCGCGGCGCCGCCCGCCGTGGACAGGGTCCGATCTTCCCACGGTCGAACGCCTTGGCGATCCGCAACATCCGCTCGTTCTTCCGAAGCCCCGGCAGACGGCGACGCCGCGGACGGGCAAGACGTCCATGCCAGGCACAAAGCAAGGCGAATCGCTGCGCGTGTCATTTCTCTCGTTCTTTCGCCGCTTTGGCCAGTTCCGCCTCGATGCTCGACGCAACGCACTTCGCCAGCAGGGCCGAACCTTCGTCCGTGAAATGAACATCCTTGGGCTTGCGCATCGTGTCCACGTGCGGGGCGATCGCCGCGCCCAGATCGTCGATCGCCACGCCGCATTCTTCCATCACCTTCCGGGCGGCGGCGTTGTAGGCGTCGATGTCGCCGAAGCGGCGGTTGGGCGCAAGATAGCCGCCGTTGGGCACCGGCGTCGTCGTCGCCCAGATCAATCGCGCGCCGGTCGCCCGCATCCGCGCCACGAGCTGCCGGAGTTGCTCTTGATAGACCTCCGGCGGCGCGTGCCCCAACCCCTCCGGCGGCAGCTTCGCATCATGCAGCCCGAAGTTGAAATGGATCACGCCCCACTTGCCGTCGCCAAGCCACCGGTCGAGCCGACTCAATCCATAGCCGGTGGAGCTGGCGTTGTCGGGCACGCGATGGACGTTGGCCTTGCCTTTGAGCCGCTCCCGAACCGGCAGCGTGTAGCCGATCGAGATCGAATCCCCGATCAGCAGCACCCGCGGCAGGCCGGGCACATCTTTGACAGGAGCCATCGCGGCATCCGCCGCGTAGGTTTGCGCCGCAATGGCCAAGATGGCCGGCATGGCCGGGAGAATCAGCAGTCCTTTCATGGCTATAGGTCCGATCGTTTTGCTGATGGTCAACACGATATGTCGTCGCGATCGGCTCTTGGCGCTCGGCAGACTGCGGGCGGAGCCGTCCAAACATCTTAAGAGGGAACCTCTTGGGACTCAAGCGACGGCTCCGAGGGCGGCCGCGCTCGCGCTATCCATCGTTCGGGCCGCCTGTCGAGTGGCAGCGGTTCCCTGAGTTGACTTCCCGTCCCCTGCGAGGCTAACCTGAGACTCGACCTCCGTTCGTCACGAAGGCCGCGATTTGCAGCCCCCCCGGGGCGCCCCTGTCCAAGCGGCGTTCCGATGGCCGTTTCCGCCGCTATCCGCAGGCCGGATTACCGGCTGGACAATTCAAGCAGACTGGCAGCAAGAGGTGATGATCATGACAAATCGAAATCTCAAGAGGGCATCACGGCGGACTTTTTTGGAAACAGTTGCTCTCGGCGCAACGGCGGGTGTTTTCGGCAGTGTCTGTCATGCGACCAGTCCGGCGGCCGAGGGCCCTCCCGCGGAAGCCGCGGGGTCGCCCAACGAGTTCCGTTTCACCGAGCCGTTCGACGGCGGCGTGATTCACGAGGAGTGCGGCCCGCCGGTTCTCGGAACCGAAACGGGGCCGGACGGCAAGAAGATGCTGAAGATCCGGGTCGCCGGCTCCGTGCCGCACGGGGCGAAGCTTGAACTATTCACGGCCGCTGGGCAAAAGATCCCAGCGAGCGTCCAGGACGGCGCTTTTCAGGCGGTCGCGCTGCTGAAAGACCGGATCACGGAGATCAAGGCCCGGACGACGATCAACGGCGCGCCCCGGGAAATCCGCACGCGGGCGGTCTGGGCGAAGAACGCGTCTCGGCGTTTTCGCTGCTACATCGACGATCACAGTTTCTTCTTCCGCGACATCTGCGCAAAGAACTACAAGAGCATTTTCGACTGTTTCTACCTGGCGCGGCTCCGCGAACTGCACCGGAATTTCGGCGCCAAGATCAATCTGAACTGCTTCAATACAACCCCGGAACGGGATTTCCGGCTCTCAATGTTTCCCGATAAGTACAAGTCGGAATTCGAGGACAATGCGGATTGGCTGCGGCTGGCATTTCATTCGGAAAACGAGTTTCCGGACATCCCGTACCTGAATGCGACCCCCGAAAAACTCGCCGCCGATTTCGACCTGGTCGCCGGCGAGCTGAAACGGATCGCGGGCTCCGCCTACACGGCCGGCCTGCAAATACACTGGGCGGACGTTCCGCCGGACTGCTATCGCGTTCTGGCCGACCGCGGCGTGAAGATGCTGCAGACGAGAGGGAGAAGGCCTGACGCGAAGGAGAGGAAGATTTGCGATTACCATCTTCCTGACGACGTACTGGAGTATCTCTGCGACAACCAGGGCTGGATGCATTTCGAGAGCGGGCTGATCTTCTACAGCGGCTCAACCGGCGGTTGCGACTGGACGCCGGTCGACAAGATCGCCGCGAATATCCTCCGCCGGATCGAGGTTCCCTCCAAGAGCCACTTGATCAATATCGCGGGGCACGAACAGTATTGGTGGCCGTTCTACAAGAACTTCGTTCCGGACATCTACGAGCGTTATGCGACGGCCTTCCGCTTCGTTCTGGACCGGGGATACAAACCGATCTGGATCGAAGACGGCTTCTTTGGCGGCGCGGAGTAGGCGATCGG
>JAAYCB010000068.1 GCA_012744395.1 Pirellulaceae bacterium
GCAGCCGGCCGAGCGGGCGCGCGGCATCGTTGTCACCGTCTCGCCGCCGGCGAGCGACGTGGGCCTGGCGGTGCTCAACCAGGGCGGCAATGCGGTCGATGCGACCGTGGCGACGGCCCTGGCATTGGCCGTCACCTGGCCGGCGGCGGGAAATGTCGGCGGCGGCGGATTCATGATGGTCTATCCGGGACCGGAGAGGGAGCCGGTCTGCGTCGAGTACCGCGAGACCGCGCCGGCGGCCGCAACCGCGGACATGCTGGCACGGAATTTCAGCATGGCCGGCCACCGCGTGGCCGGCACGCCGGGCACGGTCGCCGGCCTGGTGCTGGCGCACGAGAAATTCGGCACGCTCCCCTGGCGGTACCTCGTCATGCCGGCCGTGCGGCTCGCCCGCGATGGATTCGAGGTCAACGACGCCCTGGCCCGATCGCTCAACGGCGTGCTTCAAGGAACCCGGCAGTTCGCCGAGTTCCAGCGGGTCTACGGGCCGCCGGGAAAGGAGAAGTGGCTCACCGGCGATCGCCTCGTCCAGCCCGACCTGGCCCAGACCCTCCAGCGGATCGCCGACGGCGGGCGCGACGCCTTCTATCGCGGCCCGATCGCCGACCTGATCGTCGCCGAGATGCAGGCGGGCGGCGGGCTGATCTCCAAGGAAGACCTGGCCGCGTACCAGCCCAAGCTCCGCGAGCCGATCCACGGCACGTATCGCGGCTACGACGTCTACGGACCGCCACCCCCTTCCAGCGGCGGAATCTGCCTGATCGAAATGCTCAATATCCTGGAGAACTTCCAACTCAACCAGACCCCCTCGCCGGAAGTCCCGCAGGGCCAGCCGCCGCAGTGGACGGCGCGCGCCATGCACCTGGTGATCGAGACCATGCGGAGGGCCTACTGCGATCGGGCGCGATTCCTGGGCGACGCCGACTTCGTCTCCATCCCACCCCACTTGACCACGAAAGAACACGCCAAGAGGCTCGCCGCCGGGATCGATCGGGGCAAGGCCACGCCAAGCGAAGCGATCGCCCCGGAGATCCCCCTGGCCGGCGAGTCTCCCGAGACGACGCACTTCTCGGTGATCGACGCCGGCGGGATGGCCGTGGCCAATACCTACACGCTGGAGAATTCCTACGGCTGCCGCGTCGTCGTCCGCGGAGCGGGCTTCCTGCTGAACAACGAGATGACCGATTTCAACCACATTCCCGGCCACACGGACCGCGCCGGGCGGATCGGCACGCCGGCCAACGTGATCGCCCCCGGCAAGCGGATGCTCAGCTCGCAGACGCCCGCCCTGGTCCTCCGCGACGGCCGGCTGGTTCTCGTGACGGGCAGTCCCGGCGGCCGCACGATCATCAACACGGTGCTCTGCACGATTCTGAACGTCGTCGATTTCGGCATGGACCCGCGCCAGGCGGTCGACGCCCCGCGGCTCCATCACCAGTGGCTGCCCGACAGGGTCAGTTTCGAGGGCGCCCAACGGCCGGAATACGCGCGGGCCGTCGAGCGGCTCCGGCAAATGGGCCACAACCTGAATGCGAAGGCGTCGCGTCAAGGAGACGCGCACCTGATCGGCCTGGACGCGAAGACCGGCCGCTACGTCGGCGCGGCCGACCGGCGGACCGACGGCAAGGTCGCGTCCCAGTAGACGGCCGGCCAACGGCGGTCAATCCCAGCGGCGCGTGCGGCTTCACAAGGGGCCGCTGATGCCGCCGTCTTTTCGCACGCGCCAGAAGTGCACCGCCATGCCGAAGCCGGCGAGCAGGGGGATGGCCACGCAATGCAGCACGTAGAAGCGGAGCAGTGTCTCTTCGCCGACCGACTCGGCGCCGAGCAGCAGGAAACGGCTGTCGGAGGCGGCGGTGATCAGATCGATCCCGCCGATCGAGAGGAGTTGCTGCCCCGGCCCCTCGTGCCCGACGAAAGGAACGGATCGGGCCATGTTCGAGCCGACCGTGATCGCCCAGATCGAAAGCTGATCCCAGGGGAGCAGGTAGCCCGTGAACGAGAGAAGCAGGGTCATCACCAGGAGCGCCACGCCGACGACCCAGTTGAACTCGCGGGGCGGCTTGTAGCTGCCGGTCAGAAAGACGCGGAGCATGTGGAGCATCACGGTGATGACCATCGCGTGCGCGGCCCAGCGGTGAATTTCCCGCACGATGCCCCAGGAGACAACGTCGCGGAAGGCGAGCATGTCGTTGTAGGCCCACTCGACCGTCGGGCGATAGTAGAACATCAAGAGCACGCCGGTGATCGTCTCGACGAGGAACAGGAAGAAGCTGATCCCGCCCATGCACCAGGTGAAGCCGAGCTGGACGGCGTGCTTCGGGATCGATACCGGGTGGAGGTGAAGGACCAGGTTGGTGAGCACGACGACGACGCGGTTGCGGCGGTCGACCGGCGCCGGGTGCCGGAAGATGCTCTTCCAGAGCTGCGAGCGTCGGATTCGGTCGCCCAGGGCCATTGCTGCCTGCTTCGTCCTCGGTTCGGAAACGGGCCGCGTCAAACGGAAACGTAAGACTCGGGGTCCTGCCACTGGCCGAGCTCTTCCTGAAAGACGCGGCTCCGATCGACTTCCAGCTGCCCGTCGTCGGCAATCCGGATCGCAAGGCGTTCGAGCGGCCGGGGGGCGGGGCCTTCACAATTCAGGCCGTCGGCACGGAACCCGCTGCCGTGGCAGGGGCATTTGAATTTCCGTTCCGCCTCCTGCCAGATCGTGATGCATCCGAGGTGCGTGCAGACGGTGCGGAGCGCGTAGATTTGCGGCGTTCCGCGATACTCGCCATGCACCACCCAGACACCATACTCCTCCTTGTATCGTGTCTCGACCTTGCCGCGGGGGTAGTCGCCGGGACGCCCCACCCTGAACCGGTTGGGCGGCTGGTTGACCACGTTGGGGAAGAGAAACCGCCCAATGCCCAGGGTCCAGAGGCAGCCGGCAAAGCCGAGCAGGGCGAAGCCGCCGCCCAGCGCTATCCGGCCGGCGGTGCAAAAGAACCCCCGGCGCGGCGTCTCCGCCGCGCTCTCCGCCGCCGAGCCGCTGCTCGTTGGAACCGTCTGGCTGGCTTCCATCCGCAATCGACCTCGATCAAGCGGGCGGCCCCGCGCCACCCGCAACTTGAGTTATCCCCAGCCCGCGCGGCGATGTCAACCGCCGGTGGCGGTGGGCCTTGCTCCACTTCCGCAAATGCGGGGTGGACTTTAGAATCAGGCGTTGGGAGTCTGGCACGGCCCCGGCGGAAACCGAATCAGAACAAGGGACAAGGCGGCATGAAGGTGCTGGTCATCGGCGGAGGGGGGCGCGAGCACGCCCTGGCCTGGAGAGTTTCGCAGAGCCCTCGGGTCTCCCGCGTATTCGTCGCGCCGGGCAACGCCGGCACGGCGGAAGATGCCGAGAACGTCGAGATTCTCAGCAGCGATTTCGCCGGCCTGATCCAGTTCGCCAGGCAGAACAACGTCGGCCTGACCGTGGTCGGCCCCGAAGCGCCCTTGGCGACGGGCCTGGTCGACGCTTTCCAGCGGGAAGGGCTGCGGGTGTTCGGACCGAACAAGGCCGCCGCGCAGCTCGAAGCGAGCAAGGTCTTCTGCCGCGATCTGTTGCGAAACGCCGACGTGCCAGGCGCCGACTACCGGACGTTCCGCAACGCCGACGACGCGATCCGCTATCTCAACGAACGCGAAGACTCGCCGATCGTCGTCAAGGCCGATGGGCTGGCGGCCGGCAAGGGGGTCGTCGTCTGCACCAATCGCCAGGATGCGCTCGACGCGGTGAATCAGATCGCCCGGCAAAAAGTCTTCGGCCCGGCGGGCGACCGCCTGCTGATCGAGGAGCGGCTCGGCGGCGAAGAGGCCAGCGTGCTGGCGATCACCGACGGGCGAACGATCGTCACCCTCCAACCGGCCCAAGACCACAAGCCGGCCTACGACGGGGACACGGGGCCGAACACCGGCGGAATGGGCGCCTATTGCCCCACCCCGCTGATCGACGATGAGCGGCTCCACTGGATCGAGGAGCACGTCCTCGTGCCCACGGTGCACGCCATGAAGAGGGCCGGCAGGCCGTTTTACGGGGTCCTCTACGCGGGCATGATGATCACCAACCAGGGCCCGCGGGTGCTGGAATTCAACGTCCGCTTCGGCGATCCGGAATGCCAGCCGCTGCTGATGCGGCTGAAGACCGATCTGGTCGACCTGCTCGAGGCGGCGGTGGACCAGCGGCTCGACGAAATCGAATCGCTCGTCTGGGACACCCGCCCGGCAGTCTGCGTCGTGATGGCCAGCAAAGGGTATCCCGGCGCCTACGAAACGGGGTTTCCGATTCGCGGGCTGGAGGAAGCGGCGAAGATTCCCGGCGTCAAAGTCTTCCATGCCGGCACCGCGCTGAAGGACGGCAAGGTGATCAGCGCCGGCGGGCGGGTGCTCAACGTGACCGCCTTGGGCGACTCGATTCCCAAGGCCAAGCTCCAGGCCTATACGGCCGTCAAAGCCATCCGCTGGGACGGCGCCTGGTGCCGCAAGGACATCTCGGACAAGGCGATCCGGCACGCGTCCCGGGCTGGCATGTGACGGCGGGCTACGGGCGCGCCGCCTGGCGGGCGTGTCTTGCCATGGACTGATCGCCGCGTGGGCTTGCCCCGCGTTTGCGCCGTTATCCGCTGGCGATTTGCCCCGGACCGTGTGCTGGCCAACTACCGTTCTGGAGGGGGAAAGCGGCGATCAATCGCCGCACTCCAAAAGCAGACCCACGGCGGCAGCGGATAGTTGACGAATCGCTCGCGCCCGCCAAAACCTTACTGCAACTTCGGCAGCGGCACGGCCTGGCCTTGCTGCTGCGCCAGTTGTTCCTGTCTGGAATAGGTTCCGTAGAACGGCGCGTTGGCGTCGAGCCACAGGTAGAGCCGGCGGCGGTCGGCATCGGGAAGCTCGATCGCCGGTTTGTGGGTCTCGTCGGCGATCAGGGCGGAAAGGGGGCTTTCGTCGGCGCCCATCCGGCCCGGGATCGTCACGGTCTGGTGGATGCTTCCGCCGCCCCATTCGTACCAGCGGACAAAGGGGCGGAGGCTCTGATAGCTTTGCGTGAACTCGCCGGACGGTTCCCCGGTCAGCCGCAGCGGGCTTCTGCCTTCTCCCGCGGAGCCGTCGTGGCAGCGGACGCAGTGCCGATCGAGGACCGGCTGCACAAGGCGCGGATAGCTCAAGGGGCGCGACCCGTCCGGGCCCGGCTCGATCGTCGATGGCCCGCGGGCGAGCGCCAAGGCCGGCCGCGGCGGAGGCGCGCTGCCCGAGCGCTCGTGGCATCCGACGCATCCGCGCCGCTCGCCCGGCTGAAGGTAGGTGAGCGTCCTCATCCCCTGCACGGCTCGGCCCTCGGCGTCAACCGCCTGGAAATACAGCGGTTTGCCGGCCGGCGCGCGGAACCAGGCCGACCCGTCTTCTTCGACCCGCACCGTCCCGATCAGGGCTCGGGCCGATTCGGCGTTGGCGTAGCCGAGCCGCGGCCGGTTGGCCACGTGGGTCTCCGACTTGGGCAGCACCTGAAAAATGCGGAGCTGGCGCACCGGGCGCTCGGGCAGCGGCAGCAGGCTCCATTTCACGTCGGCCACGAAGAACTCCCCCTCGTTTCCCAGGCTTTTCTCCAACGTGCCGGCGATCCGCCGCGGCGGAGGCGAGGCAGACAGCGGCATCGCGTTCATCGACGAGATGTCCGCATCGCGGTAGAGCAACTCCAGATTGCCGAATCGGTCGAAGTAGTAGATGCCGGTCTTCGTGTCGTCGAGCACACCCGAGCTCATCCCCGGAAGCGGATCGAAGCTGAACGCCACCAGGAAAAAGTCCTCCGAGAGCGGCCAGGGGCTGTGATAGTAGCTCGACGGCCACTGGTCGGGCGCTTCGGGAAAGGCGACTTCGGGCGTGAGAATCTCCAGCGAACGGAAGTCGTCTTCCGCCGTCCGCTCGTCGAGGCGCGCTCGCGAGGGGTCGAAAACAACGACCGGGCCGCCGACGTCGGCATGATGGGCGCCGGCAATGAACACGATCCGGTTCGACCCGGGAATCGCCCGCGGCTGGAAGCAGGTGCTGATCCGCTTGGTGTAGTTGCCGAACAGGGCCAGCGGATTGCTGCCGTCCGGATGGCAGGCCCAGATGCCGTGGAAATGGGCTGCCGATCGGTCGACATAGTCCCAGCGGCAATACGCGATCCGGCCGTCGTTCAGCAGGGCCGGATGCCACTCATTCGTCTCGTGACGGGAGAGCACGCGCACATCGGAGCCGTCCGCGTCCATCGCGTGGAGCGTCGTTGTGGGAACCGGTTCGAACGGGTTGTTGCAGCGGCAGAGTCCGCCGCGGCGGCTCGACATGAACAGCACGGTGCCGTCCGGCAGCGGGCAGGGATTGAAGTCGTCCTCGCAGCCGTCGGTCAGTTGCCGCAGGTTGCCGCCGTCGACGCCGACCGCGTAGATGTGGAAGCACGCGCGGTTCGGCGTGTAGTAATTGAGCTCTTCGGGCGCGTCGGAGGCGGCCGGAAAATCGCGGTGATTGCCCGTCGTGCCCCGCGACCGCTCGACTTCGGAAAGCTTGGAGTAGGCGAAGTAGACAGTCTTTCCGTCATCCGCCAGCGCGAGGGTCGCATAGTTGCCCTTGGGCAATCGGCCGGCGACCAGGTCGCGGACCTTCAGCGATCTGCCGGGTTCCTCCAGGACGTACACGCCGCCGCCATGGATTCCGTCGTAGTTGTAGTAATAGCCGATGTATTCGTGGAGCATCTGGCAGATGAACCGGCGCCGCTTCATGAAGGCCAAGGGCCGATCGGCCAGGAGGGGATTCTTGACGGCCAGCGAACGCGCGATCGTGCGAATCTCGCGATAGAGAGCCCCTCGGGCAGCCGGCTCGAGCGTCTCGACCGCGCCGACTTGGGCTTTGCAGCGGGCGAGGGCCTGCTTCTCGGCGCGAAAATCGACGGCCTCCGCCTGCTCCAGCAGCGCGGCGAGCAGCCGCTCGGCCGAGACGAGCGCGTCGCGAACCGCTCGGGGGTCGTCTACCGAGCGCCCGTTGCGCTGTTCTTGGCGGACCCAGTCCTCCTCGACCAGCGCCCGCAACTCCGGTTCGGCGGCGGGCGCGATCCCAAGTCCGCCCCCAACGGCTACCGAGACGGCGCCCAAGACGCGCGCAAAAAACCTCCAACGCATGGACTCTCCTTTGCAGCTTCGTTTGCCGCCGGTCGCAACCGCGATTCGTGTTGGATCGGGATCGGCAGACTGTTCGGTTCGAGCGGGCGGCGCGCTGCCGGCGTCAGAACCCGATTTCCTCCAGCGCCGCGTCAACATCCGCGCGCTCCCGCGGCAATGGTTCCGCCACGCTGCCCGCGGCATCAGCGATGATGTTCATCAGCAGCCCGTCCGCCGCCGGATGCCTGTCCACGTTGTCGAGAATGTTGAACGTGTTCAAGACGATCTTGCCCAGGCCCAGCGGGTAGACGGCGAGCATCGTACCGGCGGCGTAGCCGTCCGGCCGGCTGCTGTGGCAGATTGCGAACGCCGCCGCCGCGGTCTCCTCCGGGGTGTCTTGCCCTTCGAAGAACCGGTTGCTGATCAGGGGCCCGTAGTAGTCCCAATCCATCACGCCGGGCGGCTGCAACCCGTCGAAGAACGGGTGCTTCTTGGCAACGCATTCCTTGTGGTAGAGCCAGTCGGAAAAACGGGTCAGGCGCCCCTTGTTCTTCAGCGGCAGCCAACCGACGGCGTCGCCGCCCTTGGCGAAGGCGTCCGGCTTGAGGAACACGGCCACGCTGCCCCGTGCGACGCGCCGCAGCAAGTCTCCGCGGGCCTCCGGCTTCAGGTTGGCATCGCTGGCATCTCCGACCAGGATCACCTGGCGCGCGGCCGGCTGCGCCGCCTCCAGCGGCGTCACGCCGAGGCCGCGGGTCTGCAGCCAGTCCCGCACGCGGGCGTCCAGTTGAATCGCCGCCACCGCGCCCGGGGCGGCGGCCGCCGGCGGCTCGCTCAGATAAAAGGCCAGCCGTCCGCCGGCCGGCGCGCCGCCCCGCTCCATCGTGGCGGACAGCAGGTATTGCCCCGCCGGTCCGGGGAGCGTCACCTCGCCAGAGAAGACCGGCACGGCCAGGGGGCCGTCGTCGCCGGGCGCCGGCTTGGGGATCACCAGCTCGCGCGTCTCTTCCCAGGCGATCCCGTCCGGCCCGACGACGCGCAACCGCACCGGGTAGGCTCCCGGCGCGAGAATGTCTTCGTTGGCCAGAATCGCCTCCAATTTCAGCGGGCGGCGCACGTAGGCGTGCATCGGCGCGGCGAACAGGCACCAGCGCAACGGCGCCCAGCCGTCCTGGAGCGCCTCCATGACGCCGGGCTTGAACTCGCGCCAGAATGTCCAGAGTCCTTCGCCCGAGTAGCCGTGGTCCAACAGCCCGGTCAGATTGAATCCGCAGATCTTGGGATTCGAGCGGATCAGGTTGAACCCGAGGAGCCGTTGGCGGCAGTGCAGTTGCTGGCTGGCGCGGAGCATCTCCTCCGGAAAGGCATACACGCCCTCCATCCCCAACCGTTTCCAGTCGGCGGTGAGTTTCTCCTCGGTCTGCTTGAGGAACTTGAAGTCGTCCGATTCGGGATCGGCGCCGTGTTGTTCATAATGCCGCAGCTCGCGGATCGCGTTCATCAGGCTGCCGATGCCGTATTCGGAGAGGAAGACCGGCTTCGAGTCGTTGCCCAGGTTGCGGATGCCGGCCTCGATCTGCGGCGTGTGCGGCACGGCCGGATAAATGTGCGCATCGCCCGCCCCCTCGAAGTATCCGCCGAACGGCCCGGCCTTGGCCGTGCCCTGATAGTCGGCGTCTTCGACGCCCCAGGTGTATTCCCATTGCCTGCCGCCGGGGTTGCAGACCGACCCGATGTTGTACTGCCCGTCCCACCGCCCGCTCTGCTGCAAGACGAGCCGCGAATCGTCCAGCGAGCGGAGCAGGGCGAGGCTGTTCACGGCGTGCTCCGCCAGCGGGCCGTTGCGCATCTCGTTGACCAAGCCGAAGATCACCACGCTCGGATGGTTCCGGTCGCGCAGCACCATCTCGCGCAGACTGGCGTCGAACCGCTCGGCCATGTTCGGCGAATCAGCCAGGAGCCACGCGGCCATGTTCTCCTCGTAGACCATCAATCCGATCTCGTCGCAGAGGTCCAACTGGTATGGATGGGCCAGGCCCGCGATGAACCGGACCATGTTGAAACCGCACGACTTCATGTAAAGCAGGTCTTTGCGGAGCAGGTCCGGCGCGCCCTCGGGCGGCAGAATCGCGCCGATCGGGCAGTGGTTGCCGGTGTGCGCGCTCTTCAGAAAAATCCGCTTCCCGTTCAGCCGGAAGTAGCC
>JAAYCB010000536.1 GCA_012744395.1 Pirellulaceae bacterium
GCGCTGCTTCGTGGGGTTCGATGCGTACAAGGAGTTGATCGCCTGCGGAGTCGACGTCGTCTTGCTGGCCGCGCCGCCCCATTTCCGCCCCTTGCACCTGGCGGCCGCGATCGCCGCGAACAAGCACGTCTTCGCCGAGAAGCCGGTGGGCGTCGACGCGACCGGCGTACGCAGCGTCCTGGCCACCTGCGAACTGGCCAAGAAGAAGAATCTGTGCGTCGTGTCGGGCCTCTGCTGGCGCTACGACACGGTGATCCGCGAGACGATCAAGCGGGTTCACGACGGGGCGATCGGCGAGATCGTGGCCATCCAGACGACGCGCAATCTGGGCTATCTCTGGGAGCGTCCGCGGCAGCCGGAGTGGACCGAAATGGAATTCCAGATGCGCAACTGGTACTACTTCACCTGGCTCTGCGGCGATCACAACGTGGAGCAGCAGATTCACGGCATCGACAAGTGTTCCTGGGCGATGCGCGACGAGCCGCCGGCAAGGGCCTGGGCGACGAGCGGGCGGCAGGTGCGGATCGAGCCGAAGTACGGCGACATCTACGACCACCACGCGGTGGTCTACGAATACGCCGACGGCGCGCGGATGTATGCATTAGCCCGGCAGCAGCGCAACTGCTACAACGATTATTCCGAGGTCCTGATGGGCACCAAGGGACGCTGCGACTTGCAGAAGGGCCGCATCGAGGGCGAGACGAACTGGGCGTTCGGCCAGCAGGCGGGAGACCTGTCGGGCTATGGCGTCAAGAAAGCCGGCAAGGACGGCCTGCGGCCGATGCACCAGGTCGAACAGGACGAGATGTTCGCCGCGATCCGCGCCGGCAAGACGATCAACAACGGCGATTACATGTGCCAGAGCACGCTGATCGCGATTCTCGGGCGGACGGCCGGCTACACGGGCCAGGCGATCACCTGGGAGCAGATGCAGCAGTCGAAGTTGGACCTCTCGCCGCAGCGCTACACCTTCGACGCGCCGCCGCCGACCCTGCCGGGCCCCGACGGACAATACCCGGTCGCGATGCCCGGTCTCACCGAGTTCGTGTGACGGCTTCCGCTGATCGGCGGAAGGCAGGGCCGCGCCACGCGGCCGCGGTGAGCCGCGTGGCCGGGAAGCGATCCACTCATAAACCGGGAGGTCACAGATGATTCAGATCGGGATCGTCGGCTGCGGGCGGATCATGGCCGCGCACTTGCGAGGCTATCGGCTGCTGCGCGAGGCGGGCGTGGACGACTTCCGGATCACGGCCCTCTGTTCGCTTTCCGAGGACGAGGCGCGGATGTATCTGCGGCGGGGCCAAGGCCCGCCGCAACGGGCGGCGGTCAGCCGGTTCGCCGGCGATCCGCTCGCCGTGGCCGACGAGTATCTCTCCGATTTCCAGGACGACGTCGAGGTCGGCGTCTACACCGATTTTCGCCGCATGGTCGCCGAAGCGCCGATCACCGCCGTGAACGACTTCACCAGCCACGCGCTGCACCACCAGGTGGCCGAAGCCGCGCTCGGTGCGGGCAAGGACCTGCTCACGGAAAAGCCGATGGCTGTCTCGGTGCGGGCCGCCCGGCGAATGTGCGAATTGGCCGAATCGCGCCAGCGGGTCCTCGGCGTGTTCCAGAGCGGGAGGTACATGCCGCGCTCGCGGCACTTGCAGTGGCTGTTCGGCTCCGGCCACCTCGGCCGCCTGCAACTCATGCTGATCGGCAGCGTGGGCGCGCGTTGGGCGCCGAACCTTGTCGTCGCCGACACGCCCTGGCGCCACCGGCGCTTGGAAGGGGGCGGAATCTCGCTCGACGTGGGCGTGCATCGGTTTGACCTGATCCGCGCCCTGGCCGGTGAAATCCAGGACATCCAGGCGCGAACCGTCCTTGTCGAGCCGGTCCGCTGGGGCCGCGACGAACAGGGCCGCCCGGCAGGGCGCGTGGAATGCGACGCCGAAGACACCGTCTACGCCTCGTTCGCCACGGTTGCGGGGACGACCGGCGAACTGACGGCCAGTTGGGCCGGCCGCGGCGGCGGGACGATGCCCGGCACGGGGGATGTGTATTACGCGGCCCTCGGACGCGTCTCCGGCGAGGAGGTCGCGTTCGACGACGGCACAACCTCCAGCCTGGCCCAACTCTATGAGCGGGAATGCCCCGCGGACCGCAAGCTGGGCGATTTTCCGCTGGGCCTCGCCGACACGTTCGCGCTGGCCCAGTACGAGTGGCTCAAGGCGGTCCGCGAGCGCCGGCCGCCGGAGACCAGCGGACGCGACGCGTTGGCCAGCCTGGCCTGTGCGTTCACGGTGCTCGAAGCGGCCCTTGCGGGCCGGCGAGTCGGCGTGCAAGAGGTCGCTTCCGGCGCGCTGGAAGCGTATCAACGGGCCATCAACGAGCACTATGGGATCGCCTAGACCGTGACACCGGACAGCCTGACCAGCGAGGGGCGGCATCGCCTGATTCCGCGGCTCTACGTGATGATGTTTTTGCAGTATGCCGTGTACGGCCTCTGGCTGCCGATCGCCGCGCGATTCCTCTCGGCCAACCCCGCCGCGGGCGGGCTGGGTTTCAGCGATTTGCAGATCGGCATGATCATCGCCGTGGCCGGCGCGATCGGCGCGCTCTGCGCCCCGCTGATCGCCGGCCAGATCGCCGACCGCTATTTCGCTCCCGCGCGGTGCCTGGCGGTGCTGCTGGCCGCCGGCGGCGTTGTCAAGTTCATCACGGCCTACCAGACGAGCTATGCGGCCTGGCTGTGGCTGTCCATCGCCTACGCGATTCTGTTCATGCCCACGCTCTCCCTGACGAACTCGCTGGCCCTGGGCCACTTGCCCGATCCGAAACGGCAGTTTCCCGGTGTGCGCGCGGTCGGCACGCTGGCGTGGATCACGGTGGCCTGGGCCTTTCCCATGGTCTGGCTGCAATCCGACCTGGCGTTTCGCTGGCTGCCGCCGTTCTTCACCGGAAGGGAACTGCCCGACGCGCCGGCCAGGATGATCGATTCGGTGCGGGTCGCCGGCGTGGTGTCGGTCGGGTACGCGGTGTTCTGCTGGTTCGGGCTGCCGCGGACGCCGCCGAAGCGCGAGGCGGCGAAGACGCTGGCACTGGCCAAGGCGTTCTCCCTGGTGCGGCGCCGCTCGTTCGCCGTCCTGGTCGGCGCGACGCTCGTGCTGAGCATCATCCATTGCTTCTATTTCGTGCAGATGAGCAAGTTCCTGGCGGCGATCGGCCTGGGCGACGCCTACATCATGCCGGCCATGTCACTCGGCCAGTTGGCCGAGATTTTCGCCTTGGCCGTGCTCGGCCCGGTGCTCGCCCGGCTGGGCTTCCGCCCGGTGCTCGCGTTGGGCGCGCTGTGCTACTGCCTCAAGTACGCCTTCTTCGGCACGACGCAGTTGCCGCTGGAGGCGATCGTGGCCGCCCAGCTGATCCACGGATTCTCGTTCGCCTTCTTCTTCGCGGCCGGTTTCATCTATGTCGACCGGTTGGCTCCGCCCGAGACGCGCTACTCCGCGCAGACCGTCTACATGCTGGTGATCCTGGGCGTCGGGCCGCTGGTGGCCGGCCCGCTCAACGGCTGGCTGTCCCGCTGGTGCACGCCCGCCGGCGGACCGCTGGACTACTCGCTGTACTGGTACATCGCCGCCGCAATCGGCCTGGCGGCCACCTTGCTGGTGGCCGCGCTGTTCCGCGACGAGACGCAAGGTAGTCGTCAAACCGAGGGGCTGTGATCCTTCTTGGCATCGCCCCGCGGAGCCATACTTTTCGCGAGGAGATCATGACAAAGAAATATCGCATCGGCGTGGCGGGACTGACGCACGATCACGTATGGGGCAATCTGGCCGACCTGGCCGCGTCGGAAAAGGCGGAGTTGGCGGCCGTCGCCGATCCGAATCCGCCGCTTCTGGAGCGTGCCCGGGAGAAATCCGGGTGCGCTTCCTACGCCGATTACCGGGAGATGGTCGAGCGCGAGTCGCTCGACGCGCTGTACGTGTTCTGCGACAACGCGCAGGGGGCGGAGGTCGGCGCCTGGGCCGCCCGGCAAGGCCTGCACGTGCTGGTCGAAAAGCCGATGGCGGCCACGCTCGAGGGGGCCGAGCGGCTGGTCGCCGCGGCCCGGGAGGCCGGCGTGCGCCTGATGATCAACTGGCCCGTCGTCTGGCGGCCGCAGGTTCAAGCCGCGCTGGAGATCGTTACGCGGCCCGAATTCGGCCGCATCTGGCAATTGTCGCACCGGGCGGGGCATGGCGGGCCGGAAGTCGAGTGTTCGCCCTATTTCCGCGACTGGATATTGGACCCCCGGCGGAACGGCGGCGGCGCGCTGGTGGACCTCTGCTGCTATGGAGTCAACATGGCCCGGGCGCTGCTTGGCCGGCCGGAGCGGGTTGCCGGCGTCACGGGCAGTTGGTACGAGCCGCCGTTGCCGGTCGAAGACAACGCGGTGGTGATCCTCGGCTATCCCCGGGCGACGGCGACCATCGAGGGCGCATGGGGGCAGGTCGGGCAGCCGATGAGCGGATACCTGGCCACGATCTGGGGCGCAGGGGGCTCGGTGACGCTCGGTCCCGGCCGCGGCGGCGGCTTGTGGACGACCCTTGCCAACCAGCCGGCCAACGTGGAGATCGCGCCGCCCCAGCCGGCGCCGCACATGGCCAACGGCACGGCTCACTTCCTCTGGGCGTTGGAGACGGGCAGCGAATTCTATCCGTTGTGCCAACCCGCCGTCTGCCGCGACACGCAGGAGGTTCTCGACGCCGCGCTCCGTTCGGCTCGGGAGAACATCCGCGTGACGTTGCCGGCCGATCCAGCCAGCGGCCCCTGCCCGCCCGACAGCTTCCGGAGGTAGCTCGCCGCAATGCCAACCCGCCAGCCACCGCAAACCCCGCCGGCCCCTCCGGCGGATCGTTCACCCAAAAATCCCGCCGGCTCGCCCGGCGGATCATTCGGCTTCCCACTACAGCCCCCGGGCTCCGCGCCACCCAAAATCCCGCCGGCTCGCCCGGCGGATCGTTCGGCTTCCCACTACAGCCCCCGGGCTCCGCGCCACCCAAAATCCCGCCGGCTTGCCCGGCGGATCGTTCCTGCTCAAATCCCGCCGGCTTGCCCGGCGGATCGTTCGGCTTCAGACTACATCCCCCGGCTCAACGTTTCCCACTAGAGCCCAGAAGCTATGCAGATCCGCCCCTATGAACTCGAATCCTTGACGTTCGCCTGGTGCCACCGCGTCTATTGCCGCTGGCGGACGCATCGCCGGCGACCCCACGCACAGCTTGCCGAACTCGATCGCGAGATCTTGGCCCCCTTGCTGCGGCCTTACGGCATCCATCTTCTCGATGTCGCTGCGGACCAGATCGACGTAC
>JAAYCB010000537.1 GCA_012744395.1 Pirellulaceae bacterium
ATTTCCCGTCCATGCTGATCGTGAAGACGCCCCCGAGTTATGGCAGCGACCATTGTAACATCGCGATCGTTCCGCCATATCTAGCGCTGGGAAGAATTTTCTGCCGATCCGCCGGCCGCTGCCGGGGGGGCGAGAACGTCGCAACAAGCTTCGGTGATTCCGGCTCGGATCGCGGACGGCTGATCGTTCCCGCTCGCCTGTGGCGCGACACTTGCATTCCGCGTGGATATGGGCCAAACTCTGAAAATCTCTAAAGTGCCCTTTTGGCGTCAATCCGTAAGACCAAGGTGAGAGAATATGAGGCGGAGTCAGTTTTTCGCCAAGAAATCGTTGGAAGTCCTGTTGGAGGAAATGGCCGGCGAGCATCGGCTGCGGCGGGTTCTCGGACCGGTGGCCTTGTCTTCGTTGGGCATCGGCGCGATCATCGGCACGGGGATTTTCGTGCTCACCGGCCTGGCTGCCCGGCAATTCGCCGGACCGGCCCTGGTGATCTCGTTTGTGATTGCGGGCCTGGCCTGCGCGTGCGCGGCCCTCTGCTATGCGGAATTCGCCTCGATGGCGCCGATCGCCGGGAGTGCCTACACCTACGCCTACGTCTCCCTGGGAGAGCTGGCCGCCTGGATCATTGGATGGGACCTGGTGCTGGAATACGCCATGGCGTCGGCCACGGTCGCCAGCGGGTGGTCGCACTATTTCCTGGGCTTCCTCGGCCTCTTCAAGTTGAAAACCGGCGAGGCGATCCTCACGATCCCGATGTGGCTCTCGATGGACCCGTTCACGGCGTCGACCCAGCACATCGACTACCAGACGGCGAAGACCCTGGCCATCGTCTCGGCGGAAGCCATGCCGTTGAATGCTCCGGGGCAGCCGCAGGGCGGCGAGGGACCGCGCACCCTGGCCCTGCCGGTCGCCGAGGAGGCGGGCATCCACCGGGTCGCGCGGGTCGGAGTGCAGTTTTCGCCCGAGTCGATCGCGGCGGTCGAGCAACTCCACGGGCGCCATGCGACGCCGTCCATCGACCGCGTCCAGTCGGCCCTGGAGAGCCGGCTGCAATACGATCCCGTCGTCGAGCCGCAGGAGATGCTCGACCGTGTTCGCGATGACAACCAGGGCGGCGCCCGTGCCTATCAGGAGACGCCGCTGGTGTTGGGGGGGCTCCACCTGACGATCAATGTCGTCGCCTTGGCGATCTGCGCCGTGATCACGACGGTCCTGGTGATCGGCATCCGCGAGAGCGCGGGAGTCAACGCCGTGATGGTGCTCGTCAAGATCGGGGCGGTGCTGTTTGTGGTCGTGTTGGGCATCGGCTACGTCGACACGGCGAACTGGAAACCGTTCATGCCCTATGGCTGGACCGGCGTGTTCAGCGGCGCGGCATTGATATTTTTCGCCTACGTCGGCTTCGACTCGGTCTCCACCCACGCCGAGGAGGCCCGCAATCCGCGGACCGACGTGCCGATCGGGATACTCTCCTCCCTGGTGGTCTGCACAATCCTCTACATTGCCGTGGCCGCGGTGGTGACGGGCATGGTTCCCTATCCGCAGATCCCGCTGCACGCCCCGATCGCCGGCGTCTTCGAAATATATGGTTTGAAGGCCGCCACCGTGATCATCACGATCGGCGCGTTGACGGGCATCACGAGCGTGCTCCTGGTGATGCTCCTCAGCCAGCCGCGGGTGCTCCTGGCGATGGCTCGCGACGGCTTGCTGCCGCCGAGCGTCTTCTCGGCCGTCCATCCCCGCTTTCGCACTCCCCACCGCTCGACGATCCTCACCGGGGCGGTCTGCGGCCTGACCGCCGCGATGTTTCCCTTGGAGGCGATCGGGCACATGGTCAACATCGGCACCCTGTTTGCGTTCGTGGTCGTCTGCGCATCGGTCTGGCTGATGCGCCGGATCAGCCCCGGGGCAGACCGGCCCTTCCGGACGCCGATGCTGAACCTGGTGGCCCCGGCGGGGGTTCTGCTGTGTGTGGGCCTGATGGTCTACCTGGGCTGGCAGAACTGGGTGCGGCTACTGGCGTGGCTGGCCCTCGGGCTGGTGATCTATTTCGCCTACGGCCGCAAACACAGCCACCTCGGCAAGGAGCTGCGAGAGGAGCTCGCCCGGCACGGCGTCTCGCCCGCCGGCGCTCCCCTCGGCGGCGCTCCGCTCGATGGCGAGGCGGCCGGACCGCCCGACGACGCACCGTGAGCGGCGCGAGACGCTGCGGCGGCCGCGGTGCGCTTTCTTGGGGTGTCACAACGGTGCATTGAGCAGGGGCCAAATCGAGCGTGCCCTCCCCGCATGCCCCCAGCCCGGATTCTCCATGAGCCAATCGTTGCCCCGAAGCGTCAGCGAGGGCAGCTCAAGGAAATCCACATTGCCATTGGAACGGCCTGAAAGTGGGATTTCAGTTTCTTGCGGTCGAAGCCTTGCGGGCGATTGGCCACAACGTCCTTTGGGCTCGAACCGACATGCCCGGCAAGTCGGACGATGCGATCCTCCGGCAAGCCCAGCGTGAAGATCGACTTGTGGTCACCTTTGACAAAGACTTCGGCGAACTGGCGTATCGCTGGGGACTAATAGGCCCGCCCGGATTCGAACCAGGAACCTACAGATTATGAGTCTGCTGCTCTGACCATTGAGCTACGGGCCCTTCTGCGCCGGTTTCCCGCGGGCGACTCGCGCCGGTCATCGGATTCCGCCAACATCCTGTACCTTATGGCCGGTGATTCGACTC
>JAAYCB010000538.1 GCA_012744395.1 Pirellulaceae bacterium
ACAAACGCCCAGCTCCGCGCCGAGACGGCGTCGTCGCACTTTCGGAACGGAGGCAGGCGGAAGGTCGGCGCGCGCTCCGTGGTGTCGGTCAGCACATCGAGCAGAAAGCGGTCGGTCATGTACGTGACCAGCCCCTGCTTGCGATACAGGCCTTCTTCCCACTGGATCAGTCCGGCGATCGCCTCGAGATTCTCGCGGCGGCGGAGCTGCTCGAGAAGTTCCGCGAAGATCCGCGGATAGTCTTCCGCCCGCCGCTCCGGCAAGCCGAGAGGACGGAGCACTTCTGGTGGGGCCCAGCGTCCCAGCACGTCGAGCAAGGCCAGCTCCAGCGCGCCGCCGATCGCCAACAGCTCGCTGGTCGTGGCCTGCATCCGCGTCGAGCCGGCAATTGCCATCGAGCCCGTGAACAGATCGAGTTTCGTGATCCGAGGCTCGTCGATGACCTCGCGCGAACGCGCCACGTGCTCGCGAAGCACTTCCGTCGGGTTGTTGTAGGCAAAAAAGACACGCGCCCCGGCCTCCAGCCCCTGCCAGGCGGTGCCGATCACGAACGAAGTCTCACCGCCTTCAGTGACCGCCACGACGACGTCGCCCGCGCCGACGCCCGCTTCCTTGAGCTGATAGCGGCCCAGATCGGTCGAATCCTCGAAGCCCTCGACCGAACGGATCAGCGCGTGGTCGCCGCCCGCCATCACGCTGACGAACGTGTCTTCGCGGTTGGGCAAGCTGGCGTAAAGGCTCGGCCAGCGCCCGCGGAGCTCCTGCCAGAAGGTCCGCCAAGCCGCCTCCAGGAGGATCGCCAGCCGGCCCGTCGCGCCGCAGCCGGTGAGGAAGACGCGCTTGCCGGCGACGATCGCTTCGCTCAGCGCCTCGACCAATTGTGCGAATGCCGGATCGGCAACGACCCGCTGCATCGCCGGCGGGATGTCGTCGTCGACGCGCATCAGCGTTTCAATCCCATCGACCATGCTCTTGGCGATCGTCTCTGACAGCGTCGCCGTCACCGGGTGCGACTGCTCGGTCGGCAGGGCCCCGAGGCGAAAGGCCGTCTCGTTTTCCAGGAACAGGCGGGCTTGCTCTCGTGGCGTGTGCATCGCGTTATGGCTCTCTTCAGGGAAACAGTGATCATTGACAGGGGAACGCGAATCTGGCCGTCTGGCTGAAATTCTCCAACGTGCCAGAGCCTGCGTCAACAGAAGACGGCGGCTTGCCGTCGGCCAATGCCTTGCGGATCGGCATGCCCGGTCGCCGAATTGTGCAATGCGACACGTTGCCGGCGCGATCCGCGCGAAACTTGTCACCCGATCGTGGCTCATCCCGCGGACGGGCGACCGAAAATCACGGTCCCCAAGAACGGAAAGCTGATTGCAGTCCTCCCCGCAAGAGGTATCATGGGAACGGACCTCCAGATTCGATCAAGCGTGCCGGCAAGACTGCCGGCCGCCTGCGATGTGCTCAACCGCTGCTGATGCTCCCCTTTGGCCAGGAGATGCAACAATGCTGCTCGAAGCTTTCCGTTCAGGCGCTGCCGCCATGCTCGTCGTGCTCGCGGCCGCCCCCGCGGCTGCCGCTGAATTGAACTTGAGCCTGGACGGCAAAAGCGATTATGCGATCGTCTTGCCGGAGAACGCAACCCCCGTCGAACGCACGGCCGCCGGCGAGTTGCAGACGCACCTGGCGGAAATCACCGGCGCCACGTTGCCGATTCTTGCGGAATCCGAGGCTGCTCAGGCCGCCGCCCGGATCGTGCTGGGCGACTCGCCGCTGACAAGGAAGCTCCTGCCGTCGATCGACCCGGCAAGTTTGGCCCCGGATGGGATCGTCATCAAGACCGTCGGGCCGGACCTGGTGCTCGTGGGCCACCCCCGGCGCGGCACGCTCTACGCCGTCTACACGTTTCTCGAAGACACGCTCGGCGTCCGCTGGTGGACGCAGACGGAGACGTATATTCCCAAGCGGCCGACGCTGACCATCCCCCGGCTGGACATCGCCTACGCTCCCAAGGTGATCGATCGCGCGACGCGCTACCTGGAGCTTTCCGACGGTTGCTTCACGGATCACTCGCTGGTTACTGAAGACGAGCAGCGGGCGATGGGGATTTTCTCCGCGCGGCTCAGGCTGAACGGTCACGACCACTATTCGATTCCCGACGAATACGGCGG
>JAAYCB010000539.1 GCA_012744395.1 Pirellulaceae bacterium
CAAGCCGTGTAATCGGATCGATGGAAATTCGTTTCATCGTCATCATGTCTCTCCTACGATGCGTCTGCCGCCGCCTTCGCGCCGCCGTCTTTGCCCTTCAGCTTGCTGCGCCGCAATAGGCTATGCGCCAGGCTGAACCGATAGAAGCTGCCCACCGGATCGGGAATCCCGTCCTCGATGATCGCATCGATCTCCTTGGGGTCCTGGGAATCGATGACCGAGGCGACGGCGCTGAACAGCCGCGCGCCGTAGTCCTCCACACCGTTGTTCGGCCCATAGCACCCGATGCACGGCGAGTTGACCTGCGGGCAGAGCGCCCCGCAGCCGGCCCGCGTGGCGATCCCGCAGCAGAGAATTCCCTGCTCGAGCAGGCACTTGTCGGGGTCCGGCTGAATCTGCCAAGTGCGGTAAAACTTCTTGATCTTCTTTTCTTCGCGGGTCCGGGGGCAATCGTCGCAGACGGTCGTGTCCGAGCCGATGACCGAGCCCGGCTCGGGCAGCTTCTGCTCGAGGATCGCGACAATTGCGTCCCAGATGCGGTCGGCCTCCGGCGGGCAGCCGGGCAGGTAGTAGTCCACCGGGACCGTCTGGTCGAGCGTCTTCAGCGTGTCGTAGTAGAGGGGCAGGTGGAGCTTGCCTTCCGGAACCTCCGTCACCGTCCGCGGGACCGTGCCCTGGGGATTGTCGATCGACGGGTTGTCGTGGTAGACGGTCTTGAAGCACGACTCCTTGCTGTCGAGGTTGCTCAAGCCGGGGATGCACCCCTCGTGGGCGCAGGAGCCGAAGGCCACGAGAACCTTGGATTTCTGCCGCATCAGCCGCGCCATGTATTCCTGCTCGCTGGTGCGGATGCCGCCGTTGAACAGGCAGACGTCGATCTCGCCGTCGGCCATTTTTTCCACGTCGCGGACCTTGCCGTCGGTGGCGCACGGCCAGAAGACAATGTCGAAATTCTCGGCCACGTCGAGAATCTTCGTGTCGATTCCGAGCACCGCGATCTCGCAGCCGCCGCAGGAGGCGGCCCAGTACAACGCGAGCTTGCCTTTTGCTTTGCCTTCGCTCATCAGTTCACCTCCATCGCCTCTTGGTGCTCTTTGACAATGTCTTCCAGGGCCTTGAGCCGCTGGCCGTTTTCTTCCCAGTTGTCGGGCCACTCGAGCGGGCCGAGCTTCTTGACGTCGGCCACGAACTCGGTAACGGCCTGGGCCAACTGCTCGCCCTCGGCGGCGGATCGCCAAACGAGGCGCACGCGATCCTCCTCGACCCCCACGGCGCGGAGCATGTGCTTGAGCATGTAGTAGCGCCGCATCGCCTTGTAGTTCTGATCGATGTAATGGCACTCGCCGGGGTGGCAACCGGCGAGCATCACGCCGTCGGCGCCCAGCGAAAGCGCCTTGAGCACGAAGGCCGGGTCCATCCGCCCGCTGCACATCACGCGGATGATGCGGACGTTGGGTGGATACTTGATCCGCGCCGAGCCCGCCAGGTCGGCGGCACGGTAGGAACACCAGTTGCACATGAAACCGACGATCTTCGGTTCGAAATTATCACTCATTCTCAGGACCTTTCTGACTGCGTTCAACCCGGTTTCAGGAAACAGCCGGCTCCGGCTGGGGCGCCGGCGCGGCGCCGCGGCTGCCGTTTCCTCCCGACGGTTTGGCATCCCAGAGGGAGCCCTCGATCTGCGCGAAGATCTGCTGGTTGTTGAAGTGCGCGCCGGTGATCACGCCGGCGGGGCAGGCGGCGACGCAGGTGCCGCAGCCCTTGCACATCGAGCTGATCACGCGGCTGACCCCTTTCTCCTCGTCGTATTCGATCGCGTTATAGGGGCACATGTTGTTGCAGATCCGGCAGCCGGAGCAGGCCTCCTCGTTGATCGTGGCGACGATCGGCTCGATCATCACCTTGCCCTTGGTGATCATCCCCATCACCCGGGCGGCCGCCGCGGCGCCTTGAGCGACGGAGGCCGGAATATCCTTGGCGCCCTGGCAGACGCCGGCGACGAACACCCCATCGGTCATCGTGGCCACCGGGTCGAGCTTCGGATGGCGCTCGGTGTACCAGCCGGCCATGCTGCACGAAATGCCGCATTTCAAACCGAGCTCCTTGGCGTCGGCCTGGGGCTCGATCGCCCCCATCAGCACAACCATGTCGACCGGGATCCGCCGCTGCTTGCCGAGCAGCGTGTCTTCCACCTGGACAATCAACTTGCCTTGCTCTTCCGGGCGGCGCGCCGCGTCGGTCACTTCGGCGACCTTGCCGCGGACGAAGTGCATGCCCTCCTCCAGGAGCCGCTGGTAGAACTCTTCGTACCCCTTCTGGTTCGTCCGCATGTCGATGTAGAACGAGTAGACGTCGGCCTTGGTCTTTTCAAGGACCAGGTGGCCGAATTTCAAGGCCGCCATGCAGCAGACCGCCGAGCAGTGCTCATTGTGGTTCACGTCGCGGCTGCCGACGCAGTGGATGATCGCCACCGACTTCGGCTCGGTCTTGCCGTCGCGGAGGACGATCTTGCCGCCGGTCGGCCCGGCCGCGTTGCAGAGCCGCTCGAATTCCATGTTCGTGTAGACGTTGGCCAGGCGGCCGAAGCCGTACTGGGGAACCTTCTTGCAGTCGAAGAGCTTCCAGCCGGTGGCCAAGATGATGTTGCCGACCTCGATCTCGACGATCTCGTCCTGCTGCTCGTAGTCGACCGCGTTGGTCGGGCAGACCTTGGAGCAGACTTTGCACTTGCCGCGCTGGAAGTACGTGCAATTCTCGGTGTCGATCACCGGCGTTCGCGGCACGGCCTGCGGGAAAGGCGTGTAGATCGCCTTGCGGTAGCCGAGGCCGGCTTCGAAATCGTCGTCGACAATCTTGCGTGGGCACTTCTCCATGCAGATCCCGCAGCCCGTGCAGTCCTTCTCGACCACGTAGCGGGCCTTCTTGCGGATTTTGACCTTGAACTTGCCCACCGAGCCGCTGACCTCCTCCAACTCCGAGTAGGTCAGCATCGTGATGTTCTCGTGCTGGCCGGCCTCCGACATCTTCGGCGTGAGGATGCACGCCGAGCAGTCGAGCGTGGGGAAGGTCTTGTCGAACTGGGCCATGTGGCCGCCGACCGAGGGGCTGCGCTCGACGAGATAGACCGGGTAACCCGCGTCAGCCAGCTCCAAGGCGGCCTGGAGGCCGGAGATGCCGCCGCCGATGACGAGCGTGGCCGGCGTCACATCGACGTAGCTCGGCTCGAGGGGCTGCTGGTACTTGACCCGTTCGGCCGAGCCGGCGATCAGCGCCTTGGCCTTCCGGGTGCCGGCTTCCTTGTCGTTGCAGACCCAGGAGACGTGCTCCCGCAGGTTCGTCATATCGAACAGGTAGGGGTTCAGCCCGGCGTTCTGGCACGCCCGGCGGAACGTCTTCTCGTGCAGGTGGGGCGAACAGGCGCCGACGACCACGCGCGAGAGCTTCTCCTTCTTGATGTCCTCCTCGATCATCGCCTGGCCGAGCGAGGAACACATGAACTTGTAGTCCTTCGAGACGACGACGTCCTTGATGTTCTCGCCTGCCCACTTGGCGACCTCCTCGACGTCGACCGTCCCGGCAATGTTGCTGCCGCAATGACAAATGTAAATGCCGACTCTCTCGGCCATGGTCGTCCTCCACAAGGATTCTCACAGGGTGTTCGCTTGGGGATCGCGGCGGCCGCGCCGAGGTCCGGCCGGCCGCCGCGGGGCTTCGTCAAGCAGACACGGCCTCCAATTTCTTATTAAGCACCGGCAACGCTGCCACCAATTCTTTCCCGAAGCCGACCTTCTTCGGCTCCAGCCCAAAGGCGATGCCCACAAGCTGCGTGAAATAGATGATCGGCATCCTGTAATTCGTGCCGAACATGCCGTTGACTCGCGACTGGTAGGCGTCGAGATTCAACTGGCACATCGGGCACATGCAGAGGATCATGTCGGCCTCGTACTCGACCGCGCTCTGGAGCAGACGGCGCTGCAATTCGAACGCCTGCTCTTCGCTGATTTGCGGCATGTGCCCGCCGCAGCAATGGGCCTTGACCGGGTAGTCGACCACTTCCGCGCCCAGCCATTGGAACAGCAGGTCCATCTGCATCGGGTATTCGGTGCAGTCGCCGATCGAGATCGGCCGCACGGCCTGGCAGCCGTAGTAGGGGGCGACGCGCAGCCCGGTGAGCGGCCGGCGGATTTTTTCCTTGATTTTTTCCTCGCCGATGTCCGAGCAGATCACGTCGAGCAGGTGGCGGATGCGGACGCTGCCGCCACGGTATTTCAGGTCGCCGGCAGCCAGGGCCAGGTTGATCTTCTTGCCCATTTCCGCATTCTCGGACATGAGCTTGTCGACCTTGGCGAGGTTGCAGTAACAGGCGGCGCACGAGGCGACCAACTGGTTGGCGTCACTGCCGGCGATGGCGAGGTTGCGCGCGACCACGGAACATGCGGTCAGCTCATCCTGCGAGAAATACTCGGTGGCCCCGCAGCAATTCCAGTCGTCGATTTCGGCAAACTCGAGGTCGAGAACCTTGGCCACTTCGCGCATCG
>JAAYCB010000540.1 GCA_012744395.1 Pirellulaceae bacterium
CAAGCCCTCGTCTGAAGAAGCGCCCCGGCATCGAGGGGATTGAAACGGCTCGTTGCAGATCGCGTAATAGGTTTTCATTTCCCCGTCTGAAGAAGCGCCCCGGCATCGAGGGGATTGAAACCACTGAAGATTCTCCCTGACATAACAGCACTGGAATCTCGTCTGAAGAAGCGCCCCGGCATCGAGGGGATTGAAACCTTGGCGTTGGTCATATCGACCAATCCATGGTTTTTGATAGTCTGAAGAAGCGCCCCGGCATCGAGGGGATTGAAACGAGCCACCACGCGATACGCTTCACGTCGTTCCAGGCGTCTGAAGAAGCGCCCCGGCATCGAGGGGATTGAAACGACTGCTGAAACATTTCCCTTACCGTAAGGAAAACTGTCTGAAGAAGCGCCCCGGCATCGAGGGGATTGAAACGAAGAATCGCTCGCGGCAGAGATACACCTCGTCGTCGTTGTCTGAAGAAGCGCCCCGGCATCGAGGGGATTGAAACGGCCAAGATTGCGCTCACCACCCATGTCTGAAGAAGCGCCCCGGCATCGAGGGGATTGAAACCCGACCGTGTCGTTCTGATGCAATCGCCTTGCAAGCGTCTGAAGAAGCGCCCCGGCATCGAGGGGATCGAGTAACGGAAGCGCACCTCCCGCGTGGTGATTTCCGCTTGCCGCGCGGTCGAAGTAGATCCCGGGCATCGGGTTCCTGGCAGGACGCGGGAGAGATCCGGGAGTGGACCCGAAGCAGGACCGTTCCGTTCCCACTCTTTCCATGGGGAACGCGGAACGGTCCCCTTCCCACGCAGCCCACATGTTGCCCGTCAACGGATGCGCGGCGAGTTTTGCCGGCCCGTTCGAGCGTCTCCAGAGCCGCGCCGAGGCGTGTCGGCGATGATCGCTCACCCCGCTGTCCAGACGCTTCCGCCTGGCATCGGCAACCCGTCCGCACCGCTGTGCGATCGGTCGTCCTCAAGAGGCGCGATCTCGACACGCCCGTTCCCAGGCCGCCGTGTCCTCCGGCAAGGCCCCGCTAGGGCGCGGAATCCAGGCGGTCGAAAAGCGCATGCACCTTGCCGACGATCAGCTCTTCCAGCGTCGGTTTCCAGGGGCGGCTGCTCGCCTCGTAGCCGCCCTCCCGCAGCACGCGCCGGCTGGGGATGTAGCCGGAGCAGACGTTCGAGTAGCCCGCAACCCAGATCGCCGGCCCGCCGGGCTCGGCCAGCTCGCGTTTGAGCCGCAGCGAATAATCGACGACCACTTCGTGGGCCAAGGCGACGATGCAGAGATCGTTGCCGAAGCGAACCAGTTGCACCGGATATGCATGGTGGGGGCGGTCGGCCTCGCTGTACTCCAGGTCGACAGACTCCAGCACGGTTCGCAGCGGACCGCGCAGCGGGCGTTGATGGCGGGTCGTCTTCTGGCCGACTTCCAGCGCCGCCTCCACGGCGGTGGCCAGCGAACGGCCGTGCCGCCGGGCGTATTCGAGCTGGCTCCGCGGGTAGGGATTCTGATCGGCCCCGCAACCGATCAGGAACATCGCGGTCGCTCCCGGGTGATCCCGCTCAAAATACTCCTGGGCGTATCCGGCGTAGTCTCCCAGCCACTTGAGAAAGCCCATCGTCGTATTGTGGCAGGCGTAGCCGAACACGACCGCGCGGAGCGCGCCGTCCGCGCCGTCGACGCGCAGGACGGGCACCGCATGATCGACCGGCCCGTCCGGATTGGGATGGTTCCGGTAGCCGGAATCCGTCGGCGTGCGGCGGTTCATCGCGAAGCCGCAGCGGGCGTGGCTGTACGAGAGCGCGGCGGGCGCGAGCCGGTCGAGGGCTTGCCCCACCAGGGCAACCAGGGTGTCGGCCAGCTGGTCGAAGTAGTCCTCGGCGTCAGCGCGGCCGTAGGCCGGTCCGCAGTGCGTGTGCGAGGCGTTCATCAGCAGGGCGTGCGGCGGCAGCCGGTACTGCTCCTCGACCCGCCTGGCCACGTCCTCGCGGAGCCGGTCGATGATCCCGATCAGGTCCGCGGTGAGGATCACCACGCGATGGCCCTCGCCGTCCTGCAAGGCCAGGGCCTTGGCGAACAGGTCCTGCTCGGCGCCTTCGGCCGGCTCCTTGCGCGCCGCATACCCGGCCATCCGCAGGGGCCGCTCGGGCGTAATCATCGCCGCGGCCGCGCCCGCCCGCCATTCCAGGGCCGCGCCGGCAGAATCATCGGCCGCCGCCGCAAGACCTGCGCCGACGAGTGCGGCGAGAACACAAAACAGGGCCTTCTGCATCACGATCTCCTTGCGCTTGCTCTGTCCAGTCGGTCGCTTCCGCGCGCGAACTTCGGGCTGGTTCTGCCTGGGGACTGGACCGGGTCTTTTTCATTGCAGGATCAATTCCGAAACTCGAAACGGCCTACAGCCGTTTTCTCAGAAAGTGCAGATCGTCGTCCAACCGGCAAAATGTCCGAATCGGACCGGAATCCGCCGAATCTTCAATCCGACAAATCTCCCGTGCCGTCTCGAACACAGGCGCAACCCGGTTCTGGAAAATGGATCATGCCGCTTTCATGTGCGTCCCCTCAGCGTGGCCCGGATTCAGACAAGCTTTTCCGCGCCGGAATAAACCGTCTCCACACAAACAGCCAGCGCCGCATGTCCCGGATGTTTCTCGGAATTCCACTTTTTCATGTCATCAAAGATCGGGCCTTCCTGGTGATATTCCAGGCGGCCCTTGACCTGATACGCCTTGCCTTCGGCGGTCATGAACAGAATGGATCCGATCCCACCCGCACGTGCGTTGCGGCGTGTCTTGTCGAAGTAGTTGTCGGCCACCACCAGGCGGTCTTCTCCAAAACGCCCGGTGCATGTGGCATAAATGGCGTTGGGAACCCCCTCGGCGTCGGTCGTTGTCAACACAATGGGACCCTCGTGGGCATCCCAGGCGTTCAAAATGGTCTCGGGTAATTTCGTCATCTTGGTTTCCTTGTTGTTTGTGGATTCGTTGTCTTCCTCCGGCAGAATGAACTGTCCGGTGTAACGCCGGCAGGCGTCAAGTGTCTCGCGATGAATTGGGACCAGATTTTCAGGCAGGTTGTTGAAATCCCAGAACCGCAATTCACTCCCCTCCTGGCCATCCGCGGTGGGGATGCCCGACCAGTCACGAACAATGAACGAGACGGCAAAACATTGCACCTGGTCGCCATTCGGATACTGGAAAGCCTGGGTCCGGCCGGAATGCAACGCGAGGGGGTGGGCGCTTCCAACCTGCAGTCCGGTCTCTTCGGACACCTCGCGGCGCAGAGCCTGCAGGGCCGTCTCTCCAATTTCAACGGCGCCACCCGGCAACCCCCACGATCCCGTGTCCATGCGCCGTTGAAGCAACACCCGCTGCGCGTCGTCGAGGACAACCGCACGCACACCGGGCAGCATCACCCGCTCATGCCCCATGCGGGCACGCAGACGGCCGGCATAGCCGGTTGGGATCGGATTCTGGGGTCGGCTGTGGGGCATGGATGATTTTCCTGCTGACGGTCAAGAATGTCCGCGGTAGCGTTTCTGGCACTCCGCAATGGCAAGCTCGGCCGGATTGACAAGTTGATAGGAGATCGGTGAGGCCGTCAACGCCGGGGCGGTTCCTGTCTGGAATGTCGCAATGTCATCGGCCGTCATGCGGTGGTGGATGCAGGCGCTGATGGCGTTGATCGACTCGCCGCCGCTCTTCGCCCCGGTGACCTGGCCGCCGACCAGAACCTGGCTGGCGGCCTCGTCCAATGCGGCGATCACCTCGGTCAGATAAGGGACATCCTTCTTGATGGAAAGAAGGTTGCTTTTCTGATGCCCGGGGATTGGCGGGACAATCGGGTTGGAGCCGGTTGCAATCGCCAGCCGTTCGTAGCCATCCACCGTCCCATCCGCCGTTTGAACCATTTTCCCCTCCCGGTCAATCGCCGTCACGCGTTCCACAACCGAGTCCACGCCGCGTAGGCGACGAAGACGCCCGTCTCGATCCCGAGCCGCTGCATTTCGGCGGCGATGCTGTCCTGGGTCTCGACCTCGCGACCCATCATGTTGTTGTCTTCCAGTGCCACGAAGCCTTCGTCCTTCATGAACTTGAGCTGGTCGATGAGGTCGTTGCCGGCCAGGTACTTGAACATCCCGAGGGGGGGCATATTCCAGATTGAAGCCGCCAAGCTTCTTCGGCTTGGTTTCGGCGGCGCGAAGGGTGTTGCCGGCCGTCAGGGCGGCTCCGGCGGCCAATCCCTGGTGAAGAAATTGCGTCGATCCATATCGGTGCTCCTTTGGTATCAATGTTGAGTGGGATATATCAGGGCCTTGTCAGATTGGGGGCCCACGGCCCTTCCTGGATCGGCGGCATCTCGCCCGATTCGGGCAGGGTGGACCAGGCCGCCTCGCGCAGCTGTTTGGAGAGGTCGGCGACGAGGTCGGCTTTCGCTGGATCGTCGGCAAGATTCGTCTGTTCCATCGGGTCGGCCTCGTGGTCGTAGAGTTCGCGGCCGCGGTTGCCCTCGTCCCATTCGGTGTAGCGCCATCGCCGCGTGCGGAGCGCGAAGCCGAACGTGGTGACCTGCTTGTTGCCCCGGGTCACCTGGCTCAGCGTCCAGCCGCGTCCCGTCGCAGAGGGGTCTTGGAGCATCGGCACGAGGCTCTGCCCCTGAAGGTTCTCGGGAGCCGGCACGCCGCAGAGTTCGGCCAGTGTCGGATAGAGATCGACGAGCCCGACGGGGGTTGCGGCCACGGCTCCCTTCTTTCCCTTGCCGGGCGCGGCGATAACGAGCGGCACGCGGGCGCTTTCTTCGAACAGGCTCATCTTCTGCCACAGGCCGTGTTCGCCCAGGTGGTAGCCGTGGTCGCTGGTGAAGACGACGATCGTGTCGTCGGCCAAGCCCAGCCGGTCAAGGGCGTTCAGGACCCGTCCGACCTGGGCGTCCATGAAGCTGACGCTGGCAAAGTAGGCCTGAATCGCCTGCTGCCGCAGCGTATCGGTCAACAGTTCGTGTTCCTTCTTGTGGCTGCCCAGGGCGTCGGCCGGCAGGTCCTTGACGTCTTCCTCCACGCCCTTCACCAGCGGCATCTTCGCCTCCGGATAGCCCTCGAAGTATTCCTTGGGCGATACGTAGGGCGTATGGGGGCGAAAGAACCCTACCGCCAGGAAGAACGGGCGGCTGCGGTCCCGGGCGCACCGCTCCAAAACCCACTCGGCGTCGGTCGCCTGCAGGCCGTCGGTGTGGAGGAGGTCGCCGCGGGGCGAGGCGTACCAACTCAAGGTCCCGCCGAAGCTGCCGGGCCTGAGGGAGAAGATGTCGGGCTCCTCCAGCAGCCGGTCGCAGCCGGCCGGGTTGAGTTCCAGTTCCCAGGAGCCAGGATCGTCGTGGCCGTTGGTGCCGATAGAATTGGGCACGTTGTAGTGATACATCTTGCCGATGCGGGCGGCGAAGTAGCCCTGCTGGCGAAAAGCCTGAGGCAGGCTCACGTGACGGGGGATGGTCTGGCGGAAGAGCTGGGCGTTTCGGATGATGCCGGTGCTGTTCGGATAGAGGCCGGTGAGCATCGAGTTCCGGCTCGGTCCGCACAGCGGGAACTGGCAATAGGCCCGATCGAAGCGAACGCCGCGCTGGGCAAGGCGGTCGATGTTGGGCGACTTGGCGATCGCGTGGCCGTAGCAGCCGAGCGAGTTGTTCAGGTCGTCGGCCATGATGAACAGCACGTTGGGACGCTTGGCCGGCTCGGCGCCGACCGCGGGCGCGAGCATTGCTTGGACAACAATTGCAGCCGTCACGATTGTGATCGAGGCAACCATCGGCTGAGTCGGGCGATGGGGGCGACGGCGACCGGTCTTCGTCGAGGCAAGCAGTGGAGACATGGCATTTCCTCTTATCCTGTCTGTGCGTGTTCGCGTATACGTTCGGTTTTCAGTATCCTCGCTCACCGTTCACGGATCAATTCTCAGCACCTCGCCGATCCTGGCAAAAAAGCCGTTGAACTTGTTATTGCGGCCGGATCGTCGAGCCGGCACTTCCCGCGCCCACCAGCACGCCGAGCAAGGTGCTGGTGTAGTGCTTGGTCGACGACCAGATATTGTGATAGGCGCCGCAGTCCGGGCCCTTCCCGATCAGATAACCGTTACGAACGATCGCCAGGCCGTCGCTTCGGGTGGCGAACCTTGTTCGAGCCGGGCTTGTTCCCGCAATTCATGGGCGTGACCCGCGCGGCGTGCAACTCGGCGAGCCGCTGCTTTTCCGCCTCGGCCGGTGAGAAGCAAAACGAGTCCGCGGGCCGAAGCAAGTCGGGCATGAGAACCGATTGGGCCTTCGGTCCGATGAAGATGGTCCGCTCGCGGTCGTGATGCGCGGTCTTCCGATCCTCCGGCCGATAGAGCCAGACCTCGGCGGATCGGTCCACGTCCATCGGCCGGATGGAACAGACTTCGCCAGGTCGGCAGCCGGTGAGCCGCTGGAACCGGACCATGTCGGCCACCACGGCCGGCAGCTGGGGCAAGGTGCCTTCGACAGAGCCGTACTTCCCCAGATAGTGGCGTTTCCCCTGCCAATGGACGCAGGCTTGGCCGGATGCCTTGTGGAGACCCAGCTTCGGCGGACGGTTCAGACGCGGCATGGTGCAACCCTCCAACTTCGAGCCAAACGGGTAGGAGACTACCCATTTACTTTCGGTTTCAGGCCGCACTGCCGACCGCCGGCAGGTACATAAGTCCAATGTTCGGCACGACTTAGAACGAGTGGGCGATACTGGACTTGAACCAGTGACCTCCGCAATGTGAGTGCGGCGCTCTAACCAACTGAGCTAATCGCCCGTCCAGAGATTCATGCCCGCGTCTGGGCTGCCCGCGACAAACATGCTCCTC
>JAAYCB010000541.1 GCA_012744395.1 Pirellulaceae bacterium
CCGCGCCGGTGGTCACGAGCACGACGTCCTCGCCGTCCAAGACTCCCTCCAGCGCGGCGTCTTCGAGGTTCAGCGTGGCGTCCGTCGTTCCGTCGTAGACCTTGTCTTCCACGGTGATCCCGGTGACAGAGAGGGTTGCTTTGGCAATCACGAGGTTGGCGCTGGCGGTGCTCGCATAGAAGCCCGCGGCGCCGTCGTAGACGGCCGTGATCGTGTGGCTTCCGGCATCGAGGGCGGATGTCGTCCAGGTGGCGACCCCATCCACCAGCGCGACGGTGGCGAGCGTGTTCGCGCCTTCCTTGAAGACGACCGAGCCGGTTGGAACCTCTCCGCCAGGGATTGTTGCACTGACGGTCGCCGTGAACGTGAGCGACTCACCGTAGACCGACGAACCGGCCGAGGCAGTCAACGTCGTGGCGGTGCTGACCGAGGTGTCGCTCGGCAGCGGTGGGATATTCGGCGCGGGCAGGCCGACGACCTGGCGGAGCAGGTCGCTGGCATCCATGGGGCTGAGCGTGCCGTCGCCGGTTACATCGCCGATGATCATCGGGTCGATTGTCGGGTAGGCGTGGCGGAGTTGCGAGGTCGCCGGCGCGTCGGGCTGCTCGACGGCGAAGCCGGAATCGAGCCCCACGCCGACGCGGGCGATGAACCGTGCATCCTCGGTGTCGTAATTGCCGTTTGCGTTTGCGTCGCCGGGGAAAGCGACCGCGTGGAGTGCATCATCGGCCGTCGCCTCGATCGCGCCGGCGTTGACTTTCAACTCGCTGATCCGCAGGACCTGTGCGGCGCCATAGGTGGCATTCTCGGGGACGGAGCCGATCAGGCGGACGAAATCGACGCTACCACTCTCTAGGGGGGAGAGCGAGAACAGTGCGACGGTCGCACGGCCGGGCGTGTCGACATTGATTTCCACCTGGCTCCCGTCGGGCGCGTCGGCCCCGAGTTCCGCGCCGCTGATCGTCAGCAGGGCCGGATCATAGTCGATCGTCAGCAGGACCGAGGTCACGCCGCCCGCGTCGTCGAGTCGCACAGGCAACCCCTCCGTGAAAGCCGCGCCGCTCCCCTCGGCCGGTCCGCTGAGCGCTTGGCCTGGCCCGCACGCAAAGTCGGGGAGGCTGACGACGAGCGGTTGCGAGGCGGCAACGGTGAACGTCTGCACGAAGTCGCCCCCGGCGACGCCGTCGCCGTCGCCGTCGAGCAGTTCGCCAAGGGCCTTGCCGACGATCCCGTCCGCAGCGCTGCGAAGCGTGACCGTGTAGGTGTCCGCTTCGAGCGGTCGGCCGGTCTTGATGAACGTCAGCTCTTTGCCCGTGACGAGAATCGAGCCGGCGATCTGTCCGGCCGCCGCGCCTTCGAGCACGACATCGGCCTGGCCGAGAGCCCCGCTCTGGGTGTCGTAGAGATTCAGTGTGCTGGTTTCGATCTCATCGCTGAATTGCGCAACGAACCCGCTGGTCATCGGCGTCAACGACTCCACCGTGATCGAAAGGAGTTGTCGCGATTCCAGCGCCTCGCAGCGGAGCGGCCGCGCTCGGTGCCGGAAACGGCCACTGCCGAGAGGAACCTCCGACCGAAGGAGACGCCGGCCGATTGCCCGTAAGAATTCTAAGCCGCGATTCATCGTCATCACCTCGCAATCCTGGCAAGTCCCAGGCAGACACGTTGTGCGGAAGACTGCTTGTCGGCGCTACCCGAAGCAGAGAAGCGTCTTCAAAAAATACCGTATGAATGCTTGAGTATAAACGATACTATCTCAGTAGACGACAATTCAACGGAAAATGCAAAAGTATTTCACCCTAGATGCAGGGATCATTTGCAGGGATCCGATGGATTTCGGCAAGGCTTTGCCGGTTTTGCCGGATGACGTGGTCCCGGAGGGGGGCGGGCTGGGAATGTTCCCTCGCCATGATTCGCCTCAAGGCCGGAAGCAGCCAAGGCGATAAGAATAGAGCAGTCGCAACGGCCTTGACAGCGCCTGTTTCGGGCTCGCCAGATTGTCCAGATTGCCCGGACGGCAGTTGGCTGTCCCTCCGCACGCAGTCGGCCGGCCGTTGCGCTGCAAATATGGCGGACTGAAATACTAGAAACTGGTATTGGAGGAAGTGCGGGGAAACGGTATTGGAGGAGGTGGCCTGTTCTTGTACAACGCCTTCCCAACGATTGCGGTTGGCTTCGGCCGGTGCGGCGTCATTCCCCAGCCACGGTGGTTGCCGTTCCCCCTCGAGCAAATGAGATATGGAAATGAGTGTCTGCCGACGACGTCTGGCCTTCGAGTCCCTGGAATGCCGCTCGCTGCTAAGTGCCGTGCCCCTCAGTGCGGGGGAGGCCGTGCACGTTCACGTGCCGGATGATCTGACCGGCCAGGCTGGAGGTCAGGTGGTCGTGCCCGTCGAAATCGACACTGCGGAGGGGGTTCGTGGCGCGGAGATTCATCTCCGCTACGACAGCGATCTGCTCCAGGCGGACGAGGCGGCGGTGGCGGCCGGTTCGGTCTGGCTCCAGGCCGATGCGCATGTGGTTGCCAATGTCGATGACTCCGCCGGGACGATCGTGGTCTTCGTCTACGCCGCGGAAGGCCTACAGCCAGCAAGTGGGAGTCTCCTGGAGATTCAGTTTGCGGTCCGTGGCAGTCCGCCCGGCGGCAGCTCGACCCCCCTGGACCTGGTCAAAGTTCGGCTCAATGAGGGCGCGATTGCCCTCGATGCGGAACCGGCGGCAGGCGCCGACCCGACGGACGGGCAAATCACGTTTGTCACGCCGGGCCAGACGGCCGGCATTTCGGGGGTCGTCTATGCCGACACCAACAGCAACAACCGGCCCGATGCCCACGAGGGAGTGCCGGGTGTGAAGGTCGTGCTCGTCGACGCGGGCGGCGGCCAGTCGAGGGAGGCGGTGACCGGCGACGGCGGTCGGTACGAGTTCTTTGACCTCGCTCCCGGCTCCTATCGGGTCGTGGAGCAGCATCCGGAAGCCTTTTTGGACGGCGGCCCAAACGAGATTCTGGTGGACCTCGCCGAAGGGCAAGAGCTGGCCGGCCAGGACTTCCGCGAGCGGGGCTTGCGGCCGGAGTATGTCTACAACCGCCTCTTGGCGACGACGGTCCAGCCGGTCGGTTCGACCGCGTGGGTCAACGCGGTTCGCCAGATCGTCGACGACGGGGGCAGCGCCGTTCAGGAGGCGGAGGCCTTCTCGACGGCCTCGATCGCCGCGACGAGCATCCCGGCAGCGGATCGCGCGGCGGCGGAAGACGCGGCGCAAGCGGCGGCGCCCGTGGCGGCGACGATCGCCACGCCGGCCCGCGCCGATTCCGGCGCCGGGGAAATCGAGCAAGGCGGCAGCGAACTTGCAGCGACTGTCTCGTTTGTTGCCCTCGACATCGAGCCGCATCGCGAAACGGTTGTTGCGACTGCCGGGCCGCTCACCGCGGGGCGCGCCGCCTGGCTTGCCGATTCGGCCAGCCAGGCGCTGGGCCAAGTGGCTGCTCCCACGGAGATTGCAGACGGGGAGGATGCGGCGGACGACCTCCGCCTTCTGGCCGCCAACTGCCTTGCCGGCCGGCCTTCCTCGCAGCGGCACGAAGCCATCGATCTGGCCGTGGAGACCTCGCCGCTTTGGATGCTGGAGTACTGATCCGAGGCAATCCGCGAGCATTCCACAAATGCCGCTTCGATTGCGGCGGGCGGGAGGATCCCAAGGCGGGAGGATCCCAAGAGAGCCATCGAAAGAGGTTACGAAACAGCCGATCAGCGGCGACACAAATCGAGTATTTTTGGTCGGCCGGCGCAGAGGGGGGAGCCGGCGAAGGATGAAGGGATGGCATGAATCGTGCAACGTCCCCCCCGGGTTGCAGTCGTCACACCGCGGGCGCCGCTCTTGCCGCAAACGTGCGGATCGCCGCGGTCGCCTTCGCGATCTGGTCTGCGAGCCTGCCGGTTTCCGCCCAAGTTGGCGGCGGATCGGCGGCCGGCGATCGATGCAGCGGAGTGTCCACACCCGTCACGCCCGATTGCAGCGACTCCGGCTGCTCCCCCGCCG
>JAAYCB010000542.1 GCA_012744395.1 Pirellulaceae bacterium
CAATTCGGCGACCTGATCGACGGTCTCGAAGAACGTGAATTGGCGGAAGGAGTAGGCCGCCACGGCGATCCGCCACTGGAGCTTTTTCGCCGCCGCCTGTGCCGCCGCCCGGGCCTGGAGAGCGGGGCTGGCCTCCTGGGCCGCGGAGGTCGCCAGGTTGAGCGCAAGCAACAGCGTCGCCAGAAGAATGCGGTGCCTCATGGGTCTTCACCTCGGCGGGGCTGACGGGGCCTGGCCAATCTTCGCTGCGCGCCGCGGGCGGCGGCGGGCACGAAGGAAAGGTTCGGCCCCGCGAGTGATTACGGGTAAAACGGGGCGCCGTCCGGGCCAACCAGCCGGCTACATCCCCAAGCGGGCTTTCTCGGCCAGTTCGGCGATCGATTTGTCCTTGGCAGTGGCTTCGACCTTCCTCAGGATCGGCTCGAAATGGGCCTTGTTGGGCTGTCGCAGGAAGCGGTGGTGCGCCAATTCGACGATCACCCGGCAGGCCGTCTGGGCAAGCGCGGGCTCGTCGAGATAACCGGCCGCCCAGTCGACGGTCTCCAGCGTTCGGACGGCGGCGGCGCGCGAGAGGGCCAGGTTCTTGTTCTCGTGATTGTCCGCCAGGTTCATCGCGGCCTTGAGCATCCGCAGCGTTTCGGCCTCGGGCCGATCGCTGGGGAGGGTGATCACGCGGATATACGCCCGCAAAGCCTGGGAGCGATAGGCCCGCGACGCCGATTTCTCGGCCAATTCCCAGAGGGCTTCGGCATGTTCGGCGGTCGGCCAATTGCACAGCGCCCGAACCGCCGCGGCGGAGAGTTCCGGCTGGGAAGCGTTGAGGAGCGGCTGGACCTTCTGATAGACGGCGGCCGTTCCTAATCGTCCGAGCAGCGGGAGAACCGCGGCCTGAAAGCGGACCTGGTCCCTGTCGCGATGCTTCTCGACCAGTCCGAGGAGGATCGTCGCGCGATCCGCGGCGTCGGGGTTCTTCTCGCAGATGTAGGCGATCGCCCGTTCGACAAAGTCGCGCTGGGCGCCGGCGGGAACGTCGAGGTACAAAGCCAGCATTCGCTTCAGGTCGGTGTCGTCGGGATCGCAGATCGCCCGCAAGCCCTCGACGGCCCCCTCGTAGACCGCCGGGTCTTGATGCCTGGCCAGTTCAACCAAGGGGTCGATCGCTTCGTAGTATTTCAGCTTCGAGAGGATTTCCACGACTTGCTCGCGGATATCGACCTGCTTGTTGAGCGCTTCCAGGAGCGCGGGGCCGATGGCCCCCTTGGGCCGCTGGGCGAGCGCGTCGGCGGCGATGCGCCGGCTGGTCTCGTCGGAGCGGAGGGCCTTGATCAGAACCGGGATGACCTGGGGATCGCCGATCGAGGCGAGAAACCGCAGGGCCATCTGGACCTTGGTCGGGTCGCCGCTGTCAGCCGCTTCGAGCATTGCGGGGAGCATCTTTTCGCCCTGCCGCGCCGCCAGTTCCTCCATCAGGGCAACCTGCACCTTTTCGCCGATCGCCGGTTGGTTGAGCGTCTTTTCGAGTCCCTCGTCGCTGAGCGCTGTCAACTGGGAGATCACCACCTTCTGCTTGGCGGGGTCCGGCGATTTTGACCACTCGGCCACCAGCCCGGCCCTCTGCTCCTCCGGCGTGGCGGCGAGCAGGGCGCGGAAACCGGCTTGGCGAGCGCCCAGCGACCGCCCGCTGTCGGCCAGGAGGCGATAAATCTCCATCGCCTTGTCCGGCTTGCCGGCCGATTCCAGCAGAATCGCGGTCCGCGCGGCGGCGGATTCGATTGGGACGGAAGCCCCATCGGCCTTCTTCAGGCTGTCGATCAGGAAGTCGACCGCCGCCTCGCTGCCGAAGTTGCCCAACGCCCGCCAGGCGGCCAGGGCGACCGCCGCGTCTTGGCTCTTCGTCAAGGCGATGATCTTCGCGACCGACGCCTCGTCACCGATGATCGAGAGGGAGTTGGCCACGCCGATCAGGGGGCGGCCCTCCAGCTTGTCCAGCGCCGCGCGGAGCGCGGCGCTGGAGGCCTCCGACTTGACCCGCTCCAAGAACAGCCGCGCCATGTCGCTGGTTGCCGGATCGAGCAGCAGCGGGGCGACGGTGGCGACCTCGGCTTCGGTCCCAACCTGGTAGAGTTGGGCGCAGATGAACTGCCGCGCGTCGGCGGTGGTCGCCGGATCCTCAAGGAGTTTGGCCAACCGGGCGGCGGTTGCCGCGCGCTGGCCCGGGTCGTTCATGGAATTGATCACCACCCAGTTCATCGCCAGGAGGGCCTTCTGGTCCTGCCCCGCTTGATACCTGGGCATCTCGGCCCAGGCGGCTTCAACCTGTGCGGGCGTGAGATTGCCCGCGCTGCCCCCCTTTCCCGTGGTTGCCCAATCATTCGCCGCTAGGGCCGGACTGGCAACCAGGAAAAGCACAAACGCCAGACATGCACGTTTCATGAGTCGACTCTTTTTGTTACTTGAGTTTTGCGCTGCCAAGCCGGAGCTTGGGAACGAGTATGGGCGAAAGACTGAACCCCGAACCCTCAACCCTCTACATCGTCCACGGGCTTCTCTCCGCCCGGCTGCGCATTGAATTGGCCTGGTCGTCGCCGATGAAGCAGTCGTGCTGCGGGTCCCATTTCAGTTTTCGCCCCAGGCGCAGGCAGATGTCGGAGACATTGCCGAGCGTGGTCGCATAGTGCCCCTGCTCGAGGGGGCAGACGGGCTGCTTCCGCGTCCGCATCGAACGGAAGAAATCCGCCGTGTGGGCCGTATAGGGATCGCCCCAGGACGGGCTGGCGTGGAGGGGGGTATCCGTGTCCTTTAAGGTGATTTCGAGCAGCTTGGGGTCGCTGGCCTTGATGCCACCCCGATTGACGTGAACCCAGCCCTCCTCGCCGATGAACCGGCAGCCCTGCGGATGGGGGTTGCCCGAATTGCAGAAATTCATCACCAGCCCGCTCTCGTACTGCATTTGGACACGCCAGGAAATCCAGGTGTCGGCCATGCCATTGTCGGGCAGCACGCCGCGGCCGGAGATTTCGAAGGGCTTTTCGAAGACTTCCGGCACGCCCCAGCCGGCGATGTCCAGATGATGGACGCCCCAGTTGGTGATGAACCCCGCGCAGTAATGCGAGATCATGTACAGGCCGAGCCATTCCACGCGCCGCGGATCGAAGGGCAGCAGCGG
>JAAYCB010000543.1 GCA_012744395.1 Pirellulaceae bacterium
CGGTTCGCGTTCGGAGCCAATTGGCGGTCGTTTCTTCAGACCCTGGACGACCAGCGGATCGAAAACGCCGAGGCCTCCCTGCGGCGGTTGCTGGCAGTGGACGATCTGGCGGGCAGTTCGTTTCTGGACATCGGGTCGGGCAGCGGCCTGTTCAGCCTGGCGGCCCGGCGATTGGGTGCCACGGTCCACTCGTTCGACTACGACCCGCAGGCCGTGGCGTGCACCGAGGCGGTCAAGCGGCGCTGCTTCGCGGGCGATCCGGCGTGGACGATCGAGCGGGGTTCCGCCTTGGATCGAGAGTATCTCGGCCGCCTTGGCCAGTTCGACGTGGTCTACTGCTGGGGCGTGCTGCACCACACGGGCAACCTTGCGGACGCCCTCGCGCTGGTCTCCGAACTGGTCCGCCCGAACGGCCTCTTGTGCCTTGCCGTCTACAACGATCAGGGGGGGGCAAGCCGCCGCTGGCACGCGGTCAAGCGGCTCTACAACCGGTTGCCGAAGCCGCTCCGCCCGTTGCTCGTGCTGGCCGTCTCCCTGCTCTTCGAACTGAAGTTCGCCCTGGTTCGCTTGGCGCGGGGGAGAAACCCGTTGCCGTTCGCCGATTGGCGGCGGAAGAAGGAGGACCGCGGCATGTCCGTCTGGCACGATTGGGTCGACTGGTGCGGTGGCCTGCCGTTCGAGGTCGCCCGCCCGGAACAGATCATTCTCCCCCAGCATCAGCGGGGCTGCGTGCTGCAAAACCTGACCACCTGCGGCGGCGGCTGGGGCTGCAACCAGTACGTGTTCAAGAAGGCTGCGGATCGATAGCCGCGGCATCCGCCGCAATCCCCTCCGTGCGGCTTCCGAGCGATCGTGGGACGAGGTCCGGAGCCGCAACGGGGCCCGGAAGCGACCGCCCGGCCGCCGCCGTCTTCCGACCGGCCTGGCGAACCCTACTCGTAAGTCAACTGCGCCGTGGCCCGCGCGGCGCGATCGGCGACGACGCGGACCCAATGGGCGGAATACCCGGCGGGGAACTTGTGCGTCACCGTCTGCCCGGCGGGAACCGGAATCGACGTGTAGGTCTTCCAGGTTCCGTCGCGGAGGAAGTCGACCTCGATGCGAATCGTCACCGCGCTCGGATGATCGTGCGAGAGCGTGATCGTCTTTTCGTCGAAGCCGGTCATCAGGTAAGCGTCCGAGGGTAGGCCGGCTTCGACCGGGGTGTCGAGCCAGGGGCCGCCGCGGCCGCGCGGCTTGCCGAGCTTCCAGAGATCGTCCACGTCGCCGAACCAGAGCCCCGCGCTGCCGTCAGCCGCCGGGAAGTAGTGGCCGTCGGGCGCGGCGTCGGCCCGCGTGCCCGCCAGCACGAGCATCCCGCGCCAGGAACAGAAGTCGGTGATCCGCTTGTTGTGGGTGCAGACCGGCTTGAGCCCGGAATAGCCGCCGGCCGACTTGTGGGGCAGAACATAGAACGTCCCCCCGCAGTTGAGCAACAACCGCTCGGTGACGACCTCGCGGACGCCCCGCGGCCAGCCGACCGACCAGGCCCGGCGGTAGGCATCAGCGCGGAGCGGCAGCCGGTAGGTGACGCCATCGCTGGCGATCACCGCGGAGGCCGCATCGACCGTGAAATCGGCGCTTGCGAGTCCCGCCCTCTGCTGGAGGAATTGCACCTGCTCCTCCGGCTGGGCCGGCTGCTGGAATGACATCTCGGGGCCGACTTCGTAATAGACCGGCGGGGTCCGCCGTTCGTCTTGCCCGCTCGCCCGATGGGCCAGAACCTGGAGCGTGCCCAGATCTCCGCCGCGGGGGCGAACGATGCCGACCGAGCGCTCGCCGCCATC
>JAAYCB010000544.1 GCA_012744395.1 Pirellulaceae bacterium
ACCCACCGCGGCCCGAAACAGCACCGCCGTTGCCACAAACCAAGCACCACTGCACAACCTTGAGGCGAGCGCGCCCCACCACGACCTACTCGACGGGCCAGGAGACCCGTCCTACGGATTCCACCGCAAGCCGCCTAACGGCCCAGGCGGCGCATCCCATGGAGCCTCCAAAACCATGACCAACAACGACACGCCAATTCCCGCCAATCGCTGCTGCCCCACCGGGCCGTGTTCCAAAGGCTCGTCGCGCCGCCAATTCATGATCGCCGCGGGCGGCGCCATGGGCACGATCGCCGCGCATCCCCTGTTTGCCGCGATCGACTCCGGCCAAATCGACAACGAATACCTGCGGATCATTCCCGCGGACAAGCAATTCAGCCCCCAGTGGCTCGCCTCGCTCTACGCTCGCGGCGAAAAGCAGACCTGGTCCGATCCCCAGGCGCTTGAGCACATCGGCATGCCGGCAGGCGGGCTGTTTGCCGGCACGCTCTACCTCGGCGGCGACGGCCGGCTCTGGCTCTGGGATATATTCAATCGCGATCAGGAAGGGATCGCTCCGCGGAGCGTCGACTGGCAGGGCGGCCAGATCAAGACCCGCGAGGGGGCCAATTATGTCTCGCCCGCCAGGCCGTTCAGCCCGTTGAAGCAAGGCTTCACCCTCGCCATCGGCGGCAAAGCGCGGTCGCTCGATTGCGAGGGTTTCCGCCAGATCACCTTCGACGGCCGTTACCCGATCGGAAGGGTCCGCTATCGCGACGCCGACTGCCCGGTGGAGGTCAGACTCGAGGCGTTCTCGCCGTTCATTCCGCTCAATGTTGCCGATTCCTCGCTGCCGGCCACCGTGATGAGCTTCCGCGTGAAGAACACGGGAGAGGCGCCGGTCGAGGTCGAGCTTCTCGGCCATCTTGAGAATGCCGTCTGCCTCGACTCGAAGTCGCGGTTTTCCGGCCGGCTGAGCAACCGAATCGTCCGCGCTCCCGGTTTGACCGCGCTGGTCTGCTCGGCCCTGCCGAGTGCGTCCAAGGAAGAAGCACCGCGGCCGGACATCCTCTTCGACGACTTCGAGCGACCGCTTTATGAAACGTGGACGGCCGAGGGCGATGCCTTCGGGCAAGGCCCCGTCGAGAAGAAGGCGATTCCCAAGTATCAGGGCGACGTCGGCGGCGAGGGAGAGCGGGTCGTCAACAGCCACGCCTCGGCGCCCGGCGGCAGCGTCGGCGAAAAGGACGCGCGCGTCGGCACGCTCACGAGCCGGCCGTTCACCATCGAGCGGCGCTACATCCAGTTCTACGTCGGCGGCGGGGCGCACGAGGGCAAGACCTGCGTCAACCTGCTCGTCGATGGAAAGCCGGTCGCCTCGGCAACCGGCAGGAACGACAACCGCATGGCCCGCACGGCCTTCAACACGCGCCAGCACGAAGGCAAGCAGGCCCGGCTCCAGGTCGTCGACCAGGTCGGCACGGGCTGGGGCAATATTGGGATCGACCAGATCGTCTTCACCGATCGGCCGCTGGAGGAGTCCGCACTGCCGGAGCAGCGCGACTTCGGCACGATGGCCCTTGCGCTGCTCGGTGGCGATGAAGAAGACATTGCCCTGGCCGATCGCGCGGCGGCGGGCGAGTCGGCCTCGGCCAGCGCCGAGCTTTCCGCCGAGTTGACCGGCCAGGTCGGCAGGAAGCTGCGGCTTGCGCCCGGCGAGGAGAAAACGGCCGATTTTGCCGTCACCTGGCATTTCCCCAACTTTTACGCCCGCGGGGCCGGCGGCGGCCGCGTCGGCCACGCGTACGCGGCCCGTTTCGAGTCGGCGCTTGCCGTCGCGCGGTACCTGGCGGCCAATTCCGAGCGCCTTTGCGGCGACACGCGCGCGTGGGTTGAAACCTGGTACGATTCGACGCTCCCCTACTGGCTGCTCGACCGCACGCTCGCCAACACGTCGACCCTGGCGACGACCACGTGCTACCGGTTCGAAGACGGGCGGTTCTGGGCCTGGGAGGGGATCGGCTGCTGCCAGGGCACGTGCACCCACGTCTGGCATTACGCCCAAGCGCCGGGACGCCTGTTTCCGGAGATCGAGCGCGACGAGCGCGAGCGGGTCAACTTCGGTATCGGACTGCACGAGAGCGGCGGGATCGGCATGAGGACCGACGTGGCCCGGTCGAACGAGCCGGCCGACGACGGCCAGTGCGGCCGGATTCTCGGGGTCTATCGCGAGCACCAGATGTCGCCCGACGGCAGTTTTCTCCAGCGGGTCTGGCCGAAGGTGAAGCTGGCCATCGAGTACATGATCCGCAAGGACGGCAACGGCGACGGGATCGTGGAAGGCGCCCAGCCGAACACGCTCGACGCGGCCTGGTTCGGCAAAATCTCGTTCCTGGCGTCGCTCTACCTGGCGGCCTTGAGGGCGGGCGAGGCAATGGCGACCGAGACCGGCGACGCGGAGTTCGCCGCGCAGTGCCGGCGGCTTGCCGAGCGGGGCGCCGAGTCGATCCTCGAACTCTACAACGGCGAGTACTTCATCCAACTCGAAGACCCGGAGCGCAAGAAGGATATCGGCGTCGGCCCCGGCTGCTACATCGATCAGGTTTTCGGGCAGACGTGGGCCCACTGGGTGGGCCTGGGCCGGTTGTTCGACGCGGAAAAGCAGCGTTCCGCCCTGCGGGCCCTGTTCCGCTACAACTTCGTGCCGGACGTGGGGCCGTTTCGCGCGGCATTCCCCCGCGGCCGCTGGTACGCCGCCGCCGGCGACGCGGGGCTGCTGATGTGCACCTGGCCGAAGGGCGGGCAGAACCCGGAGTTCAAGCAGCACTGGCAGTACATGTACTTCAACGAGTGCATGACCGGTTTCGAATGGCAGGCCGCCGCCCACATGATCTGGGAGGGGATCGACCAGCCCGACCTGCTCGAAAAAGGCCTCGTCGTCAGCCGCGCGATCCACGACCGCTACAGCGCGGCGAAGCGAAATCCCTACAACGAAATCGAATGCTCCGACCATTACGCCCGAGCGATGGCCAGCTACGGCGTGTTTCAAGCCGCCTGCGGCTTCAATTGCCATGGGCC
>JAAYCB010000069.1 GCA_012744395.1 Pirellulaceae bacterium
GCGGGCACGATCCTGGCCTGGATCGCGCGATTCGAGGGGATCGGGAGAAAGCTGGTTTGGACCCTGGTGGCCGCGGGGTTGGCCGCGCCGGGGCCGGTGATCGGTCTGGTGGTGATTTGGCTGTTGAACCGCCCCGGGGCGCCCTTGCTGGTCTTCTTGTACGACCAGTCGATTCTTGCTCCGCTGGCGGCGCAGACGATTCGGGCGCTGCCGCCGGCGGTGCTGGTGATGTGGTTCGCCTTCCAGAGCATTCCCCGCTCGGTGATCGACGCGGCGCGGGTCGACGGGGCGGGATCGTGGGGCGCGCTGTGGAGGGTCGCACTCCCCTGGAAGCGTTCGGCGACCCTCGCGGCCTGGCTGCTGGCGGCGGTCGTGGCGATCGGCGACCTGTCGGCGAGCATCCTCACGGTCCCGCCGGGGGTGCCCCTGCTGTCGGTGCGGATCTTCACCCTGCTGCATTACGGCGTGGAAGACCAGGTGGCGGGCATCTGCCTGGCGCTCTCGGCGGGTTTCGCCGGATTGGGATGGCTTCTGGCGCTGGCGCTGGCGGCGCTCGCTGGGCGCGTGGACGGCGGGCGGGCCAAGGGTCGAAACGGCGCGTCGCGGTGACGTATAATGGACGCCAGTGGCAGAGCGATCACTTCAACCAGGCCCAGTTGCAGGCGAGAGCGAGATGGCGGTGGATCCCGGCAGGCGAGCGATGGTTCTGATTGTCGGGGCGATTGCCGCATTGGCGGCCGCCCAGGCCAGCGCGATCGACCACCTGGTCCTGCAGCGCGGCGAGGGGACGGTCGGTCTGGACGGGCGAACAATGATTGTCGCCCAGGACGGCAGTGTCATGTTCCAGACCCGCGACGGAACGATCTGGCTGGTCGCGGCCGACGAGGTCCAGGGGCTGTCCTCGGATGAGACGCCGTTTCGGCCGTTCACCAAGGAGCAGATTGCCGCGCGGCTGTTGGCCGAACTGCCGGCCGGTTTCGATGTCTACCAGACGTCGAACTACGTGATCTGCCACAGCACGTCGCGGGGATACGCCCAATGGTGCGGCGCCCTGCTGGAGCGCTTGGAGATGGCGTTCACGAACTACTGGACGCGCAAGGGGTTCGCCCTGGCCAAGCCGGAGTTCCCGCTGGTGGCGATCGTGTTCGCCGAGAAGAAGGCCTACGCGGATTTCTCCCGGCCGGAGGTTGGCGAGGGGGCCGAGTCCGTCGTGGCGTACTACAGCCTGCGGACCAACCGGATCACGATGTACGATCTGACGGGCGTCGAGGCCGGCGGCAACGCAAACGCGCGGCGCGGCTCGGCGGCGCAAGTCAACCGGATCTTAGCGCAGCCGGCGGCCGCGCCCACGGTGGCCACGATTGTTCACGAGGCGACGCACCAGATCGCCTACAACTGCGGGCTCCATGCCCGCTACAGCGACTGCCCGCTCTGGTTCAGCGAGGGGATCGCGATGTACTTCGAGACGCCCGACCTGACGAGCTCGCGGGGGTGGCGGAGCATCGGCCAGATCAACACGATGCGGTTGCGGCATTTTCGCGACTACCTGCGGCGCCGCCCGGCCGACTCGCTGGCGACGCTGCTCGGCGAGGACCGGCGGCTCCGCGATTCGTCGTCGGCCACGGACGGTTATGCGGAGGCCTGGGCATTGACTTATTTTCTCGCGCAGCAGAAGCCGAAGGAATACGTCGAGTATCTGCGGACGCTTTCCCGCAAGGCCCCCCAACGCTGGGACGAACCGGCTACCCGACTGGCGGAGTTCAAGGAGGCGTTCGGCTACGACTTGGAGCAGTTGGAGAGCGATTTCTTGCGGTTTTTCGCCAAACTCCGCTGACTCGGGGCCACGTTGCCGGGCGCGGGCGGCACGGATATGATGGACATGCCGGGGCGTCCGATTTTCCGGGCCGATAGTTTGGCCTGTTCGGTGCGTGGCACCGTGTCGACGCACGCCACTGACCACGTTGATTGAGGAGGAACAAGATGTCGCAACGATTGGCTACCGAGAAGGCTACGTCGACTCGACGCGATTTCATCAAGACGAGCGGCGCGCTGGCGGGAGGAGCGGTCCTGGGGAGCCTGGCCCTCGAGCGGAGCGCCCATGCGGCGGGCGACGGCCGGCTGAAGGTCGGGCTGGTCGGATGCGGCGGCCGCGGCACGGGGGCGGCGGCCAACGCCCTCTCCGCCGATGCCAATGCCGTGTTGACAGCGGTCGCCGATCCCTTCGCCGAGCGGATTAACGGTTGCCTGTCCGGCCTTGCGAAGCAGGCGGTTGCCGATCGGGTCAAGGTCGATGCGGATCACCAGTTCACGGGTTTTGACGGATTCCAGAAAGTGATCGAGAGCGGCGTCGACGTGGTCCTCCTGGCCTCGCCGCCCCATTTCCGCCCGCAGCACCTGAAGGCCTGCATCGAAGCCGGCAAGCACGTCTTCTGCGAGAAACCGGTGGCTGTTGACGCTCCGGGCGTGCGGTCGATTCTCGAGACCTCCAAGCTGGCCGAGGAGAAGGGGCTGAGTATCGTTTCGGGCCTCTGCTGGCGGTATCACCACGCCGTCAAGGAAACGATGCAGCGGATCCTGGACGGGGCGATCGGCGAGGTGCTCTCGATTCAGGAGACCTACCTGACCGGCACTCTCTGGCACCGGGGCCGCGAGGCCACCGACACGGAAATGGCTTACCAGATGCGCAACTGGTACTACTTCACGTGGCTCTCGGGTGATTTCAACGTCGAGCAGCACGTCCACAGTCTCGACAAGGCGCTGTGGGCGTTCCGCGACGAGCCGCCGCTGAGGGCCTATGGGCTGGGAGGCCGCGAAGTCCGCAAGGAGCAGCCCAAGTACGGCGACATCTACGACCACATGGCCGTCGTCTACGAATATCCAGACGGCAAGAAGGTCCACTCGTATTGCCGCCAGCAGGGCGGATGCTTCAGCAACGTATCCGATCAGTTTCTGGGCACGAAGGGCCGCGCGACGGTCACGCCCGACCACGCGATCGAAGGCGAGAATCCCTGGCGGTTCAGGGGGGAAGGCGGGAACATGTACGTCCTGGAGCACGAGGCGCTGTTCAATGCAATCCGCGCTGGCAAGCCGGTCAACAATGGCGTGTACATGGCCCGCAGCACGATGCTCGGAATCCTCGGGCGGATGGTCTGCTACACCGGAAAGGCGATCACCTGGGACGAGGCGATGGCCAGCACGGAGACCCTCGCACCGAGCAGCTATGCCTGGGACGCCGACCCGCCCACGCTGCCCGACGCCGACGGAAAGTACGCCGTGGCGATCCCCGGCGTGACCAAGTTGACCTGACACACGACCCCAACGTGATTCCGTAGGGTGGTCCAGAGCGAACCATCGCCCTGCGGATTGGCAATTCCGCGGACGCTTCCGGAGCCGCAACGGTACGGAGCATCAGAGGACGAGCGCCGGCCCACCATGATTCGGCTTGCCCATTGGTTGTCTGATGGGTTGGCCATCGGTGGGGCGGCGCTACCGCATTGGCCGTGCATCGGCGCTCGGTTCCTGCAACAAACGCGGCGGCGCGGGCCGCACCAGGCTGGTCCGGTCCGTACTACCCTACCGTCATTTCCTGGAACTCCCTGCCGCAGAGGGGGGCGGCCGTATGGGATATCTCCACGGCTTCGACTATATTGGGAGTAGGCAACATCGAAGGAGATGCCTGGCGGGTACCGTATTGAGACGCTGAAGGAGGGGCTGGCAAGGGGCGCCCGCGACGGTCGCCTGCGGGGTGAAGAGCGCCCCCGCAGGTGGCATCCCGCGTGGGAAGTGACTGCAATACGATGGTCCGGGAGCCTCCAGAGATGGAATCTGTCCGCGCGAAATGCGCTTGGGCTTGTTTGGCGGTATTGGTGTGGTCTGCGCAGTCGCTCGGCCAGCAGGCCGGTTTAACGCGGCAGCATCACCCTTGGGGCCAGTTCCAGCCGGGGGCGTGGAATCTGGTGCGGGTCACGACCGAGAGCTACGAAGGCGGCCAAATGCTCAAGAGCGTGACGGAGACGAGCACGACGTTGAACGCCGTCGACGAGGCTGGCGTGACGCTGAAGGTCGAGGTCGCCGTGCTGGTGGGGGGCAAACGCCTGGACACGGATCCGCAAACGCTGCGGCAGGGATTCCACGGGGAAGTGGCCGGCAACGAGCCGGTGATCAGGGACCTTGGCCGGGCAGAGCTGGTCGTCGAGAATCGCCGCGTTGACTGCCGGGTCCTCGAACTGGAGTTCCCTCGGCCAGGCGGCAGGAGGCTCAGCAAGATCTGGTACTCCGATGCCGTCGACCCCTACATCATCAAGCGGGTGACGGCGGTCTACGGCGACGACCTGAAGGCTCCCATCAGCAAGACCAGTGTGGAGGTGGTCTCCCTCGAGGCGTCTTGCGGGAAGTCCCGCAATTTCCGCAGGGCGGCGCGTGTGAAATCCGTCCATGAGGATGCGTCGGGCACGACCACAACATGGGCATCGACATCATCGGTGGTCCCGGGAGGAGTCATCTGTTGCTCGTCGCAACAGGTCGACAAGGAGGGGCGATTGGTCCTGCGGAGCAACATGCAGCTTCTCGACTACGGTCTCCAGCCATCGCAAGGTCGCAGCGGCCTGTTCTGGCGCTGGCGGAGCACGCGGGGCCGGAGGTAGCGGGCGGTGGCCCCGATTCGCGCAAGGGGTGTTTTGGCCTGCGAATCGGCCGCTGTAGCCGGCCTCTTGCCCCTTTGCCGGAGGCCAAAACCTCTCTTCCCCCCGGTTGCCGTTCGTGCGAGAATAGCCCCCTCGATCTTCTGGCAACGCCATGGAGGGACTTGCCGGTGCATAAGTCGCTTGACTATCTCGTCTACATGCTCGTGCGCCTGTTTATCTGCGTGGTGCAGGCGATCCGCATGGAAACCGGCCAGGTGTTGGCCGACTGGCTCGCCTGGCTGGCCTGCGACGTGTTGCGTTTACGCGGCAAGGTGGTCGATGAGAATCTCGAGCACGCCTTTCCGGAGCTCGATCGGGCCGAGCGGCGGTCTCTGGCGCGGCGAATGTGGCGCCATCTCGTGCTGCTTGTGCTGGAAGTCGCGCACGTACCGCGAAAGATCCACGAGACGAATTGGCGACAGCATGTCCGCTTGCGGAACGTAGCGCCGCTGATGCGGGCGTTTCTGGACGATCGCCCCGTGGTGCTGGTCACCGGCCATTTCGGCAATTTCGAGGTGGGGGGCTACTTGCTGGGGCTCTTGGGGTTCCCCACGCACAGCGTTGCGCGGACCCTCGACAACCGGTACTTGAACGACTTCCTGGAACGGTTCCGCGGCGCGACCGGTCAGCACTTGATTCCCAAGAAAGGGGGCTACGACCAGATTCTGGAGGTTCTCGGCCGTGGCGGCACGATGGCGTTTCTGGCGGACCAGGCGGCCGGCCCCAAGGGGTGTTGGGTGGATTTCTTCGGCCGGCCGGCGTCGACCTACAAGGCGATTGCCCTGTTGGCGCTGGAGCACGACGCGCCGATCGCCGTCTGCTACGCACGGCGACTGGATCGGCCAATGCGTTTCGAGATGGTGGTCTCGGAGATCATCGACCCGCGCGACACGAGGGGGGAGGTGGCGACGGTCAAAGACCTGACCCAATGGTACACGAAGAGGCTCGAGGAGGCGATTCGGGTCGATCCGGACCAGTACTGGTGGGTCCATCGCCGCTGGAAGGACCCCCGCGGCCGGCGCGGCCGCGCAGCGCGGAAGGCGGCCGCCTAGCCTGAGACCGCTAGCCCGCCGGTCAACGCTGGAGACTCCTGGCCGGGGGCGGAGAGCCGCCGGGGCGGGTGCCGAAGTCGCCCGCCTTCGGCCGGCCGAAGGCGGGCGGGGTAGCTGCCCCGCCGCCCGGTGGACCGGCCGCCGGGCCACCGGGGCCGGCCGGGTTGGGCTGCCGGAGGCCCGCCGGGCCGCCGCGGCCGAACGAACGGCCGGTCCGGTCGCCGAACGGCAATTCAAACTCGGGCATTCGCGACTGGAAGTAGTAGAACCGCAGCCACCATTGCGATTCCTCGTTGGGGCGGTTGATCACCCGGTCGCGTCTTTCCGGTTCCAGTTCGTTCTCGAAAAACGTGGCGAGCTGTTCCCGGGTCGCCAGGTCGCGAACCTCCTTCTGGTAGGCGAAGAAGTGGAACACGACGGCGCCGCGCATCCACTTCTGCGCCAGCTCCCGCTGCTGGTCCAAGCTGCGCGATTGGAGCTGCCGTTGCAGCGGTTCCTTGAGCACCGCCAGGAGGGAGGCGAGGTCTTTCTCGCCCAGCGGCAGATCCTGTTTCGGGTTGGCCATGTGCCAGCCGATCAGCATCCTCCAGATCGGTTTCTCCGCATGCGGCGATTCATCGAGGAGTTTCTCGAACTGGGCATCCCACTGTCTGCCGGCCTCGGGCGGGAGGGCCGCCGCAAGTTCGCGGCGGCGCTGGACCGCGTAGCGGAGAATCCACTCGCGGACCGCCTCGGTATCGTCGGGCGAGAGGTTGGGAAGCCCGGCCTTGGCGGCGAAGGCGGCGTGGCCCAACGAACCGCTCGGCCTGCCGCGAAATCCTCGCCGCTGCTGCTGCCGCTGCAACTCGACCACCTTGGCGACGCGCTCCGCCGGCGCGAGCCTGGCCAGCTCGGCGCGATCGAAGTCGGGCAGATCGCTGACCCAGTCGTAGTAGGCCTTCATCACGCGGCCCAGCGCTTCACGGTCCCGGTGGGCCTGGAAATCCTCGTGCAATCGCCGCAATCGGTCCTGCTCCTCGCGCGACAGGCTCTGAAATCGCTGCCAGTCCTCCAGCAGTTGTTTTCGGGACTCGGGAGTCATCTGCTCAATCCGCGCTCGGCGCTCGGCGAGGGGCTCGTTGGCGATGCAGCGGGCAACGCACCCGGCGGCCAGCGCGGCGGACAACGCAACGCAAAACACCCTAAACGCCGTCATGATCCCCCTCCCCGGCAAAGACGCCTCGCTCGTGCAGCAATTCGAGAAATTCGATTCCGTCGATTTGCTGATACTCGTCGAGGCTTTCCAGAACCGGCAGGTCTTCGAGCAGTTGCCGATTGGGGTTGGGCCACAGCGCCCAGACCAGAACGAAGCCGGCGGCCGATGAGGCGAGAATCCCGGCGGCGGCGCCAAGTAAGCGGCGGCGGCGGCGGATCGGCCGCTCCGCTTCCTCCTGCCGCTGTTCCTGTTCGGCGGCCAGCGCCACCATCTCGATCGTCGTCCGCGTGAAGGTTTCGCCGACTTCGGCGCGCCCCAACTGGTCGAGCAGGTCCCAGGTCCGCTCCAGCCGGCCGAGCTGCAAGCGCAAGGTGGAGTCCGTCGCCAACCGCTGTTCCAGCGAGCGGCTCGACTCGTCGTCGAGTTCGCCGTCGAGGTAAGCCACCAGCTGCTCCTCGATCGACGGCAATTCATCGGCCGTGCCGGCATGGTAGGGGTCGTTTGACATGGCCTATAGGCCCCAATCGGTTCTATCAGTCGCGATCCGCCTCGCTGCGGATCGAATCCGCTTCGTTCTCCGCCGGCCGCAATCCGACCTCCGAGGCGGGGGGCTGCCCTCGGTCAAGGTACGGTTCCAGGACTTCCTTGAGGTTGTTCCGGGCGCGGCTCAGCAGGGACTTGATCGCCTGCACGGAGAGGCCCATGCTCTCGGCGATCTCGGCATAACTCATCCCCTCGAACTTGCTCAGCAGCACCGCCATCCGCTGACGCTCGTTCAAGCTCTGGATGGCCATCTGCACCACGTCGCGGGCTTCGGCCTTGTCGGCCGCCCGTGCGGGGATCTGCCCGCTGGAGGCGGCGATCATCGCTTCGAGAGGCCGCACGCCCAGCGGCCCGCTTTCGCGCCCTTCGAGCGTCACCTCGCGCCTCCTTGCCCGGCTGCGAAGCGCGTTGAGGGCCACGTTGTTGGCGATCGTATACAGCCATGTGGAGAACTTCGCCCCCGGCACGTAGCGCTTCCGCGCCCTGTACATCCGCAAGAAGACGTCCTGCGCCAAATCCTCGGCAAGGTCCCGGTTGCCCGTCGCGTGTTCAAGCACGGTCACGACACGTCCCTGATAGCGCAGCATCAACTCCTCGAAGGCGGCGGCGTTGTCGTCGCGGACCTCGAGCATCAATCGCACATCAGGATCCCGGAGGGCGTACCTTCGGGCCGACGACTCCGTGACGACCAAATCAGTCCCCGTGGGTGAAACGCGGATCGAGCCAGCCGCGGCCGGCGGAACCCGGCCACACTCCATTGTAATCTAAGCCATCGGCCAATCCGCGACCACCCGCCCAAGGTGCTCCGA
>JAAYCB010000070.1 GCA_012744395.1 Pirellulaceae bacterium
ACGCGGGCTGACGCGGGCTGACGCGGGCTTGACGCGGCTCTATGTCCCGCGCCGCGCGCCGAACCATTCGATCTGCCGCCGCGGACAGAAGCCGAGCCCGTGCGCCCGGCAATAGGGTTCCAGCCATGCGGACTTCGATGCCAGGTCGGCGGGCTCCGTCCCCTGGGGCATCAACATCACGCGCCGCCGGTTGATCTCGGGCAGCTCCTTGAGGTACGCCTCGACGTCGAGACAGTCCGAGGCCTCCTCGATGACAAACTTCAACTGGTAGTCGTATTCCGCCACAAGCCGCCGGATCACCGCCGGCGCGTGCCGCGATCGATCGTGGCGATCGGCCCAGCGGGCGCGAGCGGCCCCCCGCGGAGTGGAATTGCCCCTCTTCGGGCTGATCGACATCAGGTCGCAGGCAACCGGCTGGTAGCGCGTCCCCGCCGTCTCGATCGTGACGTGCAACTGCCGTTCGCGAAGCCGCTCGCTGAGCGGCTTGGCCTCCGGAAACAGCATCGGCTCCCCGCCCGTCAGAACCACGTGGCGGGCAGCGAACGATTCCACCCGCTGGACGATCTCGTCGACCGCCAGGTCTTCCCCCTCGGGGCTCCAGGAGGCGTAGGGCGTGTCGCAGTACCAGCAGCGGAGGTTGCAGCCGCTGGCCCGGACGAAGACGCTCTCAGCGCCCGTCAGGAAGCCTTCCCCTTGAATCGATTGGAAAATCTCGGCAATGCGCATGGTGGTCAGCGGTCAGCGGTCAGTTTTCAGTTTTCAGTTTTCAGTTTTCAGTTTTCAGTTGGCAGTATTCAGTATTCAGCGCAAAGCTCTGTCTGTCCTCTGGAACCCGCCCTGTAACCTGTAACCTGATGGCTGATCGCTGACGGCTGACCGCTGACGGCTCTCCACTCACTCCCGATAGCGGATCGGATCGACCAGGCCGGCTTCGGCGAATCCTCTGCGGCGGAGGAGACAGGCATCGCAGTGTCCGCAACTTGCGCCGTCCTCGGCCGGATCGTAGCAGGTGTGGGTCAGGCCGTAATCGACTCCCAGGCGCGTCCCGCGGAGGATGATTTCCGCCTTCGTCAGCCGGAGCAGGGGCGTGTGGACGGCGAACTGGAGCGTCCCCTCGACGCCCGCCTTGGTCGCCAGGTTGGCCAGCCGCTGGAAGGCCTCGATGAACTCGGGGCGGCAGTCGGGATAGCCGCTGTAGTCGACCGCGTTGACGCCGATGAAAATGTCCGAACAGGGGATCGTCTCCGCATAGGCCAGGGCCAGCGAGAGCATCACTGTGTTCCTGGCCGGCACATAGGTCGCCGGAATGCCACGCGCGAAGTCCTTCTCCGAGCGGTCCTTCGGGACGCCGTCCGCGCCGGTCAAGGCGCTGCCCCCGAAGACCGATAGATCGATCGAGAGCAGTTCATGGCGGGCGGCGCCGAGCGCTCGGGCGACCCGCCGGGCGGCCTCCAGTTCGCACCGGTGCCGCTGCCCGTAGTCGATCGTCAGCCCGTAAACCGCAAACCCCTCGGCCTTGGCGACCGCGGCGGCGGTGGCCGAATCGAGGCCGCCCGAAAGCAGAACCACGGCGGGGGTCGGCATCAGTTCCTCGAAAAAGCTGGACGCGGACGGCAACCAGGGCCGCTCCCCGGCTTTCGCCAAACCCCTGATGATGACAGAATAGGCTGTTTTAGAAAAGGAGCCGGACGGTGAGCGGCCAGTTTCGCGAGATTCTCGAAACGTTCGACAACGAGTTCCCCGAGCGCGACTACCAGATCCGCATCGTGGCCCCGGAATTCACGTCCGTCTGCCCGAAAACCGGTCAGCCGGACTTCGGCACGATGACCATCCTCTACGTCCCCGATCGGAAATGCGTCGAACTGAAAAGCCTGAAATTGTATCTGCAGCGCTACCGGAACGAGGGGATCTTCTACGAGAACGTCGTCAACCGGATCTTCGACGACCTGGCGGCCGTGCTCGCGCCGCGCCGATTGACACTCGAGGCGACCTTCACGCCCCGGGGCGGGATCACGACGACGGTCACCGTGAGTCTCGAGAAACCATAGCCGCCGGCGGCCCGCCTCAGGGGGCCAGCGCGCCGAGCCGGCGGCCGGGAAGCAGGGCGATGATCTCTCGCCCGATCTCCTCGACGGATTTGTTCGTCACATCGACACGGCGCCAGCCGTGTCTGCCGCAGAGCGTCTTGGCCAGTTCGAGCTCCTTGCGGGCCTGCGCCAGGGACGCGTACGACTCGATCGGGATCGCCTCGCGCTCCGCGCGGACGCGGCGGAGTTCGGCCAGCCGCTCGGTGGCCATCAGCAGGCAGAAGACGCGATCCCTGGAGACCCGCAGCAGGTCCTCGGGCGGGGCCAATTCGGGAACCAGCGGCACGTTGGCGGCGAACCAGCCGCGATACGCCAGGTAGAGCATCGTCGGCGTTTTCATCGTTCGCGAGACTCCCACCAGGACGACCTCCGCCCTGCCAAGATCTTCCATCCGCCGCCCATCGTCGTGAGCGAAGGCGAACTCGACCGCCTCGATTTCGCGCCAGCGGGCTTCCAGCCGCTCCTCGAACAGCCCGGGTTTCTCCTGGGGCGTCAATCCGAGGAGCCGGGCAAACCGCTCCAGCAGCGGTCCGAGCATGTCGAACGCCTCGACCGCGCGGAGCCGGGCCTGTTCGAGCATGATTCCGCGGAGGCCGTCGGAAACCAGCGTGTGCATCAGCAGCGACTGCTGCGCGGCGGCCTCCGCGACCACCCGGTGGACCTGCTCGGCCGTGCGGACGTTCGGCCGCCGGACAATCTCCACGCGGGCTTCGGCAAACTGCGCCAAAGCCGCCTTGACGACCCGCTCGCCGGTCGCGCCGGTTGCGTCGGAGACGATGAACACCTTGAGCACGGCGGGCGTCCTCACGTGCGCGTGCGGACCAGGGGCGACGGGCCGTAGTGGATCGCCACCGGCATCCCATCGCGGGCGATCGACATCCGCGCGGCCTCGGTCACCAGTTCGTTGATCGAACTGTTGGCCGGGGTGGCGAGCAGGCCCCGCCGGTCGATTTCCGCCAGGCACTTCTGCCGCGCGGCAAGGGCCTCGCCGCCCTCGAGTCCTTGGCCGGCGACGTTCGTCTTGGCCGCCGCCTGGACAAGCGCCTCGATCGATTCGAAGCCGTAGCCGACCGGCTTCAAGCCGGGGCCGTCGTAGGGCACGAACCGGAAGTAGTCGGGGCTGACGAACCGGAACCTGGCGCCCGAGGCGTCGTCGACATAGCCGTGCTGGACGCCGCGGAACTGGTCGTCGTGGCGGAGCACCGCTCCACAGTCCTCCCCCTCGCAATACATGGCCAGGCATTGGTCGTTTGTCCCGGCGGCCAGATCGGGATACCCCAGGCCGTCGGTCACGCTCATCACGGCGCCGTTTTCCCAGACCACCCTGCCGGCCGCCCACATGTAGCCGATCTTCCCGTTGGGGAAAGCGCCTTCGACGCCGCGAACGGAGACCTCGACCGGCTTCAGCCCGGTGATGAAGTAGACCAGGTCCACGTAGTGGCAACCGACATAGGTGAACGGATCGCTGTTCTCCTTGGTGAACCAGTTCTGGAAATTCGAGTGCCGGTAGTAGTAGGGCTCGATCATCTTGGCCTCGCCGGCGCGGAACTCTCCGAACCGCCCGGCACGGTACTGCCGCCGCGCGTCGAGCGACCGCCGATCGAACCGCTTGTGGTACTCAATGCCGACGAACAGGCCCTTGGCGGCGGCCTTCCGCTCGA
>JAAYCB010000071.1 GCA_012744395.1 Pirellulaceae bacterium
CCACGGCCGGCAGCGTCGTGCTGGCGGGCATTCTGCTGAAGATCGGGGGATACGGGTTCGTCCGCTTCAGCCTGCCGATGTTGCCGGAGGCGACCGCGCTGTTGATGCCGTGGCTCGTCGGGCTGTCCGCGGCGGGGATCATCTACGGCGCGCTGGTGGCCCTGGCCCAGGCCGACATCAAGCGCTTGATCGCCTATTCCAGCGTGAGCCATCTGGGCTTCTGCATGCTCGGCATTTTTGCCGCCAACCGCCTGGGAATCCAAGGCGGCGTGCTGCAAATGGTCAACCACGGCCTGTCGACCGGTGGGTTGTTCGCCTTGGTCGGGATGCTGTATGAACGCTACCACACGCGGGAGATCAAGGACTACGGCGGGATCGCGCGGCGGCTGCCGGTCCTGGCGTTCTTCATGCTGCTGATGACCCTCTCCAGCATCGGGCTGCCCGGCCTGAACGGTTTCGCCGGAGAGTTCCTCCTGCTGGTCGGCATGTTCCAGCGGGCGTGGGCCGGTTCGAGCGGACCGCTGGCGGTTTACCGGGCGGCGTCCGTGCTGGCGGTCTTCGGGGTCGTGCTCGGGGCGTGGTACATGCTGTGGCTCGTCGAGCGGGTCTTTTTCGGGCCGCTCCGCGAGCCCGCCGTCGAGCAGGGCCAGCCGTCGCCGCCGATCCGCGATTTGTCGGCGCGCGAGGTGGCCGGACTGGTTCCGCTGGTCGTGTTCATCTTCTGGATCGGACTGCAACCCTCGTTCTTCCTCAACCGGATGGGGCCGGCCCTTGATCGCCTCACGGCCGCCGCAGTCAGGGCGGCCGAGCGGGGGGGGCCCGCTGGCGGCGATCGTTTCGCCGAGACATCGATCGCGAAAGGAGACCTTGGCGGTGTCGAGTGACGCGTTGTGGCAACTCGGTCCAGAGACGCTCGTCGCGCTCGCAGCCGTGGTCGTCTACGTCGCCGGCGCGTTCGCCGCGCCGCGCGCTGCGTGGTCCTGGGTCGGCCTTGCCGGCCTCGGCGCGGCCGCTCTCTGCCTGGCCTCGACCACGCCGCAAGCCGCCGAGCCGCTGCGGATCGACGCGCTGGCCCTCTGGCTGCGCTGGTTTGCACTTGCCAGCGGGGCGTTGCTGATCCTCACCTCCTGGCGGCCGGCGGCGGATGCCGACGGGGCGGAACTGCTCGGCTCGCTCCTGTTGATCATCGCCGGGATGATGCTCGTGGCGGCCGCCGGCGACCTCGTCCTGCTGTTCCTCGGACTCGAGCTGATCTCGATCCCGACCTATATCGTCCTGTTTGTCGGCCGCCGTACGAGCGAGGGGCGCGAGGCCGCCGTCAAGTATTTTTATCTCAGCATTCTCGCCTCGGCCATTCTGCTGTTCGGGCTGAGCTTCCTCTACGGGGCCGCCGGGACGACGTCGATCGAGGGGATCCATCAGCGCCTGCTCGACGGCGGCGGGAGTCTCGGCGGGTTTGCCGGACTGGCGCTGGTGTTCATCTTCGCCGGCCTGAGCTACAAGATCGCCGCCGTCCCGTTCCACTTCTACGCCCCGGATGTCTACCAGGGCACGACCAACGACGGCGCCGCCCTCCTTTCGGTCGCCCCCAAGGCCGCCGGCTTCCTCGCCCTCGTGCGGCTGGTGGCCGTAGCCGCCGAGGGGGTCTCGTCCGACGCCTGGCGGATTGCCCTGGCGCTGGCGGTCCTGACGATGACGACCGGCAATCTGCTCGCCCTCTGGCAAGACAATCTCCGCCGCCTGCTGGCCTACTCGTCGATCGCCCACGCCGGTTACATGCTCATCGGCCTGGCGGTCTACTTGGGTGGCAACACGCTGGCCGGCGCGGCGTTCGACGGAGTGGCCGCTCTGCTCTTCTACCTGCTGATCTACGCCCTGGCGACCGTCGGAACGTTCGCCGCACTGAACTACCTCGGCGAGACGGGACAACCGGTCGACCACGTCGACCAGTTGGCCGGGCTGGCCTGGAGCGAAGAGCCGCGATCGCGGGCCACCGCCTGGCTGATCGCGGCGTTCATGTTCAGTTTGACGGGGATTCCGCCGTTGGCCGGTTTCTGGGGCAAGCTGGCACTGTTTGCCGGCGCGCTGGGCGTCCGCGGGACGGAACCTGCCATGCGCTCGTGGTTTGTCGGCCTGGCGGTCCTGGGCATCGTCAACGCGGCGATTGCGGCGGCCTATTACCTGCGCGTTGTCGGGGCGATGTTCTTCCGGATGCCGATGGGCAAGCCGAGGACCGGAGGCAGCCGCTCGGTTCCGTTTGCCGCGGCCGTGATCTGCGCCCTGCTCGTCGTGGCGATTGGCCTCATCCCGACCCCCTGGTATGAAGCGGCCGACCGCGCCACGCCGGCAGCCGCCGCACGGGAAGCCCCGGAGATGATCGCGGATGCCCGGTAAGGTTCTGCTGAAGA
>JAAYCB010000072.1 GCA_012744395.1 Pirellulaceae bacterium
TCGGCCGCCTCGGCTGCTTCGGCCGCTTCGGCTGCTTCGGCCGCCTCCCTTCGATCCTGTTCCCGCTGCCGCCGACGCTCCTGTTCGGCCGCCTTTTCCGCGGCTTCGGCCCGCTCTTCCGCTTGTTCGACAATATGGTCGACTTGCTCTCGCGTCAAGTCTCCCATCTCCATCAAATCTTCCGGTTCGATGATCGAGAGATCGTCGTAGGTGAGGAAGCCTTCGCCGACCAGGCGGTCGGCGAGTTCCTCGTCGATTCCGTCGATTTGGGTGAATCCGACCAACGCGTTTTCAAGTTGTTCCTCCAACTCTTCGCGGGTCATGATCTCGATGTCCCACCCGCAGAGCTTGCTGGCCAAGCGCACATTCTGCCCGCGGCGTCCGATGGCCAGCGATAACTGGTCTTCGCGGACCAAAACGATTGCCCTGCCGAGCATCTGGCAGAGGATGACCTCGTCGACCTCGGCCGGTTGGAGCGCGTTGGGGATCAGCACCTGCAAGTCGTCGCTCCAGCGAACGATGTCGATCCGTTCGCCGGACAACTCGTCAACGATGTTCTTGATGCGGTTCCCGCGGACGCCGACGCAGGCCCCCACGCAGTCGACGCGCTGGTCGGTGCTGCTGACGGCGATCTTCGTGCGGTAACCCGGCTCGCGCGCCTTGGCCTTGACTTCAATCACGCCGTCGCTGATTTCCGGGATCTCCTGCTCGAACAAGCGCTCGACCAGGGAAGGGCGAATTCGGCTGAGGATGATCTTGACGCGCGAGCCCTGCTTGCGGACCTCGCAGACGGTGGCGCGCACGCGTTCGTTGTTGTGGTGCGTTTCGCCGGGAATCTGCTCGCTCTTGGGCAGGATTGCCTCGGTGTTTCCAAGGGATACCGCCGCGGTGCCCCCCTCGTAGCGCTGGATGACACCGGTCACGAGTTGGTCGCGCAATTCGTCGTACTCTTCGTAGAGCGCGTCGCGCTCCGCCTCGCGAATCCTCTGGATCATGACCTGCTTGGCGGTTTGAGCGCCGATCCGCTCTGCCATTTCGGTCGGATCCATGGGGGCCCCGTTGCGCGTCCCGGTGATCGAACCATCGGTGCGGTCGATCTGGACAACGATCTCCTGATCTTCGCCGAAGTGCTTCTTCGCCGCCGAGACCAAGGCCGCCTCGATTCCCTCGAAGACGATTTCTTTATCGATGTTTTTGTCGCGGTGGATCGTGTCAACGATCCGCAGCACTTCGCTCGGGTTCATCGAGTTTCACTTTCCCTACCCACAATCGGGGGGGTTACACCCATGCAAGAACGAACAATTCCAGGCAATCCGCCGCTCGCTGCCGGGTACCGCGAGGCGACTGCCTTGACAATCTAAATTGTTGTGCTGCAATCGCTTACAGCAAAGAGACACCGGCCGCGCATAGACACCCCGAGCGCAAAATCGCTCAGCAGCGACTGACGTAATCTGGTAAAGATAACGGCCGGAAGCAGGGGTGTCAAGCCAATGCCCCCGCACGACCGGGGTAAAGCAGCTGGCAGAGAAGCACCTGTTGCCGGGGGGCCACGGCGGGCGCGCGGGCCGATTCGGTGGATTCAGCCGACGGGGCCTAGACCGCCTGGACGATCGCCGCGCTGGCCTGCCCTTGGGGGGTGACACTCACATTCAGGAGCGAATCACCGGGCGGTTGTCCCCGGTCGACGACCACCCGAATCGGGCACTCCGGGTCGGGCGTTTCGAAATTGAGGACGGGAAACAGAGTCTGATGGTGCAGGGAGAGGATTCCCGCAATCAGCTCGACTATCCCGCTGCCGGCGCCCAGATTCCCGAAATAGCTCTTGGCGGCCGTCACGGGGACAGCCTGGGACCGCTCGCGGAAGACGCGCCAGATCGCCTGGGCCTCCTCCTGATCGGATTGCCGGGTCGCCAGGCCATGGGCCTGGATATGGCCGATCTGGTCGGCCGTCAAACCGCTGGACTTGAGCACGGTCTGTAGTGCGGTGGCGATGGCCTCGCCACGGCGGGCGACGAGTTTCGGCCCGACGGACGCCGAGGACGCCGCGCCGAGCACCTTGCCGAAGACGGCGGCCCCGCGCCGCCGGGCGTGGGACTGCTCTTCGAGGACCAGCGCGCCGGCCCCCTCGCCGAGCACCATGCCGCTGCGATTCAGGTCAAAAGGCCGGCAGGCCTTGTCCGGCGGCAGATCGCCGCGGGCCAGTTCTTCGTTCTGGATCACGTGGATCATCTTCATCGGATGGAGCCGCGTGCCGGTCGCCCCAGCGATCATCACCTCGGCCCGATCGCGGGCAATCGCCTGGTAGGCTTCGCCGACGGCCACGTTGGCCACCGCCTCGCGGAGGGTCAGGGAGTTGTTCGGGCCGCGGAGGTCGTTGTAGATCGCGATGTGGCTGGCCGGCATGTTGGGCAGGTACTTCAACAGCCAGAGCGGCGACATCTTGGGCAGGCCGTCGACCGGCCAGCGCGTGGCATCGAACTGGCCGTCGTCCGTCAGGCATTGGACGACGCCTTCGGTGAAGTCGTCGGCAAGCGTGAGCATGTAATCGCTGCCGAATGCCACCCCGGTCCGCTCCGGGGCGAAATCGCCGGGCGCAAGCGCTGCGTGGCTGAGCGCTTTCTGCGCGACGGCGACCCCCATCTGGCACTCGCGGCACATGACCTTCAGACCCTTGCGAATCGCCTTCTTCTGCTCCTTGGCGAGCGGACCGAAATCCTCGATGTCGCCGCGGAACTGGTGTGCCTCGGCGGCAATCGAAAGTGGGAACGTGCCGTCGGGCACGGCCGTCAAGCGGCCGACGCCGCTGCGCCCTGCCGCCAGGGCCTGCCAGAATGTCTCCAGGGAGTCGCCCAGGGGACTTACCAGGGCCATTCCCGTGATCACCACCTCGCGAAGCTTCTCCGTCATGGTCAATCCGTGGTTGCGTCGGGACAAAGGTGCGGAATCAGGCCGGGCGGTCAGTAGCGACCGCGATAGGTTTCGCCGGGGCGCGCCGCGGTGGCCGCGGCCGCCGTCTCGCTGAGGTCCGCCTTCGTCTCGACGAACACCAGCAGATCGGCGCGATTCCCCTCGGGCGACAAGCCCAGCGGCAGGGCCAGTCCGATCGGCTTGCCCTCGCTCGGGGAGGGGTGGGGGACCATCCCCAGGCCGACCAGGAGGACCTTGTCCGCCGGCCATTGAAAGCGTTCATGAAACTGGAACTGGGCGAGTTGCGGCACCTCGATCTTAGCGCGTTGACGCGGCGCCACGGGCGTGGGCACATCGAGCATCACCGGGACCATCTTCTCCACCTGGTCGATCTGGCATTTGAGCACGGCGTCGATCGAGCGTCGGTCAACGGAGACGAGCGGGGTGAACTCAAGGGAGAACCCCTCGTCGACGACGGCCGTCTCCGACTGGTAACCGGGCCACGCGTTGCCGGTCAGCCGTGCGTCGCGCACATAGTACGTTCCGCGCGTCGCGGCAATCACCGAGGATTGGCCGTTGCTGACCATCCGCTGGGGAGAACTCAGCTCGCGGAAATCCGTCCTGCGGCGAAGATCGGCAACCAGCGTGGCGGCTGTCTCCCGTTCGAGGAGCCAGGCCTGGACCCCCGGCGTCCGGACCTCCAGGGGTTGCAGGACCTGCCGCGCTCGAATCCGCCAGTTGGGGCTGTTGACCGTCACGACGCGGAGGCTGAAGGAGTGGGAGTCGGCCTCGTTGCTGACGAAGCGGTCGACGATGTCGGCGACGATTTCCTGCATCGCCGGGGTATGGTAGACATGCAGCGTGCGCCGATCGGCGCTCAAGATCGCCAGGGGCTCGCCGTGCCAGACCTCATAGCCGGTCTCGCGGAGGATCCAGTCGACGATCGCCTGCTCCGGCCGGTTGGTCGAGGCCACCCGCAGGGTGTAGGGAGTGATGTCGTATTCGCGCCAGAGTTGTCCCTGCTCGTTGGGCAACGTCCCCTTGCCCGCACTGACCTTGGCAATCCGCGGTTTCGCGGCACCGGGCGGGTCGGCCTTGGCGGGGGCCGTGGAAGGGGAAGAGGAAGGCCCTGCCGCCGGTTCGCCGGCGGATCGCCAATCCTCGGCGGTTGCCGACCGGCGAGGCGTCTCCAGGCTCGCCAGGCCGATCGCAGCGGCCAACAAAAAGGTCCATGCGTGCTTCGGAGTCATCCTTCAGCCTCCCTGCCGAACGGTTGCGGGACGAATGCCGCCGTCTCCGGCGCCCGCGGGCGTCCGCGTCGCCGCAGGGCTGGTCATGGGCGTGCCGGTCGCGCCGATCCAGGCATTCGCGGATTGCTTCATGGCGACGGAAACAACGGGGGCAGCTTGCGGAGAGGAATATAGGCAGGATCGCCGCGGGAGACAAGACCGATGTTGCCGCGAATCCCCCGCCGGCCGACCCAGCGGGGCGGTGCGGGGAGCGGATTGCCTCGCCGGGGGGCTTCATTCGCCGCGGGCGGCGTCACGAACCATTGCGGAGTGTGCCGGCCACGAGCGACACGTTGTGCCCGCCGAAACCGAAGCTGTTGGACATCACGACCTGGATGCCACGCTCGCGGGGGACGTTGGGCGTGTAATCGAGGTCGCAGTCGGGATCGGGCGTCTCATAGTTGATCGTCGGGGGGATCAGCCCGCGGTTCAGGGCGAGCACCGAGAGGGCCATTTCGATGCCGCCACTGGCGCCGAGTGAGTGGCCCAATTGGCTCTTCGTGCTGGAGATGCTGATGGATTTTGCGTCTTCGCCGAAGACCGAGCGGATGGCCTGGGTCTCCGCCTTGTCGCCGAGCGGGGTGCTTGTGCCATGGGCATTGATGTAGTCGACGTCCGCCGGCGCGATCCGCGCGTCCTTCAAGGCCAGTTCCATCGCCTTGGCCGCGCCGATTCCGTTCGGGTCGGGTTGGGTGATGTGCCCCCCGTCGGCGCTGACGCCACAGCCGAGCATTTCGGCGAGGATCGTGGCGCGGCGCCGCCGGGCATGCTCCAATTCTTCGAGGACGAGAATCCCGGCCCCCTCGCTGAGGACGAACCCGTCGCGGCCCCTGTCGAAGGGGCGGCTTGCGCGGGCCGGTTGGTCGTTGCGTTCGGACAGCGCGCGGAGGGCGCAGAACGCGCTCATTCCCATCGGAGTGACCGCCGCCTCGCTGCCTCCGGTGATGATCACCTCGGCCTCGCCGTACTGGATGGCCTTGACCGCGTCGGCCATTGCGTTCGAGGCGCTGGCGCAGGCAGTTGCCACGCCGGCGTTCGGGCCGCGGAGGCCGAACTGGATCGAGACATGGCCGCTGGCGGCATTCAGCATCATCTTCGGGATCGTGAAGGCGGAGACCTTGTCGGGACCTTTCTCCAGAAGCCTCGTATGCTGGACCTCGATCTCGCGCAATCCGCCCACGCCCGACCCGATGATCACGCCGCAGCGATAGGGGTCTTCCCGCGAGGTGTCCAGCCCGGAGTGCTTGACGGCATCGATTGCCGCGACGACCGCAAACTGGGCGAAGCGGTCGAGCCTCTTGGCCTCCTTCGTCGGCAGGTACCCGTCGCAGGACCAGTTGAGGACCTTTCCGCCGATCCGCGAGCGAAACTGGGAGCAGTCGAAGTCTTCGATGGCGCGGACGCCGCTCTCGCCATTGCAGATGCGAACCCAAACATCTTCGAGATCGCAGCCTAGCGGGCTGACGACGCCGAGCCCGGTTATGACGACGCGACGTTTCATGGAAAACCGATGCAGATCGTGATAGGGGGACTAGGCTTGCAGAAGCAGAGGCGCGCCGCTTCGCTGGGTGAGGCGAAGCGGCACGTTGGAGAATGCAGCGCGGCGCGGGCTCAGTGTTCGCCGGCGTCGACTGCCGCCTGGATATGGTCAATCGCCTGACCGACCGTCTGGATCTTCTCCGCCGCGTCGTCGGGAATGTTGATGTCGAACTCCTCCTCCAACTCCATGACCAGTTCGACGGTGTCCAGGGAATCCGCGCCCAGGTCGTTCACGAAGTGCGTTTCGCGCTTCACCTGGCCCCTGTCAACGCCCAACTGTTCGGTGACAATATCAATGACTCGTTCTTCAACTGAGGCCACCGTTCCGGTCCTCCTAGCTTCCTCGAAATCGCGGCCGCGAAGGGTCGCTTCCGCTCTGATACAGAACCTGTCCAAAACACCAATCGTGCAAACCACGCCGCGGCATCGGCAATTTTCCGGCGCCGCGGCGGCGATGCCCAACCAAGGCACGCGCTCGACCTCCGTCCAGACCCTCAAGATATAGCGACTTTTTCGGTGGCTGTCTATATCAGGGTCGGCCATTCTGGGTAGCCTGCGCTGTTTAACGCCCGCTGCAAGGCCGCGCCCAGGACCGCCCAATCCGGCAGACCCGTCTGCGCGGATGAACGGGATATCGGCTTCTAAACCATTAGCCCCCCATCGACGACCAGGACGTGCCCGGTAATGAAACTGGCAGCGTCGCTGGCGAGAAAGAGCACGGCGTCGGCGACGTCCTGGGGGGAGCCGAGCCGGCCCAGGGGGGTCTCCGCCTTGATCTGTTCGATGACTTCGTCGCCGAGCTTCGCCGCCATGTCGGTGGCGATGAACCCCGGAGCCACGGCGTTGACCGTGATGTTGCGTTTCGACAACTCGCGCGAGACCGTCCGCGTCAGTCCGATGACCCCCGCCTTCGACGCCGAGTAGTTCGCCTGTCCGGGATTGCCCATCATTCCCGAAACGCTGGCGATGTTGATGATCCGGCCCCGTTTGCCCTTGATCATCGGTTTGGCCGCTGCGCGCGTGAACAGGAACGTGCCGCGGAGATTGATGCCGAGCACGAGGTCCCATTCCTCATCCTTCATCCGCAAGACGACATTATCGCGGGTCACCCCGGCATTGTTGACGAGGATGTCCAGCCGTCCCCACTTGCCGACAACCTCGCCGACCACGGCGGTGACGCGCTGGCCGTCGGTGACGTCGCACGGAAAGGCCGCCGCCATGCCCCCGGCGGCGGTGATCCGTTCGACCGTCTCGGCGAGCAGACCTTCGTTCACGTCGACACACGCCACCTTGGCGCCGCTGGCCGCGATATCTCGCGCAATCGTCTGCCCGAGGCCGCGGGCGGCCCCGGTCACGATCGCCACCTGGTCGGCAAGGTCGACGGACAGGCGCCGATTGGATTGTTCAGTCATCAGTAACGCTCCCCGACTCCGATCGCTGGCGGGACCCGACGAACCGGTCGAATCGGCCAGCTCGATTGAGGCTTCTAGACATCCATGGTTTGGCAGGAGACTTTTCGATCGATTCTCCGCAGCAGTCCGCGGAGGACCCGTCCGGGGCCGACTTCGTAGAACTGGTCGAAGCCCTGGCTGAGCAGATAGCGCATCGAATCCTCCCAGAGGACGGGTTGGAGGACCTGCTTGATCAGCAGTTGGCGGATTTCCTCCGGATCGTCGTGGGGCCGAGCGTCGACGTTGGAGATCACCGTGAGATTCGGCTTGCGGAGGACGACCCCTTCCAGCGCGTCGGCGAGACGCTCGTCGGCGGGCCGCATGATTTCCGTGTGAAATGCCCCGGCAACCGCCAGGGGGACGGCCTTCATCGCGCCGGCTTTGATCGCCGCTTCCGCCGCGCGCTCGCAGGCCTCGTTGACCCCGGAAACGGCGATATTGCCCGGGCAGAGCAGGTTCGCGATCTCCAGGATCTGGCCTTCGCGGGCGCGTTCGCAGAGGGCTTCCACCTCGACCCGCTCCAGGCCGAGGATGCTGACCATCCCACTGGGAGTCGCGTCGGCCGCTTCCTGCATCGCGGCGCCCCGCTTCTGCACGAGGGTCAGGCCGGTCTCAAAGTCGAGGACGCCGGCGAACGTCATCGCCGTGTACTCGCCCAGGCTCAGGCCGGCGGCAGCCTCGCAGGCCAGCACGACTTCCGGCGATTCCGAACGCAGCGATTCCAACGCAGCCAGACTGGTCACGAACAGCGCAGGCTGGCTGCAAATCGTCGAATCCAATTGTTCGGCCGGCCCCTGAAAACAGAGCTTCGCCAAGTCGTAGCCGAGAATCTCGCCCGCACGATCATAGAGTTGCCGCGCGCCGGGAACGGTCTCGTAGAGCCGCCGCCCCATGCCGACGTTCTGGGCCCCTTGCCCCGAGAATAAGAACGCAATCCGACTCACGGTGTAAACCCTCTGAGAACGCGATTCCCGGAGACGCACTTCCAGGTCCGCATCGCCAACACGTCAACCGGCGCGGCAATCGCCCCGTGCGGGAATGTTTCAGGACTTCGGTTCGACAACTTTGCGGCCCATATAGTAGCCGCAGTTGGGGCAAACGGCGTGCGGCGGCACGACTTTGCTGCACTCCGTGCAATAGTTCAACGGGAGGGGCCTCTTGCGGTCGTGAGCACGCCGCGACCCCGTCCTGGAATTCGAATGCTTGCGCTTGGGGACTGCCATCGTACGAAGGGTTTCCTGCTGAGGTGTTGCGGCCGGTAACATCCGCCGGCTCGCGGGCGGGGCGACGATTGACTGCCCGCGAGGGCCGCCGCCGGTCGTGTCCGGGGGCCCCTCCGCCGACGAACTCCCATCGACCGGGTGCGTTCAGCCGATATGCAAACCAGCAAGTTTAGAGGGGCCCGACTGGCCTGTCAACCGACCCGCCGGATTCACGGGGGGTGCCCCTCCAATCGGCCCACGCCCGGCCGCAGGGTCTCCGTCGCCCCTGTTGTTGCCGCAACTCCAGCTGCGGGCAGGTCCGCGGCCCCCCACCGAGCAGGGGCGGTCGCTGGCGGTTCAAGCCGACTGGGGTTAGGCCACCGTGGGGCCTTCGGGCCTGCTTGTGCCACCAGATCGGGTGGTGTTGGGGGCAGGGCAGCCGCGCCCACGCCGGGCCGCTTGCCCGCCGGCTATTCTGCCCAAGGAATTGGCGCCCGCCGAAGGCACGGGATCTCGCGCGCGCCGAGATAGGATTGAAGGCTGGCGGCCAGTTGTCGGGCGGCGTCTTCCACGACGCTGCGCCGGCGGTCGCGATTGCTCCGAGGGCGGACCGTGACCTCGATCCGGGTCTCCGCCGCCGGTCGCGACTCGCCGCCGCGCTGTCTGGGCTCGGCATCGGCTCCCATCCGCAGGGCGACGACCAGGGGGATGCAACGGTCGCCCCGGCGGCGCAGCGGCAGGCTGCTGTTGGCAACGACCAGCGTCAGATGCGCCTCGCCCCGGTCGACGACCTGGGCCTGGTGGTCGGCGATGAAGCCGGCGAGTTTCTCGCGGACAACCGCCGGCGGCATGGGAGTGGCGAACGAGGTCGAGAGGCAGACCGCCGTGCCGCCGTCCACCAGGCGCCCGGCCGCCGGTTCCTGGTCGGACTGCGCGGTTCTCGCGCCGGCGCCCAACTGGACCACGGTATTGCGGCCCTTTTCCTTGGCGATCAGCAATCCCCGATCGGCCCGGCGGAGCATTGTCTCGGCGGTGTCGCCGGGTTGGATTTCGGTGACGCCGAAACTCGCTGTCACGCTGCGGCCACCGAGGGAGGGCTGCGGTGTCTGGGCGAGCCGGCCGCGGATTTGATCGGCTCTTCGGGCAGACGCCCCGTTGCCGCAATCGGCGCACAGCAGGACGAACTCCTCCCCTCCGTAGCGCGCTACCAGGTCGCCGGGCCGGCAGGACGATGCCAACAGGGTGGCCAGGCTCTTGATCACTTCGTCGCCGGCCTGATGGCCGAAGGTGTCGTTGATGCTCTTGAAGTAGTCGAGGTCGCAGATGATCAGGCTGCACGCAACCTGCTGTTGCCGGTGGGTCCTGACAAACTGCTCGAATACGCGGTCGAACTCGGCGCGGTTGGCCACTTGCGTGAGCGGATCGCGGGTCGCCTTGGCGTGCAATCGCTGGCAGCGCTCTTGGAGCGAGATTTCCGGCGACGCGTCGTGGAGGACGAGGACCGCGCCGAGAATCGTTCCAGCCGAATCGGCGACGGGGATCGTGTGGCTATCGACCGACACGCGGTCGCGGTTCCGGGCCGCGATGCTCAGGCGGCGGAGCGAATGGGCGCCGGAGACGATCGCGTTGTTCACGGGGCATTCGTCCGCGCCGATGGCGTCTCCCTTCTCGCTGCGCATGCTGAGCAGTCCCGGCGCCCAGAGGCGGTCGCAGATGCTCGCGCCGGCAATGCCCGTCAGCCGCTCCGCGCCGTGGTTCCAGCGGAGAATCCGCAGCGAGGCGTCGATGAAGACGACCGCGTCGTGCATGTTATCGAGCAGCCGGTCTTTGAAAAACCGCATCTCGGGGCGGTCGCCGCTGCACGAGGAGCAGTCCGTCAAGGCCCAGTAGGAATTGGGGATTTCGGGCGCCAGCGGGGGGATTCCGCGCCGGGACACGTTCTCGCGAAAACACCCCAGCGTGCTCGCGGGGAATCGGGCGAACAGGCGGACCAGCGCCGGGTCGAATTGGGTTCCGGCGGAGCGGAACAACTCGATCCCGGCGCGCTCCAGCGACATGGCCGGCCGGTAGACCTGTTCGGTGATCATCGCGTCGAATGCTTCGACGATCGCGATCAGCCGCGATCCGAGGGGAATCGCCTCACCACGGAGGGGGTAGCCCGGACGCGACCCGTCGTACCAGGCGGGCACGTGCTCGACGATCTCCTCGACGCGGGAATCGGCGGAAGCGGAGCGGAGAATCGCGGCGCTCATTCTCCGCGCCTGGTCCATCCGCCGCGTTTCCTCGGGATCGAGGTTGCCGGGCTTGCCGAGGATTTCATCGGGCACGCCAAGGATGCCTACGTCGTGGAGCAGCGCGGCAATCTCGATTGGCTCGCGCTCGTGGTCCGGCAGATCGAGTTCGCCCGCCCACCCGGAGACGATCAGGGCAACCCGCAGCCCGTGCGAGGCCGTTCGGCCCGACTTGCAGCGGAGGGCCACGTAGAGACTGCTCACCGCGCCGCGCGGAGCGGCGTCCGGCGGGGCGGCGATCTCCGCCGCGCCGCCATTCGCGGCGGCCCGCATGTCCAGCCCCAATTCGGCCAGCAAGGCCGCGAGCGGCGAGATCGATTGGGGCAAGGGCGCTGGCAACGAAAGGCCGCTTCCGAGCGGGAAAAGACTGGCTTGCGAATCCGTGGTGTCGGTCATTGTCTTCGAGCGTGCGTAGGTGTCGGCATCGAAGAAGACAGGCTGCTGCGTGGCGGGCAATGCGGGCAAGAAGCCTGCGGCTGGGCGTTTGGGGGCGGCGGCCTGCTCCTTCCAAAGCAACCCTAGGGCGCTTTCCGCCCAAGGTCAAACTGCTCACCACGCGCCGGGGCAGCCCACTTCGCGCTTCGAAAATCGATGCCGGCAGGCGTCAGAAACCTGCCTGTGGCGAAGCCGCGCGCTGCGAAAAGCTAGCCTGCGCTCCACGCGAGTGGGCGATGGGCAGCGGAAGGCCAGCAGGCGATTGCCGGCGAGCGGCTTGCCGGCGGGGGAGGGATCGGATACGCTGCCGTCGTCGAACGCCGGATTGCGGGCCGTGGGAGTCTGACGCAAGGCAGGACCGCATCCCGCCGGCGGCGGGCCGTGCCGCCGGCAAGGATCGGGCCGCAATGCGGATTGCCACGCGCGTCTGGCCTCGTCGCGGACCAAGGGAGCTCTGGAAATGAAACTGGTGTCGTTTCGGGTGGGCGGAGAAGGGCGGATCGGGATTCTGCGCGGGGATCGGGTGTTTGACCTCAGCAAGGCGGATCCCGGCCTGCCGCGGTGCCTGCGCGGGTTGTTGGAGATGGGGGCCGAAGGGCTGCGGCGCGCTGCACTTGCCGCCGAGGGCGAGCTCGAGGCCCTGGCCCTGGATCAGGTCGAGCTGCTCCCGCCCGTGCCCAAACCGGAAAAGATCATCTGCGTGGGGCTGAATTATGCCGATCATGCCGCGGAAAGCGGGATGCGGCCGCCGCGCGAGCCGGTGATCTTCAATAAGCTGCCCACGACGCTCCGCGGCAGCGGGGACCCGATCGTTCTGCCGGAGCTGAGCCAAGAGGTCGACTACGAGGCGGAACTGGTCGTCGTCATCGGCATCGGCGGGCGGGCCGTACCGCGCGACAAGGCCCTGGCGCACGTGGCCGGCTATATGTGCGGCAACGACGTGTCCGCGCGCGACTGGCAGAAGGGCAAGCCCGGCGGCCAGTGGCTGCTGGGCAAGTCTTTCGACAGTTTTGCCCCCACCGGCCCAGCCTTGGTCACGAGCGACGAAGTCGGCGACCCCGGCAAGCTCCGCATCCAGTGCCGGTTGAATCACCGGCTCGTGCAGGACTCGTGCACGGACCAGCTCATTTTTCCCGTTGCCGAGCTGATCGCCTACGTGTCTCGTGTGGCCACGCTGACGCCGGGCGACCTGATTTTTACGGGAACCCCACCAGGCGTGGGCATGGCGCGCACGCCCCCCCTCTATCTGCACCCCGGCGATCTGGTCGAGGTCGAGATCGAACGGGTCGGCCTGCTGCGGAACCGGGTCGCCGGGCCACCGCTGGCAAGCGTGGAATAGCGGTCAGCCGTCACGCCTAAGGGAACGCTCACGTAGCCGCGCTGGCGCGATACCCTGGGTATGCGGGTGGCACACAGGTCAACCTTGAAGGTTGTGCTGACGCGCGACCCAATGGGGCACTCCTTCGGTCTGGGGGTCGGGCTGCGCGATACGCGACCCCAGGCTTCGTTGTGAAACGCCGTTCGGCAGATCTTGGCGCCCCTCTCGAAAGATCCACATGCCCTGACGGCTGATGCCTGACGGTTGACGGCTTCTTTCGTGGCAACACGCCTTGCCCGCGGTGCCGGAAGCGCTACTATTAAAAACAGGTTAGGCAGTCAAAAATCGATTCCGCCCTGTTCAGGCAGCCGGCTTGTTCGGCAGGCCGGGGCTCTTGGGCGGGTTTGCCGCTTGGCAAGGAGGAATCCCATGCAGTATCAGCTACCGGTGTTGGCTTACGGCTACGATGCCCTCGAACCTCACATCGACGCCAGGACGATGGAGATTCACCACACGAAACACCACCAGGCCTATATCGACAAGTTGAACGCCGCCCTCAAAGGGCACCTGGTGGGCAATCCTTCCATTGAAGAGTTGGTGGCCGTGATCCACAAGCTGCCCGAAGAGATCCGCACGGCGGTCCGGAACCACGGGGGCGGCCATGCCAACCACAGTCTGTTCTGGGAGATCATGTCACCCAGTGGGGGAGGATCCCCGCGTGGAACGTTGTCGGTCGCCCTGGATCGGCATTTTGGGGGGGTTGAGGGTTTCAAGGCGAGCTTCACGCAAGCCGCGTTGGGGCGATTCGGCAGCGGCTGGGCATGGCTCAGCGTCACCCCTGAAAAGACGCTCGTGGTGGAAGACACTCCGAACCAGAACAGCCCCTTGATGCACGGGAACACTCCGGTGTTGGGAGTGGATGTCTGGGAACACGCCTATTATCTGAGGTATCAGAACCGGAGGCCGGAGTATATCGAGGCGTTTTTCCACGTCATCGATTGGGAGGCTGTTGCGAGGCGTTTCGAGCAGGCCATCGCGGGCGGAAAGCCGGTGGTGGCTGCCTCGGCGTCCGCAGAGTAATTCGTTCTTGCCGTCGGCCGCTGCCTGCGCGGCAGGTGGTCTGCCGCGTAGCTTTCGGGCGGTAGCACGCCGTTGCCCATTTCGACTGGGTTGGCCGTGCTGCCGCCTTTTTTCGTGGCAACGGTCCGTTGCGGGGGCCTTTTTGTGTTGAGTGGGGAGCTTTTTGCCGATTTTACCCTTCAGGGGACTTGTGTCGATGGGCAACTGGGATTGACCACGGGCCCCGGCCAACTATAATCTCCACCCGCATTCCGTCCGCGGCTTGGTCAACCAGGCCGCGAATTTGGGTGAGCAGCAGAAAGAAGAACCCTCAGGGACGAGGGTCGCAGCGATTCCCGTATGCCGAGGTCCGATTCCCGAGCCGTTCATGGCTAGTCGGCGGGGCAACTCGGATTGAGTGCCGAGAGCAGGCGATACGGGACTTAATGGCACCAATTCCAGACAGGGAGGTCGTTTCTCTCGGTGCACTCCCCCTTGTCGCGCATTTTCCAAGGACGTTCGGACCATGCGAAAACTCGTTGCGCGGTCTATCGTGGTTGCTCTCGGGGTGCTGCTGGTCTGCGGATGCAGTAGCACGGGTGGCAAGTCGCCATCGGTTGCCAGCCTGAATCCGATGAAGTACTTTGCCAAATCGAAACCGGTTCCCAAACCCTCGCAAATGACTCCCAACGTGTCGTTGCCGTCGGCCGACGGGCTTGCCTTGACCGATAGCAAGCCCAATGGCGGATTCGCCCCGCCCAGCCCATACGCTGCCGGCGCTGCGGACGGCAAGCAGCCCAAAGACGCCTTCGCCGGACAATATGCGAGCACGGCCGATCCCGCCCAGAATGCCTCGCCAGCGACCAGCGCCAGCCTGGCCGCCGGCCCCCAGCAAGGCATGTATGATCCAAACGGCTATGCCGGCGCAACGGCAACCAGCGGCTATGCCCTGCCGAAAAGCAATTCGCTGACCGGCACGACTCCAAGTGATTCCACAGGTCCTTACGGCCTGGGAGGCAGCCGCTACGACATCCAGAATCCCGGACTCTCGTCCGGCCCTCTGGCCGGCGGATCGACCATCCCGAGCAGCGCCGGCCGGTCCTTGAGCGACGGGCAGCAGGCTGCCCCCAATTCCGCCGGCAGCGGCTCGGCCTACAACCAGACCGCCTCCTACCAGGCGTCGCCCCTGCCATCGCCCGCAGGCGCTAGGACCGGCACCTTGCAGGGCACCTACCCAAGCACCGGGACATACCAGGCTGACCCGAGTGCCGTCTACGGCACGTGGAACAACGGGACGAACCCTAGTGCTGTGGGGGGGTATGCCGGCTCGGCGATGCCGGCTTCCACGGACCGGCGCGACATCGGCGGAATCGCCTCGTTGCCGACCAGCCCCGCGGCCTCTGCGGGCCTGGCGAGCAGCACTGGCACGGCGGAGTACAACTACCAGAACTATCAGCCGGGAGTCACCGGCTATCAGCCGCCGAATGTGCCCGCGTATACACCGCCGATCGGCTATGTCCAGCCGAGCTCCAGTTCGGGAACCGCTCCGGCAGCGGAGCCCGGCTACTCGCCCGGGACCACTTCCCGGTATCCCTCGTCCACGGTCCAGCCGGCCACGACGAACGGCACGCTCCCCTACTCGGCCAGCCCGGCGACGTATCCTTCGACGACCTACGGTTCCTCCGGCGTGCTCTACTAGAGAAGCTGCGAGGGGCCCAAAGCCTGAACCGTATTCGCGCCGCACGGGTGACCGTGCGGCGTTTCTTTTGCGCGGCGCTCGGAGAATCGGGAGGGAGACCTTGCGGGAGGGTACACGCGTCCATCTGGCAGGTGGATGCTGGCGCCGCGAGAGAAGGCGGGTTGCCGATGGCTGACGGCCTTTCCTTCAGGTATGATGGAAACGAGAGTTTCCTGGGCGAGGGCCGGCGCGCGTTCCGCGGTGGAACGGCTCTCCTTCGCCCGGCACAGGCGGATTGCCGGAGACCGGGGCGGGCGTTTGGCGGCCGCCGTCGCCAGCCTGCCGAGGCGTCCAGTTGTCGCCAGCCCGGCTTGATCGGCCCGAAGGAGTTGCGTTTTGCTGATTGGCCCCGTTTTTACCCGCGAGGTGGTGATTGCGCCCCGCCGAGCGCGAACGTATGTTGCGAGAACGGCCTATGGGATCGGCCTGCTCGTCATGATGGCCACCGCCTGGCTGGTTCTGACAGGCACGCAGGTGGTTCGCGACGTGGGCGACCTGGCTCGATTCGGCACGATCCTGCTGCAAATCCTGGCGTGGCTGCAATTGGCCTTGGCGGTCTTCTTCTCGGCGTTGCTCTCGGCGAGCGCTGTCTCGCAGGAGAAGGACCGCAAGACCCTGGTGCTTCTTCTGCTGACGAATTTGTCCAACAGCGAGTTGGTGTTGGGCAAGTGGTTTGCGGCTCTCTTGCAGGTTGTCGTCCTGACCCTGGTCTCGTTGCCGCTGTTCATGCTGTCGACGTGGTTTGGCGGCGTTTCGTTTGACCAGGTGGCGAGGGTCTTCGTGGTCACCCTGGTGAGCATTGTCGTCTGTGGCAGCCTCGGCTCGACGATCGCCCTGTGGCGAGAAAAGACCTTCCAGGCACTGGCCATGACCGTGCTGATCCTGGTGCTTTGGATCGGCTTCTGGGAGACGGTTGGAGCGGGCCTGGGCAGCCGCCGACTGGGGCTGGAGCCGGGGGTCCTGGCCGTGGCATTCAGTCCGTGGCGGGCGATCCAGGAAGCCACCTCTCCGGTCGTGCTCGGAGACCCCTCGCTCGCTGGGTGGCTGCGGGCGGCGGTTTGGGGAATCGAGCCGTTCGTGCTTGCCGGGTTGTTGACGGCATTCGTCTTGAACGCGATTGCCATCGCGCGGGTGCGGGTGTGGAATCCATCGCGGGACAGCCGGCAGGCGGTCCGCGAAGACGAGACGTGGAACCGCGAGAGCATCTGGGGGGCCGAATACGACGCCGCCCGGGTTCCGGAAGAAAGCCAGGCCGCCACGGAGGTGAGGAAACCGGAGCCGCGCCGGGGCTCCGCGGAGCCGCCCGCCGCCACCCGGCGCGTCTGGGACAATCCAGTCATCTGGCGGGAGATTCGCACCTGGGCGTACGGCCGCAAGATTCTCATCGTGCGCGTTGTCTATCTGCTGTTGTCCGCGGCCGCGATCGCCGGCTTGCCCCTGGGGGGCGAAGCGGGCCGCGGGGGAGTCGATTCCGGCACGCTGCTGCCGCTGCTCCTGCTGTTGCTGCTGAGTCTCGTGCTGGTCAATGCGCAGGCCGTGACCTCGCTGGCGAGCGAACGCGATGGCAAGGCGCTCGACCTGCTCCTGGTCAGCGATCTGACGCCGAAGGAGTTCGTTTTCGGAAAACTCGGCGGAGCGTTCTACAACACGAAGGAGATGGTGTTGCTTCCGGCGGGGTTCTGCGTCTACCTCTGGTGGCGGGAATTGGTCGGCATGGAGATGCTCGTTTACCTGCTGCTGGGGCTGGGGGTGCTCTACTGCTTCGCGGCGATGCTCGGCATCCACATCGGAATCCACTATGCCAATTCGCGTACGGCGATCCTTGTCAGCCTGGGAACGGTCTTCTTTCTGTTCCTTGGGGTGGCCACCTGCATGCGGATGATGATCGCCTTCAGTGGAAATTTCGAGGCGCAGTTCCAGCCGTTTTTCGTCTTCATGGTCGGCGGAGGCATCGGGCTCTTCGTGGCATTGGGCGCCCGCAATCCGTCCAAGGCGATTGGCGTGGCATCGTTCGCCTGCCCCCTGGCCACGTTTTACGCAATGACGAGCCTCCTGCTGGACAAGCCTTACCTGGCGTTTATTGCGACGGCGGCGGCATACGGTTTCACGACGATCGCCATGCTGATCCCGGCGGTCGACGAGTTCGACGTGGCGACCGGCCGGACGACGACCGGAGAACCGTAATGCGGCGCAGTCGCCGGAGTTGAACCGAAGTGCACGGACTGCTAGCCCACTGGGCGGGGCTGACGGCCATGGGGGCGTTGGCTTGCGTCTCCGCGCTCTGCTCGGCGAGTGAAGCGGCGTTGTTTTCGCTGAATGGCCGCCAGTGTCGGAAATTGGCCGCGGATCGGCGGGGCCGGATCGCCCTTTCCCTGCTGGAGGACCCCGATCGGCTGCTTACGGCGGTGCTGTTCTGGAACCTGATCATCAACCTGGCCTACTTCGCAATCGCCTCGATGATCAGCCTGCGGTTGGAGCGATCCGGCTCTTCGGCCGCAGCGGCCGTCGTGGCCTTCGGCGCGCTGCTGGTGCTGATTGTCTTCGGTGAGATGGTTCCCAAGAGCGTGGGAGTGTTGACGCCCGGTCCGCTGGCCGGCCTGCTGGCGGTGCCGATCGCCGGCCTCGTTCGGCTGATCGGCCCCGTCTTGCCGGCACTGCGGACCGCCAACCTGCTTTCGCGGCGGTTGTTCTGCCCGCGTTTCCAGGCGGAACCGCACCTTCGCATCGGCGATCTGGAGCGCGCCGTGGCACTTTCCACGCAGAACGCCGCCTTGCTCGAGCAAGAGCAGCTCGTGCTCCAGAGCATCGTCGGGCTGTCGGAAATCCGCGTCGATGAGCTGATGCGGCCGCGGAACAGTTGCCGGACCTTTCGCCCGCCCGTGGCGCTTGCCGACCTGAAGGGCCAGATGCCCCCGAGCGGATACCTGTTGGTGACGGAGCCTGACAGCGACGAAATCGCCAAGGCGATCCCGCTGAAGAGCCTCTCGCGCGTCCCGCGCGAGCACCTGGAGAACCACGCCGAAGCGGTGGTCTACGTGCCGTGGTGCACGACCGTCGCCGACGCGCTGGAGGTGATGTTTCGCGGCCCCTGGCGCGTGGCGGCCGTGATCAACGAGTACGGGGAGACGATCGGCATCGTCACGGAGGACGATGTTCTCGACACGGTCTTCAGCAAGGCGTCCAGCCGTGTGGAGCGAATCCTCTCCCGCCAGCCGCTCCGCCAGGTCGGTCCGGACCGCTGGCACGTGGACGGGATGACCGGGCTGAGGCGGTTGCGGCGGCACTTCAGTCTTGATGGTCCGGCATGCCGGAGCGTGACCGTTGCCGGGGTGATTCAGGAAATCCTCAATCGCCTGCCGGCGGCGGGAGACGAGTGCACGTGGGGCCCGTTTCATTTCCGCGTGCTGCGGACTTCCGGGCGAGTCCCCCAGCTCATCGAACTGACGCTCCTCTCTCCCCCGCCGGAGGCGACGCGATGATCTGGGCGGCGCTGGGCCTGGCAATGGTCGGGCTGTCCCTGAGCGGCTTGTTCAGCGGGTCGGAGACGGGCTTCTACCGGGCGTCGCGGATTCGCCTCGTCCTCGACGCCTTGAGCGGGGATCGGATCGCGCGCGGACTGCTCTGGCTGACCAATCACGCCTCGATGTTCGTGGCCACCACGCTGGTCGGAAACAACATTGCCAACTACATGGTCTCGCTGGCGATTGTCCTGGGGACGAACGAGCTGGTTGCCGGCGATTCATGGATTCCCGAGTTGCTCGCCCCGGTGTTGCTCGCCCCAATCCTGTTCGTCTACGGAGAGTTGGTCCCAAAATACCTCTTCCTGCACGCCCCCAACCGCTTGCTCCGCCGAGCCGGCTGGCCACTGCTTGTGTTCGTCATCCTCTTCCTGCCGGTCAGCTCGCTGCTCTGGCTGCTGAACCGGGCCCTGGCGGGATTGCTCGGCGAATCCCTCGAGCGAGTCCACTTGAGGATCGCCCGCCGCGAACTCCGCAAAATCCTCGAAGAGGGGCACGAAGTCGGCATTCTCCATCCGGTCCAGCAGAAGTTGGCGGCAAGCATTTTCGCGTCGGCCGACCACACGTTGCGGCGCTACCTGTCTCCCCTCAGCGGAGTGGCTCGAGCGCGGGCCGGGATGAGCAAGGAGGAGATTCTCGGGCTGGGCCGGCGGTTCAAACTGGCCGAGGTGCCGATCGAAGATGCCGACCAACCCGGACAACTGGCGGCCTACGTGCGGACGATCGACCTGGAGTTGAGCCCGTCGTCCGAGGTCGGGGCCGTGCGGCCGCTGATGTCCATTCCTGCCGGCGAGACTCCCCTGACAGCATTGATCCGCTTGCAGAGCGCGCGGGAGAATCTAGCGCGGGTCATCGACCGACGAGGGCAGACGGTCGGAATCCTGAGCGCTGCGCAACTCCGCCGGCGGCTGCTGCGAGACAACTAGCCGGCCGCCGCCCGGAGCCTGGCACGGCGCGCCGCTCGGCCGCCCGGTCTTGCTGCCAGGCAATCGTCGACGAGAAGCACAACCCATGAAATCGCCGTCACGACAACTCCTGCCGCTTGCCGCGATTGCCCTCGGCGCCGCCTGCTGCGGTTGCCAGGACCGGGATCTGTATCCGAGCGGTCCGATCGTGCTGATCTGCCCCTGGTCGGCCGGCGGCGGCACCGACCAGACCAGCCGGCAGGTCGCGACGCTCCTGGAGCGGCAGCTCGGCGTGCCGGTCAACGTCGTCAACTCCACCGGCGGTGCGGGAGTGACGGGACACACGCGGGGGGCCTTGGCGCGGCCGGACGGCTACACGATCACGATGGTCACCGTGGAGATCAATATGCTCCACTGGCGCGGCTTGACGAATGTCTCCTACCAGGACTTCGATCCGGTTGGAATGCTCAACCGCGACGCCACGGCGGTCTTCGTCCGTCGCGACGCGCCGTGGAAGACTCTCGGCGAGCTCCAGAAACACATCCGAGATAACCCGGGACACGTCAAGGCGTCGGGGACGGCCCGGGGGGGGAGCTGGCATCTGGGATTTGCCGGTTGGCTGGACCATGAAGGGATTGATCCGGGCAGCGCGACCTGGGTCTCGATCAACGGCGCGGCGCCGTCGCTCCAGGAGCTGATTGCCGGCGGCATCGATCTCGCCTGCTGTAGTCTGCCCGAGGCCCAGGCCCTGCTCGACGCGGGCCGCGTCCGGTGCCTGGGAGTGATGGCCGATCAGCGGGTCGGGCAATACCCGGACGTGCCGACGTTCCACGAGCAGGGCGTGGATTGGACGTTCGCGGCCTGGCGCGGGATCTGCCTTCCCAAGGGGTGCCCTGCGGAGGTCCGCAGCCGGCTGGCGTCGGCTCTGGAAAAGGTGGCCCGGAGCAGCGCGTTCCGCGATCCCATGGGCAACGCTGGTTTCGATGTCACCTGGCAGCCGCCCGAGCAGTTCGCCGAGACGATGGCGCGCGTCGACGAGCAACTCGGAAAGTTGCTCACCAGCGCGGCGATGCAGTCGATCGGGGAGTCGAGATTCGGACCGATGTTCTTTCCAACCGTTCTGGCCGCGGTTGGAGGCGTGGTCTTCCTCGGCCTGATCGTGACGGGGCAATTGACACGCCCCGAGCAGACGGAGCGGCTGTCCATGCATGACCTGGGACGGCTCGCTGAGACCGCCACTTGCGTCGTGGTGTATGTCATGTTCGCCGAGACGGTCGGCTTCTTGCTGACGGCCGGCCCGCTGCTCGTGTTTCTCCTCGTGCGCCTCGGCAATCGCTGGCGCGTGAGCGTTGCCGCAAGCGCGGTCGTCGTGGGCCTGGTCTACCAGTTGTTCGCCGTGGGATTGCGGGTTCCCCTGCCCCGGGGCTGGTTGGGATGGTGACATGAGCGAATCCTTGCTGCAAGCGTTTTCCGGGGTTCTTGGCGACCTCCGTGTCTTGCTGATCATTGTCGCCGCGGCGATTTACGGCATCTTCCTGGGGGCCGTGCCGGGTTTGACCGCGACGATGGCCGTCGCGCTGCTTGTGCCGGCGACTTTCTTTCTCGATCCGATTCCGGCCCTGGCGGCCGTGGTGACCGTTGAGGCGTGTGCGATTTTCGCCGGCGACATTCCCAACGCGCTGCTGCGGATTCCGGGCACTCCCGCCTCGGCCGCCTACGCCGACGACGTCTACGCGTTCACCCGCGCCGGCCGCTCCGCGGAGGTTCTCGGAGTCTGCCTGACGTTCTCCGTCGCCGGCGGCGTGTTGGGCACGGTGATTCTTGCGCTGTTTGCCCCGCAATTGGCCCGGATCACCACCTGGTTCAGCGTGGCCGAGTATTTCTGGCTCTACCTGCTCGGATTGAGCTCCGCGGTGATCGTTTCTCGCGGGTCGACATGGAAAGCGGCCTTGGCCCTGATCATCGGCCTGTTCCTCTCGACGGTCGGCCTGAGCGCCGTCCACGGGCAGGCCCGCTTCACCTTCGGTCAGGCCGAGCTGTTTCAGGGGGTCAATTTCATTCCGGCGATGATCGGCCTGTTTGGGGTCTCGGAAGTCTTTCGCAACATTCTGACTTACGATTTCGCCGCCACAACGCCCGGCAGCCAGGCAGGCGGGCCGTTCTCGCCGCCTCGCTCCTGGAAGCAACGGCTGGCTGAGTCCGTACGTTCCGTCTTCGGCGCCAGTCTGCCCCTGTTGTGGATTCGCAGATGGCACGCGATCCGCTCGGGGATGATGGGGTCGCTGATCGGGATGCTGCCGGGCGCGGGGGCCGACATCGCCGCCTGGGTATCGTTGGCGGTGTCGAAGCGGTTTTCGCCGAAACCCGAGGAGTATGGGGCGGGCTCGATGGAGGGCGTCTCGGATGCCAGCTCCGCGAACAGCGGGGCGTTGGCCGGCGCGTGGGTCCCGGCCCTGGTCTTCGGCATCCCGGGCGATTCCGTGACAGCGATTGTCATGGGCGTCCTGCTGATGAAGAACATCAAGCCTGGTCCCGAGATCTTCGAGAAGCAGGCCGTTCTCGTCTACAGCATCTTCCTGATCTTCTTCCTGGCGAATCTGCTGCTGATCGCCGCCGGTTTCCTGGCGATCAAGGCGGGCGGCTACGCCGTGAGAATTCCCCGCAAGGTCCTCCTGCCCGTGATCCTGCTGTTCTGCGTAATCGGTTCCTATGCGATCAACGGCAGCTACTTCGACATCGGCGCGATGTTGGCGATGGGCGGCCTTGGTTTTGCCCTCGAACGCCGGCGGATTCCGCTCGGGCCGGTAGTGCTCGGGATCATTCTGGGCGGACCGTTGGAGGAGCGGTTCATGCAGACGCTGTCGAGTTCGGAGAGCGCGTGGGAGGCGTTCTTTTCGCGCCCGATGGCGGCCGCCCTGGGCGTTGCCTCGCTGCTCGTCTGGCTCGCGCCTCTGGTCATTTCGCTCCGGCAGCCGCGGCGGCTGCTGAAGTCCGTATCCGCGCGGCTCCGGCGACTCCGGCAAGGCTCGTCCTGAAACGCGGCGTCCGGCCGGCGATGCAGACAGACCGTGCCCCCCCTGGGCCGTACAGCGTGGCGGCGCCGGCCGCGCCCCGCCGAATGCCTGCCCGGGGCTTACTTGTGGTACCCCAAGTCCTTGACTACGGCGAGCATCTCCTCGTACGTGATGAAGCGGCGACGGTGGCGGAGCTTATATTGGTCGATAGCGGTTGCCATCTCGCGGGCCTCGGGCGAGAGGTCCGCGTGGTTGTTGCCGAACTGGCGTCGCTCGTGCTCGGGTGGCAACCCCGTGGGAACGCCGTAGCTGCGTCGATCGACAAACGTCCCTTCCGGTTCGAAGCATTGCGACATGTGGTTAGTCCTTCCCAAGTTCTGGCACCGCAGGCGGGGGACAAGCGGCGGCATGTCTGGTCCTCGCACATCGCCGCCGGAGGCTTGGCGCAACGGACGGAGCCTAGGAAAGCCTAGCGCATGATTCCCACCGGGTCAAATCAAGCCGCCCGCCTGCGGGGGGCGGATCGGCTGTGCCGACAGGGGCGGATCTGCCGATCGTAGGGGTGCGGCATGTGCCACGGCAGATTCCCGGGCGATCGGTCCGATGCCCGCGACGGAGCTGGCCGGCTTTTCTCCCGGGGTGGGCGGTCCGCGCGGCATCCGCCGCGCGGATCGCCGCTTGGCGCGCTTAGCGGCGGACGATCGCGCTGTCGATCCCCATTTGGGCGAGCAGGTGACGGCTCGGCCCGTGCGCCGGGTCGACGGCCAGTGCGTCGAAGGCCGCCTGGGCGGCATGCTGCGGGCGTCCCGCGAGCATCTCCGCCTTGGCAAGGCAATAGAGCGTCTCCAGACTGCGGTCGCCCTGTTGGGCGGCTGCCGAAAGCTGGGCAACCGCGTCCTCGTGGCGGCCCAGCGCTAGGTAGGATCGACCTTTGATCGCCAAAATCGCGGCTGGTTCATCGGGGGGGGCCCAGCGGCGTGCGAGGCTCTGGACCGTGGCCAGGGCTCGGTCCGGCTGCCCGATCTCCAGGTAGATGTTCGCGATTTCCGCCTCGATTTCCGCGTCGCCCGACGCCAGGCATTGCGCTCGGTGCAGGTCGCTGAGCGACTCCCGCAGGTGCCCGGCCTGGTGCATTATCCGACCCCTCAGGGCCCAGGCGGCTGCCAGGTCGAGTTTCAGATCGAGGGCCGACTCGGCCGACTCCCGGGCGGACTGGAGGTTGCCCAACGCCATCTGCATTTCACCGTATGCTACCCGCAGCGAGGGGTCTTCCGGTGAGAGGCGAATTGCCTCGGCCAACTGTGCCACCGCTTCGGCGCGACTCCCGCGGGCCCACAGCAGCCGGCCGAACTTGTGACGCGCGTCCGGATCCTCGGGGCACACATCGACCGCCTTTGACAGCAGCGGTTCGGCTTCCTGCCAGCACGCGCGCTCCATCGCCGCGACTCCCTGGCGGCAAAGCTGCCGCGAAACGATCGTCGCGGGAGAGATCGGCGCCTCACGCCCCCATAGCTGGCAACCCGGCTGCGAGCTCAGCATGAAGCCGAGCCCCAGCAACCAGGCCAGGATGGTCGGGGAGGGAGGATGCATGGTCGATCGACGATTCAGGACTTTGGGCCGAGTCGGCGACAGCCATTCCGGCAATGTCGAACACTCCGGTTCGGCTGTCAATCGACACGGTCTGCGCGGACTGGGCAGCGATCGTAGCAGAAGGCTCGAGTGCCTGCCAGATCGGTTTGCCATACTTCAATCCCCAACCAATCCCCAAAGGGGGCACGCCAGCTTCTTATCCTGGCTGCCAATCGCCAGCTTGGCAACCCCTGAGGCCCCGCGGCCTCAAGGGCCAAGCGGATTTCCCGTGGCCGACTGGTCTGTTAGGATAAAGGCGCGCTTGCGTCGTCACTTGGCTCGGGATCGGCAAGATGCCTCAACGTTTTTCGAAACTCGGAATTTCCTTTTCGTTTCCGGACAATTGGACCCTGGACGATCGCGATGCGGTTGCCGGGGCCGACTCGGTGACCGTCTATAGCCCTGGGGGGGCATTCTGGTCGGTCAGCGTCCATCCGGCGTCGTTAGAGCCGAAAAAGCTGGCCGAGGCCGCGGTCAAGGCGATCCGCGAGGAGTACGCCGAGGTCGAAGTCGAGCCGATCCTTGCCGTTGCCGATGGCCAGGAGCTGGTCGGGTTTGACTTGGCCTTCTACTATCTCGACTTGACGAACACGGCCTGCATTCGCTGTTTTCGCACTCCGGGAGGGTGCTACGCGGTCTTCTATCAGGCGGAGGACGATGAATTCGGCCAGTTCGAACGCGTTTTCGCCGCAATGACCCAGAGCCTGCTGGAAGGGCTCCCGTGAAGGGTCCGGCGGCCGAACGAGCTGACGGGACACGTTCGGGCGAGGTCTTTCGCGGTCTCTTCCGTGTGTTGAGCGGGCCCCCCGCGATCCGTTATACTCGACCCCGATGGGTGCTCGGGCAGAATCACCACACCGGGAGGACTTGACTGATGGCTAACGACGCCGGGTCTGATTCACTCGTTGCGGGAATCGGTCTGATTGCTGGCAAGGTCTGGCAGACGCTGGATGCCGAGGGGCCGTTGAGCTTCGGCAGACTGGTTAAGAAAGTCGGCGCGCCGCGCGACAGCGTGATGCAGGGGCTCGGCTGGCTGGCACGCGAAGACAAGGTGCGGATCGTCGAACAGGGGCGGACCCGGATCGTGTCGCTCGGCAAGTGAGCCTGGCAGCTTCCGCGGTACGCAGACGGCCGCGGGTGCTCCGCGGGGAGGATGCAGCGGCGGCGCGGTCGTGCGCAAAACAAAAGACCACGGGTTGACGGTCCATCGTCGACCCATGATCTTTTATCCTGAAACGGGACCTCATTGTCCCGCCCTCCCGGCAGGCCAGGCCTGTACCACTGGTATCGGCGCGGCGGCTCTTCGGCCTGAAGCCGGTTTTGCCGGATGTGGCAGTTTTCTCTTGACGCTGGTCCAGAAACGGGCCTCGGCGGACAATCCGACCGGCCCCTTTCCGCTTGGCCTACTTGATGACTCGGCCGATCCGCCAAGCAGCGGGGTCGAACTCTGGCCCCGGCGCCTGGACGGACCCGGCCGGCGTTTCCGCGTCCGGGAGCCTTTGCTTGGGCGGGCTTGGGGAATCCTGCGAGCGGGGGGGGATCGGCTCGGACGCCGGAGGCACGCGCGGCGGCTGTTCGGAAGCCGCCGCCGGGACATCGCCGAGCAGGGCCCACCCGGCGGCGTCCGAAGCATCCACCTCCGTGCACGTCCTGCAATGGACCACGCGGGAGCCTCCCACGGATCCACACCGGCCCATGCCGCGGCATGGCGCCGCCCAGACGCTGCGATGCTTCTGCTGGCAGTACCCGGCCCATACGTCCTTGCAACACTCGCGCGGACACTGCGGGCAGCCGGCCTGGAGCGGATAACCGCCGTAGCCGGGCGCAGCGCAGGCCGGCGCGCTGTAGACGCTGGTCTGCGTGAAAACGTCGACTGTGGCCGCTAGCGGGGGGGCGGCATCGGCTGCCGCGTCTTGAGCCCGCGCCAGCGGAGAGATGCCGAAGACGGCCATCATGGCAACACAATTGAGCAATGAGTTTCTCATCCTGCAACTCCTTCGAGGCTCAAGGAGCGGGGCCCGGCCGGCCACCCGTCCGCTTGGCGGCGAAGGTTGCCTGCCCGGCCGGCGACGATCATCCTTCATTTAGAAACATGCCGGTTGTTTTGTGGGAAGGCAAATTCCCGCCGGTTGTTTTTCGCAGAAATCCCCGGCCGGACGGCAGGCCGCAAGTTGCCAGCCTCAATCGCGGAAGCGATTCGGCAATCGGGAGAGTCTGCCCGATCCGATCAGGCTTCCAGGCTCCGCCAGCTTGCGGCCCAATCGTCTGCGGTTCGGAAGGGGCAGGCTGCAATCGACAACCGCCCGCCGGTCTGGCCCCCGTCCGCGGCGCTGCGGCGGCGCGCCGGCTAGGAACACGATCCCGCCCGGACTTGGCGCCTCGGTTCGGCAAGCGGAGCGGGGGGCGGGGAGAACGGCTCTACCTGTGCAGCCAGCGCAGCGCCGTGTCAAAATCGCTGGTGTCGCATTCGACCAACCCATCGCGCAGGATCACCATGCGCCCGGCGTAGCGGGCAACATCCTGCTCGTGGGTGACAACAATCACGGTGATGCCGCCCTTGCGGTTCAGGTCGGCCAGCAACTCCATCACCTCGGTGCTCGTGCGGCTGTCGAGATTCCCGGTCGGTTCGTCCGCCATGAGAATCGCAGGCTCGTTGATCAACGCCCGGGCGATCGCCACACGCTGCTGCTGGCCGCCGGAGAGCTGGCCCGGATGATGCCCGATCCGGTCCCCAAGGCCGACGCGGTCCAGCAGTTGCGTGGCTCGCTGGCGGCGTTGCCGCGCCCGGACTCCACGGCAATAGAGCAGCGGCAGCTCGACGTTCTCCAGGGCGCTTGTTCGCGTCAACAGGTTGAAGTTCTGAAACACGAAACCGATCTTGGCGTTCCGCAGATCGGCCCGCCGATTGGCCGACATCCGGGTCACCTCCGCGCCGTCGAGCCGATACTCTCCCCGGGTGGGGTGGTCGAGGCACCCCATGGTGTTCATCAACGTCGACTTGCCCGAACCGCTCGGCCCCATCACGGCCACGAACTCCCCCCGCTCGATCGTCAGCGACACCCCGCAGAGCGCTGCCACCTCGGTCTGGTCAAGCTGATAGACTTTCTCCACATCCACCAGTTCAATCAACGCCATCGCCAGGCTCTTCAGCTTGCCGTTCGACCCGGGAATCGCCAACTCGTGAAAACCGCGAAGGCTTCCATGTTACGAAGGTTTTTTCACTGCCGTATCGAACCAGATCACGTGGATCGTGATCAGCCCCGCGCCGACGACAAGCATGCTATCGGCCAGGTTGAAGGTCGGCCACGGCCAGCGGCCGATCATCACAAGAATCCAGTCTCGCACGGCGAACACGCGATCGCCGACTTCGTGGAGCGGGTTGGCATAGTTCCAGGAAAGGCCCGGAAGACCGAGGCGATCGTAGAGATTGCCGAAGATTCCCGCGCTGACAAACCCGCAGGCGATCGTCAGCAGCCACTCGCGGGCGGCTCCGGCGACAAACAGCCAGAGGAAGATGGCCACGGCGGCGGCGACCGACATCGCGGCGAAGAGGCTGACCCGCCCCTGCCCGATGCCGAACAATGCGCCCTCGTTGAGGCTTGTCTGGAAGCCGAAGACATCCTGCCACAGCCACCAGACCTCCTGTTCTCCAGGCAGGCCCAGGCTGGCGAAAATCCATTGCTTGGTGGCCAGGTCCAACGAACAGCCGAGGATTGCGATCGTGAAGAACACCAGGTAGCGACTCAGCGGGGCGCTTCGCATCGCGGTTCCTTCCGGCGGCGGCTGGCAGTTCAGTCGCGCGCTTCGAGTTGCGATGCACATTTGACGCACATCGTGGCAAACGGCAGGGCGTTCAGCCGCGTCTTGGGAATTCGCGCGCCGCATTCCTCGCATTGCCCGTAGACACCGTCCTCAATCCGCTCCAAGGCCGACTCGATCAATTGGAGCGTACCGCCTCCCGACTCCATCAACGTGAGCGTGAACTCCTGCTCGAAGTTGTCGGTCCCCAGGTCCGCCATGTGGATCGGCATACTCGACAGATCGCCGTTGGATTCTGAGCGATTCTTGTTCAACGCGCTGTTGGCCATTTGGCTGACGTCGCCCTGGAGCCGCGCGCGCAGCGCGAGGAGCCGCTCCCTGTAAACGTTCATCTCCGACTTCTTCATCGGTCTGCCTCTCGGAAACACGTTGCTTCGCTCTTCCCTCAACGGGAAACCGCAGAACCCCCATTCTAAGACGCGGCAGGTCTATTGTCAACGAAACGAGCCCCTGGAAAGAGCCCGTCGCGGGCCCCGGGGAACGATTTTTTTGGCTGCGCAAACTGTTGGCGAAACACAAGTTGCGCAAGGCATTCCGGTCGCGGCCGGAGACGCGACGCACAGCCGGCATCGCGGCCTCGCGCCCGAGGCCGCGAACGAAGACTGGAGGGCCCGGCCCGCCGGCCAAAACGGCCCCGCGACGCTGCCAGAGGCAACCGGCCGCCACGGCCTTCCCGCGCGTGCTCGCCTTGATGCGCGCGGAACGCTCCTTTACGATGGTGGGTCGGTTCCGAGGGATCGTCTCGGATGCCGGCTTCCCACTTCCAGAAACCTTCAGCAGAGAGAGTTCGGGAAATTAGCCAGCCAGACGCCTCTTTTCAGCGGTGCGTTTCGCCAGACTGCGGGGCCACTTTCGGGGTCAACGAAGTCCACGTCGCCTGCCCAGACTGTGGCAGCCTGCTTGATGTGGCTTATGACTGGGATCGCCTTTCCGTGCCGCCCTCGCTTCGCTGGTTCGAGCAGAAGTGGTCTCGTCGCGGCGATCCCCATTGCCTCAGCGGGGTGTGGCGTTTTCACGAACTGCTGCCTTTCGTGCCGGTCGAGACCTGCGTGACGATCGGCGAGGGCCAGACGCTGCTGCAAGCGGCCGACGCGGTGGCGAAGTATGTCGGTCTCTCCCCGGGGAGGCTGTTCCTGCAATACGAAGGGATGAATCCTTCGGGCAGTTTTAAAGACAACGGAATGTCCGCGGCCTTCAGCCACGCCCGGTTCGTGGGGGCCCGCCGGGCTGCCTGCGCCTCGACCGGCAACACCAGCGCGTCGCTGGCGCTATACTGCTCCGTGACGAAGCTCATGCGGGCGGTGATCTTCGTCGGGTCCGGCAAGATCGCCTACGGAAAACTCTCCCAGGCGCTCGACTACGGCGCGCTGACCGTGCAGATCAGCGGCGACTTCGACGACGCCATGGCGCGGGTCAAGGAAGTCTCCCAGCAGTTGGGAATCTACCTTGTCAACAGCGTCAACCCGTTCCGGCTCGAGGGGCAGAAGACGATCATGTTCCGCGTGCTGGAATCGCTCGGCTGGGAAGTGCCTGATTGGATCGTTGTCCCCGGCGGCAATCTGGGCAATTCCAGCGCTTTCGGCAAGGCGTTCATGGAACTCGAACAACTCGGGCTGATTGACCGGATTCCCCGCTTGGCGATCGTCAACGCCGCCGGCGCGAACACGCTCAACCGTCTCGTCGGGACGAGCGGCCTGCGCTGGAATGGCGGCCGCACCGATCCGCGCCTCGTGAAGGGGTTCTACGATCAGATGGACGCCGAGGGCCGCCGCGCTGAAACGATCGCCAGCGCGATTGAAATCAACCGGCCGGTGAACCTCGAAAAGTGCCTCCGCGCACTGGATGTCTGCGATGGCGTCGTCCGCGAGGCCACCGACCAGGAGATTCTCGACGCCAAGGCCCAGGTCGGGGCGGGCGGCATCGGATGCGAGCCGGCCAGCGCTGCCAGCGTGGCCGGAGCGAAGCAGCTCGTCGAGCAGGGCGTGATCGGGCGCGACCAGCGCGTGGTCTGCATTCTCACCGGGCACCAACTCAAAGACCCGACCGCGACCGTCGCCTACCACACGACCGACCAGCAACTGTTCAACGACGTCCTCGGCAAGCGGGGCGTCCGCCGCGCGGCGTTCGCCAACCGGGCCGTCGTCGTCCCCAACGATCTCGGCGAGATTGTCAAAGCGATCGAACTCTACAGTTGACGCCGCCCGGGCCGGCCTTGCGCCCGACGGCCCAGCTCCAGCCCCTTGCTGGTTCCCCAACTCCGGTGTGCCCCTGGTTCCCCAGCTCCAGCCCAATCCTGGTTCCCCAGCCCCAGCTTGGGAACCTTCGTCCCGCTCCCAGACCGCCAGCCGGGTGGGCATGCCCAGCGCTTCATCCAGGCCCCAGGTCACAGCGGCAAGCGGATCTGGCCATCGCGCCGAGCGCACGCGGCGCGATCGAAAGGGCGTGTTGCAGGGGATCGTGACCAGCCAGCCGGAGAATCCGACCCGTGGGGGTAATGGCCAGATAGGGAATCACGCCTAGAATCAGGGAGGAGATTGCCAATCCGATCGGCAATGCCGCAGGCGGACCGGCGAGGCAGGCTCACCGCATGGACCGCGGCAGGGCCCCGGCCGGCCCCCAGAGCAGCGACCGCGAGGGGGGAGCCACCCGACGGCGGCAGCCATCCGGGAATGCCCAGGCTGGCGGTCCAGGCAACGGTCAAGACGGCCAGCTGGCTTCACGAGGGGGCAAAAGCGAAAAACTTGCGATCGTGGCTGTGGAGGAAGCCGCAGCGGCTTGATAGAATGTAGGGCTCGACAGAACGGGCAACCGCCGGCGGGAACGAGTGCAACCGGTGGGATTGCAGCGTTCGCCGCTTCAACCCCTTGCACATAACGACCATGCGGAATTCGCTGACCAACTTACGCAATATCGGCATCTCGGCGCACATCGACTCGGGCAAGACGACCCTGAGCGAGCGGATTCTCTACTACGCCGGCCGCATCCACCGGGTCCAGGAGGTTCGTGGGGAAGGCGCGACGATGGACCACATGGACCTGGAGAAGGAGCGCGGGATCACGATCACCAGCGCCGCTACGACGGTCCAATGGAAAGCCGCGCGGATCAATCTGATCGACACGCCGGGCCACGTCGACTTCACCGTCGAAGTGGAACGCAGCCTGCGGGTCCTCGACGGCGCCGTGCTCGTGCTGTGCGCGGTCGGCGGAGTCCAGGCCCAGTCGATCACGATCGATCGCCAGATGCACCGCTACCATATCCCCCGCGTGGCCTTCATCAACAAGATGGACCGCACCGGCGCCAATCCGGATGCCGTCGTCCGCCAGTTGCGGGACAAGCTCGGCTGCGACGCGATGTTGATGCAGCGGCCGATCGGGTCGGAAGCGCGTTTCGCGGGCGTGGTCGACCTGGTGACCCGCAAGGCGCTGTATTTCGACGGCCCGCTGGGCGAGCAGGTGCGGATCGAAGACGTCCCCCCGTCGATGGAGGAGGAGGTCCGCCGCAGCCGGCAGGAGCTGCTCGAAGCGCTGGCGATGTACAGCGACGAGTTGATGGAACTCTTGCTGGCCGAGGAGGAAGTGCCCGAGGCGATGATCCACGCGGTGGTCCGCTCCGCCGTTCAGGGTGAGCAATTCACGCCGGTGTTCCTCGGAACCGCCTACCGCAACAAGGGCGTCCAGGCGCTGCTCGACGCGGTCGTCCAGTATCTCCCCTCGCCGCTGGATTGCGAAAGCCAGGCCCTGGTTCACGGCCAGACCGAGGCGAAGATCCGCCTCGAGCCCTCGCCCGACAAGCCGACCGTGGCGATGGCGTTCAAGATCGTCGAAGACCCGTACGGCGCCTTGACGTTCATGCGGATCTACCAGGGACGCCTTGCCAAAGGCGAGACCTATTTCAACCAGCGGACCGGGCGCAAGGAGCGGTTCAGCCGGATTGTGCGGATGCACGCCGACGAGCGGGAAGACATCGACGAGGCGCTGGCCGGCGACATCGTGGCCGTGCTCGGAGTCGACTGCGCCAGCGGCGACACCTATGCCGCGGAATACCCCTACTGCACGCTGCAAAGCATGTTCGTGCCCGAACCGGTCATCCAGATCGCGATTGCACCGGCCGATCGCGGGGGGGCGGAACGGCTGGCTAAAGCGCTGCACCGCTTCCGCCGCGAGGATCCGACGCTGCGGGTCTCGACGGACGAGGAGACCGGCGAGACATTGCTCGCCGGCATGGGCGAGCTGCACCTGGAGGTCTACGTCGAGCGGATCCGCCGCGAGCACCGGGTCCTGGTCGCCGTCGGACCGCCCAAGGTCAACTACCGCGAGGCTCCCACGCAGGAAGCCCGGTTCGACGTTCGCCACAAGAAGCAGTCGGGCGGCGCCGGGCAGTTCGCCCACATCGTGGGCAGACTGCTGCCCCTCGATCCCTCCCAGGAGGAAGCGTTCCTCTTCGAGGACTGCGTCACCGGCGGCCGCATCCCCCGCCAGTACATCCCCGCCGTCGAGAAAGGATTCCGCCAGGGGATCGTCAAGGGGCCCGTGGCGGGATATCCCGTGGTCGGACTCCACGTGGTCCTCGAAGACGGTTCGTATCACGAGGTCGACAGCTCCGACCTGGCGTTCCAAATCTGCGCCGCGACGACGATGCGCGAGACGTTCTCGAAAACCAGGCCGGTCCTGCTCGAACCGGTGATGAACATCGAGATCGAATGCCCGAGCGACTTCCAGGGCGCCGTCGTCGGCGACCTGACGGGCCGCCGCGGGATGGTCACCGCCACGTCCGCCTCGGGCCCCACCGCGCGGATCGAGGGCGAGGTCCCCCTGTCGGAGACCTTCGGCTATTCCACCGACCTGCGGAGCATGACCCAAGGTCAGGGCACCTTCAGCCTGGAATTCGCCCGCTATCGCCGACTGCCGCCAAGCATCGAGCGCGAGGTGATCGCGATACGGAAGAAAGGCTCCATGGTCGGAGCGGTCTAGCGGCGCTCCAGTCGGCCACCGGGGATTGCCCCCGGTCGCCTCCAAGGGAAATCCCCTTTATCAGCTCTGGGAAGCGACTCGCAAGCGGATCGGCATTTCATGATCGCGATCATCGACTACGGAATGGGCAATCTGCGGAGCGTGCAGAAGGGGTTCGAGAAGGTCGGCCATGCCGCCACGGTGACAAGCGACCCGCAAACGGTCCGCGGGGCATCCAAGCTTGTTTTGCCGGGCGTGGGAGCCTTCGAAAACGCGATCGCCGAAATCCAGCGGCTCGGGCTGGCCCGGCCGATTCTGGAGTCGATCGATTCCGGCAAGCCTTTCCTGGGAATCTGTCTCGGTCTCCAATTGCTCTTCCAGCGGAGCTGCGAAAACGGCCGGCACGACGGCCTCGGCGCGCTCCGCGGCGAGGTGGTCCGGTTCCGGCTGCCGCCCGACTACAGCGTGCCCCATATCGGCTGGAACCAGGCGATCATCCGGCGTCGGGCGCCGATCCTCGAGGGGATCGAGCAAGGCACGTATTTCTATTTTGTCCACTCGTATTACGTTGTGCCCGAGGACCAGGACGTCGTCGCAGTGGAGACCGACTACCACGCGCCGTTTTGCGCGATGGTCTGGCGCGGCAACCTCTTCGCCACGCAGTTCCACCCGGAGAAGAGCCAGGCGGCGGGGCTGCGGCTGTTGAAGAACTTCGCCGAGTTGTGAGGCGGGAGGGTGACAGGCTGCAAGCCGCGGGCTACCTTGAAGCGTGCGTGGGCGCCAACGACATGTCCGGGACGGAGCCCGTTGCCCGTGCCGAACACGGCTCGCGGCTTTCCCTCTACCTGCCGCCTCTTCCCCGCCGATGATCGAACTGATCGACTTCACGAAGCATTACGGCGACCTGGTCGCCGTGGACCACTTGAACCTCAAGATCGCGCCGGGCGAGATGTTCGGGTTCATCGGTCCGAACGGCGCGGGCAAGAGCACTTCGATCCGCTTCCTGGCCACGCTCTTGAAGGCCACCGGCGGCGAGGGGGTCGTCAACGGCCACAGCGTCACCCGGCGCCCGCTGGAAGTCCGCCGGAGCATCGGCTACATGCCCGACAGCTTCGGCGTCTACGACGGCATGAAGGTCTGGGAGTTCCTCGACTTCTTCGCCGTCGCCTACCAGATTCCGAAGACGGGCCGCAAGCAGGTGATCGGCGACGTTCTGGAACTGCTCGACCTGACGGAGAAGCGCAACGATTTCGTCAATGGGCTCTCGCGGGGGATGAAGCAGCGGCTCTGCCTGGCGAAGACGCTCGTCCACGATCCACCCGTCCTGATCCTGGACGAGCCGGCCAGCGGCCTCGACCCCCGCGCGCGGGTCGAGGTCAAGGCGCTGCTGAAGGAGTTGCGGCGGATGGGCAAGACGATCCTGATCTCCAGCCACATCCTTACCGAGTTGGCCGATTGCTGCACGTCGATCGGGATCATCGAACGCGGGCGGTTGCTGATGCACGGCCCGATCGACGAGGTCTACCGCCGGATTCGCGGCAATCGGACGGTTGTGATCCGTTTCCTGAAGAATCAGGACGCCGGCCTGTCGATCCTCCGCAGCCTGCCGGAGACCCGCCAGGTGCGAGTTGAAAACAGCAAAGTCAGCGTGGAGTTGGAGGCCGGCGACGAACAGATCGCGGCCCTGCTCGAGCGGCTCCTGGCGGAGGGGGTGCGGATGGTCTCGTTTGCCGACAAGGAGCCTACGCTGGAAGACGTGTTCATGCTTGTAACCAAGGGCGCCGTGGCCTGAAGGCGCCTGTCCCCTGGATGCCGATCTCTCCGCGACGCCAGACGCAAGTCGGGGAGAGACTCGGCGAGAGGTTTGGCCCCTGGAACGCCGCAACGCTGCAACCTGGCGTCTCGCGCATGTTTCTCCTCGACAATCCAGTCCTGCAACGCGAACTGCTGGTCAGCCTGCGGATGCCGCGGGCGTTCGTCCTGCTGTTCGCCTACGTGGCCCTGCTGGGGATCGTGGTCTACGCGGCCTGGCCGCAAGTCGATCGGCTGGATTTGCGGGAGCGCCCGGCGGAGGCCCAGCGGCTGGTGAACATGTTCTTTCTGGGCCAGTATGTGCTGCTTTCGCTGATCACTCCGAGCGTTGCGGCGGGCACGATCACCGGGGAGAAGGAGAAGAAGACCTACGAGATGCTGCTGGCCAGCCCGATGCGCCCCGCGGCGATTGTCCTCGGCAAGCTGCTGGCGGCGATGGTCCACCTGGCGGTTCTGGTGTTCTGTTCGCTGCCGATCGTGATGCTTTGCCTGCCGCTGGGCGGGGTGCACTACACCGAGGTGCTGGCGACCTACGTGGCGATGGCCGCCTCGGTGCTCACGTTCGGAATGATCAGCATGGCGGCGAGCAGCTACTTTCCGCGGACGGTCGCCGCCCAGCTCGTCTCCTACCTGATCATCCTGCCGATGGCCCTGTTGGGAGTCCTGTTCTATGGCGTCTTCCAGGACCTCGCGGCAATTCGCTTGCTGGCCCTGCTGGGGGTCTTTCCGTCCGGCTGCCTGGTGGTCTGCGCCGTTCTGATGGCGGCGATCAGCAAGCGCCTGATGCATCCGCCCGACGTCGGAGCGGAGGCCCAGGAGGTGGTCGACCTGGAGGAAGAGCAGCGGGAAGCGATCGGGATGGTGATCCGCAGCGATCAGTTTCCCGACAACCTGTTTGCGCCGCCGAAACGGTCCGACTTCATGTCCGACGGGGTGAACCCGGTCTTCGACAAGGAGATCCGCAGCGAGCTGTTCGGCCACGGCACATTGATGCTCAGGCTGGTGATCCAGTTGAGCATGGCGCTGGCGCTGTTGATCATGGCGGTCTGCCTGTACATCAAGCCGGCTTGGGCCCCCTGGTACGTCAGTTACGTGCTGCTGTTCAACATGCTGGTCGGCCCGGTGTTCGCCGCCGGCAGCGTGACCAACGAGCGGGAGCGGCAAACGCTGGAATTGCTGCTGACGACGACGCTGTCTCCCTGGCAGATTCTTTCGGGCAAGCTCTATTCGAGCCTGCGGGTGTCGGTGGTTCTGACGAGTTTCCTGGTCTGGCCGCTGCTTCTGGCATGGCTTCTCCCGCCGTGGACGTATTGGCGCGACACGCCGACGATGGTTCTCTACCTGGCCGTGATCCTGGTGACCTGCCTGACGACGACGACGCTCGGCATGTTTTCGTCGCTGCTGTTCCGGCGGACGCCGATCAGCCTGATGGCGTCGTATCTGGCGGTGATCGTGCTGTTCGCGGCGCCGATTGCGGTGAAGGTCTTCGCCGACGCGTTCTACCCGGGCCGGCCGCTGACGCTGGGGCTCCGCCATGCGCTGTTTGTCAGCCCGTTCGCGGCGGCCTTCAGCCTCCCCCTCGGCGGCGTGGCGGCGGCCGGGGCCGGGGCCGGGGCCGGGGCCGGGACCGGATGGTGGGACCTGACGAGCTTCCTCTTCCTGGGGTTCTACGCGGTGGTCGACCTGGCGCTGGCCCGTTCGATGATCGGATTGTTCAACCGCCGCTGGCGGGTGATGTGAGCGGGCGTTGCCGGCCTTGCCCCCGCTTGCAGCTTTGGGCCGCGGTGGTAGAATCGGCCAAACGTCCGCGCGCGGGATGCCGGTCGCGCCCGGCGAGTGTTCCACCTCCCAGATGAGGCGATGCCATGACGGACAACGCAGTCGAGTTGGGGCCGCTCCCCACATGCTGGCGGCGGCGGCACTTGCTGGGGCTGGAAGGGCTTACGGCCGAGGAGATTACGGCGATCCTCGACAAGGCCGAGATTTTCAAAGGGGCCCTGGTGTCTGGAAAGCGCCGCGTGCCGCTGCTGACGGGCGTGACAAGCTGCAACCTGTTCTTCGAGAATTCGACGCGGACGCGGACCAGCTTCTCGTTGGCCGCCCGGCGTCTGGGGGCCGACACGATCGACTTCTCCGCCGCGACGAGCAGCCTCTCCAAGGGCGAGACGGTGATCGACACCGCCAAGAACATCGAAGCGATGGGGGCCGACGTGATGGTTGTCCGGCACCGCACGCCCGGCACGCCGCACCTGCTGGCTCAGAATCTCAATTGTTGCGTGATCAATGCGGGCGACGGGCCGCACGAACACCCGACCCAGGGCCTGCTCGACATCCTCACGATCCGCCAGCGCCGCGGGGGCCTTTCGGGTCTGACGGTGGCCCTGGTGGGCGACATCGCCCACAGCCGCACCGCCCGCTCGAACATCTGGGGGCTGAAAGCGCTCGGAGCAAACGTGATTGTCTGCGGGCCGTCGACGCTTGTCTCGCCCCGCTGGACCGAACTGGGAGTCGAGTACTCCTACAGCCTCGATGAGATTCTGCCGCGCGTGGACGTGCTCAACCTGCTGCGAATCCAGTTCGAGCGCCAGGCCACGCGCCCCTTTCCGTCGGTCCGCGAGTATGCCCACCTGTACGCGATGGACCGCGGCCGGCTCGCCCGGGCGAAGAGCGACA
>JAAYCB010000073.1 GCA_012744395.1 Pirellulaceae bacterium
CGAAAGCAGGTTGGCCGTGTTGTCCGCTCTGCCCGCGGGCTGGCCGTGACCGGGATTGCCGGCGATTATCGCGACGCGTGATCAGCCAGGAGACGATGCGATGTCCAAGCGGTTCTCCCTTGCCGTTGTCCTTATGCTGCCGCTGGCCGTCTTTGGCGACACGCAAGACCCCGACTACCTGGCGATCCTCCAAGCCGTCCAGGCCGCTGGGGCGCGGCAGGCGGAGGCCGGCCGCTGGGGCTTGCCGGGCTGGCGTCCGAACGAGCATTATGTCCGCTGGATGAAGCGGTTCGGCATTCTGCCCGAGGGCTTCGATCCGGCCAAGGACCCCCTCGGCCCGTTCGAGACGGACGCGGCCTATTGGCGCTTGCTGTGGCACCGCACGCCGGCGGATGGGATCGCCTCAAGGGCCGATCGAGATTGAAGAGAAGGGCCCTTCCGCCGCATGTGTCCGCGACAAAGCCTCCCCGGGGGAGGGTTGGCGGCGCGGCGCAGGGGGCTCGCATTGAGGGTTCTGTGGGAGGAGCGCGCGGCTTACAGCATTTTGTCGAGGGGCAGCGTCGAGGGTTCGAAGAGCCCGTCGTGCTGGGTCTGCGAGAGGCGGATGATGAGGAGCTTCTGCTCCAATTTGCCGGAGGATTCGGTGGTGAGGAAGTGGTGCCCCAGGCTTCCGGGGCGGTTCGGCAGGCTGGTGAGCAGGACCATCTGGCCGGCGGCCAGGTCGGCCAGGATCGCCATCTCGTCCAGGCTGCATTTGGGGCGGGCCAGGTCGACGCGCCACGCGCCGCCACTTCCGGAGAAACTCCGCCGCACCTCGCCGTGATGGAGTTCGGGAAGAAGCTCGAGGCGGACCCGGCCGTCGCCGGCTGGCAGGGCGCGGATCGCGACCACCCCCTGGGCCTTCTCGTAGGTCCGCCCGCACACCCCGCCGTCCTCCCGCTTGAGCACGGCCAGCTGGTCGTAGATTTCCGAGGTCACGATCTCGCTCCGCTTGCCGGCGCGGAGCTGCTTATGGCTCCACATCGGTCCCTGCTGGTCGCCGACGTCGGCCACGTTGGTCGTCAGGGTGGCGGTGCTTTCGGCCGGTTGGTCCTTGAGCTGAAGGAGCTGCGAGAGGGCCAGCGGTATCTGCCCGCCGACCACGCCCGCGCGAAATCCGTTCTGCGCCAGCCGGCGGCGGGTTTCGATGGGAATCTGCTGCTCGTCGACCTCGGGCCACAACTGTTCGTTGACGACCGGATCGCCGAACGGGCAGCGGACGAAATACACGTCGAGGATCACGCTGTCGGCCGACATCCGCGCCGGGGACAAGGGGGACGATTCCTTCTGGTGACGAATCGGCGAGCAGCCGATCGCCGCGGCCAGGGTGGCCACCAGGAGCATCCGCCCGCCCACTGCCAGATTCCACATGCAACGACTTCCCAACCCGGCAGAACCGGAATCCGAGGCGCGATGGCAAACCCGCGGCCGCCGCCGGGGCTTGGCACGTGTCCGTCTGGAACGCCGCGCAGACGGACCAGTCCGGCGGAGGAGCCGGACGGAAAATCAGGGTGGGAAGACTAGCGGCTGGTCCGCCGCGTGTCAATCCAGATTGGCACTTGCCTCGACAAACGCCGGCGCGGGGATCGCTCTCGCTCGCGAGGAACTAAGTGGTCCATTTCAGAAATGCTGTCAGGGTTCCTTCAATGATGTAGGTTGGGCGTTCCCGCCCGACAAAGCACGACGGGCAGGAATGCCCATCCTACCAATGAGCTTGCATGATCTTCAATCTCGCCGCACCGCCGGGTTTCCGGGGCTTGAATCCGCATCTC
>JAAYCB010000001.1 GCA_012744395.1 Pirellulaceae bacterium
GCCGCTGACCTGCTCGGTTGCCGAGGCGATCGTCCCGCCGCCGGTCACCTCCGCTCCGCCGGCGTCGCTGGTGATCGTGTAGCTGTAGGTAGCGCCGATTTCGGCATCGGCGAAGGTGAAGCTGGTGGCCGCGGCCTCGCTCGCGCCGATCAGGCTGTCGTCGGCGGTGATCGAATAGCCGGCCGGGGCGGTCTTGTCGAGCGTCGCGGTGGCGGTCACGATGCTGCCGGTGTTGCCGTTTGTATCGGTGAGCGTTGCGCTGAAGGTGAGTGTCCCGTCGGGGAGCGAGGAGACGTCGATGCCGCTGACCTGCTCGGTTGCCGAGGCGATCGTCCCGCTGCCCGAAATCACGGCGCTGCCGCCGCTGCTGGTGACGGTGTAGCTGTACGTTGCGCCGACTTCCGCGCCCGCAAATGTGAAACCGGTCGCCACGGCCTCGGTGGCATTGACGAGGCTGTCGTTGGCGGTGATTGTGTAGTCTAGCGGGGCGCCCTCGAGCGTGGCGGTGGCCGTGGCCGGGCTGCCGGCGTTGCCGGCCTTGTCGGTCAGCGTCACGCTATAGGTGAGCGTTCCGCCGGCGAGGGACGAGACATCGATGCCGGTCACCCGCTGGGTTGCGGAGGAGACCGTTCCGCTGCCGGTCACGGCCGTTCCGCCGCCGCTGCTGGTGACGGTGAAACTGTACATCGTGCCGATTTCCGCGCCCGCGAAGGTGAAGCTGGTTGCCGCGGCCTCGCTGGCGCTGATCTGGCTGTCGTCGGCGGTGATCGAGTAGTCGGCCGGCGCGATCGTGTCGAGTGTGGCGGTGGCCTTTGCCGGGCTGCCGGTGTTGCCGGCCGGATCGATGAGCACCACGCTATAGGTGAGCGTCCCGTCGGGGAGCGAGGAGACGTCGATGCCGCTGACCTGCTGGGCCGCCGAGGCGATCGTGCCGCTGCCGGTCAGCACCGCGCCGCCGCCGCTGCTGGTGACGGTGTAGCTGTAGGTTGCGCCGACTTCGGCGCCGGCGAACGTGAAGCGGGTCGAGGTTGCCTCGCTGGCGCTGACCTGGCTCGCGCCGGCGGTGATCGAGTAGCCGGCCGCCGCGGTCTTGTCCAGGGTCGCGGTGGCGGTCGCCGCGGTGCCCGTCTGGCCGCTCTTGTCGGTTAGCGTGACGCTGTAGGTGAGCGTCCCGTCGGGGAGCGAGGAGACGTTAATCCCCGTAACCTGCTGGGTCGCCGAGGAGACGGTGCCGCTGCCGGTCACGGGAGTTCCGCCGCCGCTGCTGGTGACGGTGTAGTTGTAGGTCGCGCCGACCTCGGCGCCGGCGAACGTGAAGCGGGTCGAGGTTGCCTCGCTGGCGCTGATCAGGCTGTCGCCGGCGGTGATCGAGTAGCCGGCCGGGGCCGTGGTGACCGCGACCGTGGCGATCGCCGGCGCGCTGTTGGCGACGCCGTCGTTGACGACGACCTCGATCGTGCGGTTTCCGGTCCGGGGCGAGGAGGCCGTGTTGCTGTATTGGACGGTCTTCAGCACCGCTTGATAGTCGGCCAGGTCGGCCGCGCCGGTGATCGTCAGGACTCCGTTGCTGTACGCGGAGGCGAGCGACGTGCCCGACGTGTCGGCCGCGAGGACTTCCGCGTCGCCGTCTGGGCGATTGGTGATCGTGACCGTCATCGATGCCAGCACCGTGCTGTCGGCATCGGTGATCGCGGCGTCCGCGGCGGCGATGGCAACCGCCGCGCTGCCGATCGGATAGGTCGTGAGGCGACCGGTTCCCGCGGCGGAGGCGGCCAGATCGACCGCGGGCGCGGCATTCAGTTGCGTGATGATCTGGGAGGCCGAACCGGAGGAGGCCAGGAAGAACCGCAGGAAGCCGGCCCCGGGGCGCAACCCGCGCTCGCCGAAGTTGTACTCGCTGCCGCTTTCGCCCGCGGCGAGCACGACCTCGAACGAGTCTTCGCCGACCGTCCCCCTGGCCGTGCCGCCGACGGTTCCCAGGCTATCGATGCCGTCGAGGAAATTGGCCGGCCCGTCCTCCGTAATGCGGTACGTCCCCGCGGCAAGCTCCGTGAACGAGTACGATCCGTCGGGACCGGTCAGAACGGGCGACTTCCCGGCCACCTCCGTCCATGTGCCGTCGCTCCCCTTTTGCAGCAGCCGGATCGCCACGCCCGCAAGGCCCAGGTGCGTCTGGCCATCGGGCCTCGTCCGCAGGCCGTCGTTGTTGTTGTCGATGTAGACGAAACCGGAGAGACTCGCGGCGCCGACCGAGAGCGACGCCGTGTCGGTGGCGGTGCTGAACGCCGTCGTGCCGCCGTGGGCGGTCGTGGCGAGCTTGCTGCCGCTCGTCCCCGTGGTCGCATCCCAGGCGCGGTAGGTGATCGTGGCCGTCTCGCTGCTCGATCCGCTGGGCGTATAGCGGAGCGTGGCGCCGGCCGGCAGGAGCAGCGCCGCGCTGGCCGAGACCGTCCCCACGGACGTAAAGGTCGCGCCGTCCGTCGAGTAGGCCCAGCTCCCGCTGCCGGTCGTGGCGGTCAGAGCGATGCCGCCCACGACGGCGCCGGTGTCCGCGTCGGCGATCGTCGTCGTTCCCGTGCCGCCGTTGATGAACGCCGCAAGGGCGATCGTCTTGGCGGCGCCGGGAGCGATCGTTCCCAGCGAGGGGTTGGCGGGCGTGAGCAGCGGCGCGTCGTTGACGCTCGCCACGGTTAGGGACGCGGTGTCCGTGGCAGTGCTGAACGCCGTCGCGCCGCCGCTGGTCGTAGTGTCCACCTTGTCGCCGCTTGCGCCGCTGGTCGCGTCCCAAGCGCGGTACGTGATCCGGGGCGTTTCGCCGTTCTTGCCGTCCGGCGTGTAGCGGAGCGTGGTCCCGGCCGGCAGGAGCAGCGCCGAGGTGGGCGAGACCGTGCCGATCGGCGTGAAGGTCGCGCCGTCCGTCGCATAAGCCCAGACGCCGTTGCCGGTGGCGGAGGTCAAGGCGATGCCGCCGAGCACGGCGTCCCCATCGGCATCGGTAATTGTCGTCGTTCCGGCGCCGCCGTTGATGAACGTCGGGAGGGGGATCGTTTTGGCGGTGTCTTCGTCGGTGGTTCCCAGCGAGGGGGCGGCCGGCGTGAGGACCGGAGCGGCCGTGTTGGCGCCCGCCACGCTGATCGTGTAGCTCTTGCTGGAGGAGTTGCCCGCCGCGTCGGTGGCCGCGACCGTCACGTCCACGGTCGCCTCCTCCCCTTCGGCCGGCGTCCACGTGATCAAGCCCGTGCTTGCGTCGATCATCATCCCGGTCGGCGCCTCGGTGAGCGTGTAGGCGACCGCGCCGCCCGCGGCGGTCGCGGTTGTCACCTGGCAGGTGTATTCAACACCCTCCCGGGCCGTCGTGATCGGCGTGAAATTGAATTCCGGGCCGGCGGTGGCGACCACGATCGACAGGGCCGCCGAGGCCTCGCTCGCCAGGTCCACCGTGGTGCTCAAGTTGCCGACGCTGACCTGCTGGTCCTCCAGGGTCTGCTTGGCCGTAATCGCGATTTCGCCGTCGTCGAGTGCTGCCGTGCCGTTGGTGGGAATCACGACGGTTGTGCCGGAGGCCGTCGCGCTGCCGATCAACACCCCGTCGGCGAACAGTTCAACCGTCGCGCCCGACGTAACGCCGCTGACCTCGAACTGGAGCGTCTTGTCCGCGGTGTTGTTGAGATTCGTCAGGTTGTCGGAGTTGCTCGCGCCGGTATCGTAGGCGGGCAGGAGATCGATGCCGGCCGGCGCGGCGGGCTTGATGTAGACGGGCACCAACTGGGTGTCCGGGGTGGTGTTGGCCGCGCTGCCGCTGACCACGCCGAGCTGGATGCTGTAGACGCCCGACGCGCCGGCCGAGGGCGTCAGGGTCGCCACGCCCGTCGAACTGTTCACCGTCAGCGCCAGGTCCGCGCTGGCCGGGCTGACGCTGCCGGCGTAGGTCAGCGGGACTCCATCCACGTTGACCACCGGAATGGTGAAGGTGACCGGCACGCCCGCGGTCGTCTCGATCGGCTCGATCTCGCCGAGGTACGGTGGCTCCGCCGTGCTGTCGGCCGCCACGGTCACTTGAAATGTCTGCGTGGCCGTCTCGCCGGTGGCGCTGTCGGTGGCGGTGACGGTCACCTCGGCCGTGCCGGTCGTTCCGTTCGGCGCGGAAAGCCGCAAGACCCCGTTCTGGGTGTCCGTGAAGGTTGTCGCGCTGGTCATCGTCACGGTCTGGAGCGGCCTGTCGTTCGAGCCGGTCTCGACCGCCTCGATGCTCTCCAGAACGTCGCTCCCCTCGGTCAGGAAGCCGAAGATCGTGTAGCGAAAGTCCAGCCACCGGGTGGGTACGGTGGTGATGAAGAACTGCGAGCCGTTCGTGTCCGGGCCGCTGTTGGCCATCGCCAGCACACCGGCGCTGGTGAACTGGAGGGAAGGGTCGAACTGGTCATCGAACTTGAATCCGGGACCGCCGCTGCCGTCTCCATCGGGGTCGCCGCCCTGGATCATGAAATTGGAGATCACGCGGTGGAACGTCAGCCCGTCGTAGAACCCCTCGTCCACGAGACTTGTGATCTGGCCGACCGTTTCCGGAACAAGGTCCTCGAACAACTCCAAGACCATCGTCCCGTCGACAATCCCCTCGTCCGCGTCGTTGACCACGATCCGCATGCTCGGGTTGCCCGTGGGGATTGCCGCGGCGAGCTGCGGGTTGGTCACTGTTGCGTTGGTCAGGTTGGCGTCGCTGACGGCCACCGTGTAGACCAGATCGTGGTCTTCGCTCTCGACGCCGTTGAGGGCGATATGGAGCGGGGCGCCGGCCAAAACCGTCTGGTCGGCGATTGCCGGAAACGTGATCGCCAGCAACTGCCGGGATTCGAGCGTCTCGAAGCTCGGACGCCGATAACGATAGCTGCCCGGACGTGAGCGGAGGCGGTCCCAGAAACGGCGAATGGATCTTCTCTGCGAGCGTTGGTCAAACATGGCGGCCAGACAGGGTTCGGGGATGAAAAGCGCACGGTGCGAGACACGCCAGGCGAGTCCCCTACCTTTTTAGGAAGAGAATGAGCCGCAAATGTCACGCATTCTTCTCAGACTTTGGTAATCCTCTAGTATACCATAGGTGATAATCCACGCGCTGAGCGGGTGCGGGCCGGACGGGTTCCCCTTGGGCCGACCGTCTGCCCTCGGTGCCCTCGAACGGCCCCGACGCCACGAGGGGACGGCGCGCCGAATTGCCACCTTCGGGGGCGGGCACAATCCGGCTCCGACTCAGCGGAGCGGCACGCAGCAGACCTGGGCGAGAGCAGCTCTTCAGGCGGGGGCTGACTTCCGTTGTCTGAAGATCGCCACCGCCTCATGGCGTCGCCGCCGGCACCCCCCGACAGCGGGACGCCAGATCGTGACCTGCCGGCCGGGCGTCGTCCAACTCGTGCCTGCGGATTCTCATCGATTGCGGTGCGGTCAGGCCGAGCTTGACGAGGCCCTTTCGCGCCGAGAGCACGGTCACCTCGATTTCCGGGCCGATCTGGATCCGTTCGCCCATTTTGCGACTCAAGACAAGCATCGTCCTATCCCCGAAGGAGAATCCTGAGGCAGTCGACTGCCGAATCAGTCTGCTATGCTGTCAGGCCGACCAGGACCCACGAATGTCACGCTGGGCGCGGCACGGAGCCCGCGCTTTTCTGGAAATTTTCCGGCCGGTGCGGGATGTTCGGATGATTCGCGAGGAATGGAATCTTCCGTCGCCGGCCGCTCGCCAGCCGCTGAGCGTTCTCGTTCATCCGGAATCCCCCCCCCACCGTCCGCGCGGGGCGGGGCCGGCCCGCCGCCTACTCTGCTTTCAGAACGCCGAGTGCGTACGGCGCGAAATGGATGAATTGGGCCATGCTCTTGCCGATGTCGCCGCCGCTCCCCTTGGGCAGCGCCGCCGGGACGCCCTCGCGGAGAATCCGCAGGTGCTCCTGGTTGCCCGTCAGGGCCGCCTCGTAGGCAATCGCCTCGGCGGCGAGGAACAGGGCCATTGGGGCGTCGCCGATCTTCGGGCAAGCCGTGTAGCGGAGGACCTTCTTCTCCTCCTGCCAGCACTCGCGGATCATCTGGTCGATGCCCACCGTGATCGCCCGGAGGACTTCGGGGTCCTTGGTCAGCCGGTGGTAGCGGGCCAGCGCGCTGACGGTCAGTCCCTCCATGAACGGCACGTTTCCGTAGCAGCGGCGGTCGCCGTGAGCGCAGTGGTCTCCAGCCAACCGCACGACCCAGCCGCGCTGCCAGTCGATGTTCTGCTTGAGAACTTCCCACTCCTGTCGCGTCGCGTCGAGGTACTTCTCGTCCCCGGTCGCCTCGTACGCCGCCAACAGCAGGATCATCGGCCAGCCAAGACTGCGGATGTGCGTGCCGTAGCTCGTCGGGCAGTGCCGCGCCATCGCGTCGGCGATCTCGATGGCGACTTCGCGGGCGCGGCGGTCGCCGGTCAGGTAGTAGTACTCCAGATCGCCGGCCACCCAGACATGGCCGAAATTCGTGCTGTGGCCCATCTGGTAGGTCCGCTCGACCGGCAGCGGCGCATTCTCATAGTAGCCGCCCGTATGATTGCAGGCGTGGAGCCAGATGTCGCCGACCTGGGGCGGTTCGCCCCACGGGTTCTTGAGCTGCGCATTCGTCGCGTGGACCACGTCGACGTCGATGTGATGCCGCGCCGCCTGCTCGGCGCGGAGGAAGAAGCGGCGCTGGCCGGTACGGACATATTGCAGGAAGAGACCATGCTGCAAGTCGTACTCGAGGTTGCCCCAGTTCACGCGGCGCTCTCCGTACCAGTCGCCGAAATTGAGCATCCCGAACTCGCGGTCCTTCTCGCGGCGCTCCAGATGCGCGTCCAGGGCGCGGCCGAGCCAGGCGTCGTAGCCGCAGTACTTTTCCGGACGGTCCGGATCGGCGGGCGGGAAATCGCCCAGCGCCCGGCTCGCCGAAACGTGCCGCGGCTCGGGCGTGGCCAGAAGCGGCTCCTCCGCCGCCCGGAAGAACCGGGCAAGACGGGCCGGATCGGCCGGGCCTGGGAAGAACGTCGCCCACAACTCGTGCGTCCGCGCCACCCCCACCTTGAACGTGTGCACGCCGCCGCGAAGCGCGTAGTACAGCTTGTTCTCTTCCTCCAGCGGCTTGCCGTCATACAAGCCCGGAGGCAAGGCGGGACAGATGCCCAGACGCAACTCGCCCGGGGCGGCCTCGATGCTCTTGGGCCAGTTCTGCCAGAACTCGCGGAGGCCAACGGCCAGCCCGGCCTGTTCACCCGAGAGGGCCGCCCAGCCGCAGCCGCGGCGGCCAGCCGGCCGGCCATCAACCTCGTACTGGCGCTCGTCAATCTGGAACAGCCGTTCTCCACCGCCGGGCTTGCCGTCGAGAAGGACCGCGCCGCCGTCCGGCTGGCCCCAACCCGGCCGCACGACCAGTTCCAACGAGCGGATCTTCGCCAGCAGCGCGTCGGGATCGTCGTTGATGAACGTGTAGCAGATCCGCACCCACGGCTTGCCGCGGTAGGCATGAATCCGCGCGACGTAGCGGAACCGCCGCCCGTGCTCCGAAACGTGCGACCCCGACACGCGGAGGCACGCGCGGATCGGCCCGGATTGCTCCACTTCCAGTGCGGCGTCGGGGTCGGAGGCGGTGAACCGGCGGCCCTCGGCGTCGGTGAGCACAAAACCCGGGCCGCCGCCGGCCAGTTGCTCCGCAGCCGAGAACTGTCCGTCGCCGTCCAAATCGAGCCACACGCCGCCGGCCAGGCGAAGTGGCCCCGTCTCGATCGCCACGTTGCCGCCGGTGCGTTCGACGCGGATCGGCCGCTCAACCATCGCGGGCGCCGCGCCCGGCCCGTAACGGAGCGTGAAACGCTTCTTCTCCCCGGCGGCCAGATCGAGCTGGAAGTCGAGGAGCAGCCAGCGGATCGAGCCGTCGGGCCAGCGCGCGAGGACCTCGGTTTGCAGCGGCACCGCGCGCCCATCGGCCGCCTCAAGCGCCGCCTGGCGCGCCTCGCGCAATTCTCCCGCCGCCAGCGGGACGCCGGAGGTGACCGGCCACTGCTCGCGATCGACCCCGGAGGGTTCCTCGACCGTCAATTGCACGCGGCCGGCCAGCGCCGGCGGCGCAAGGAGCAAAACTGTCCAGCAAACGAGCATCCACTGTCTCATGGTTATCACCGGATGGGCTTGATTTTCAGGGCCACGTCCGTGGCCAGACCGGGTACGACAAGTGTGCATTGTCCCTGGCGGACTTCGATCTCTTCGGCCCGCTCGAGCCGGCCCTTCCAGGTCTCCCACCACTCGAGGCGGTGTTTGCCGTCGCCGAGTCCCTTGGCGGTAAGTTCGAACGGGTCGAGGCGGCCCACCGGTCCGCCGCCCGCATGGTTGTACCACGAGCTGCTCCTGTTTTGCAGCCATAACATGGCCAGCTCGCCGGTCTTCATGCCGCAGACCAACACATCCGGCCTGTCGACGATCCGGCAGCCGGTGAACGTGTACTTGTTCACGGCCACCCAATCCTTGCCGGAGTTCTCGATGCGGATGCGATGTTCGCCGGCCGGGACGCCGATGGCGATGTCTTCGTCGTACGTCGTCTCCCAAAGCCTCCATTGCGCCCGCCAGACACTCGCCTTGCCGAGACCCTCCGCACAAGGCAGCTCGCGCTGGAGAGCCAGATCGCCGTCGATCCAGATGCGCAGCAGACCCGAGTGGGAAACCTTGTCCACGTGGACCACGAACCGGCCCTGCCGGGGGTAGTTCACGACAAACGTGGATGGATTCTTCAAGTCCCTATGGCCTGCTCCGTGGAGCAACCGCTGCGGTGCCCGGCCATCGGCGACCGTCCCGTCCGGCAGAATCGTGAACTCGTCCTGTTCGGGTTTTCCCCAGCGATTGATGGGAACAACGACCGCGTCGCGGATCTCGGGCGTACGGTCCTTGTCGACGAACTCCGGTGCTGCGGTGGCGAGCGGCTGCCAGCGCGCCGTGCCCAGCGGCAGCTCGCGGGTGAAGTTGGCCAGGGCGGTGAAATGGAAGTACAGGTCCAGCTTGTCGATATACTGCTCGTGCCACCAGGGCATCGGCCCGCCGGCGGAGAAGCTGAACAGCCCGGCCCAGAGCGAATTGTGGATCGCCCAGCCTTGCGGGTCCTTGTCGGCCGTCGTCGTGTGGCTGCGGATGCCGAACTCGCCGAAGATGTGGGGCTTCTGGAATCGCTCCCACTGGTGGAGGCAGAACCGCCGCACCGGTTCGGCCACGTTCCCATCGTTGTTGGTGTAACAGTGCGTCTGGACGATGTCGATATTCTCCAGGCTCCAGAACTCTTCCGGCCCGGTGTGCCCCCAGAAGCTGGTGGTGATCAAGTGCCCGAAGGGATCGATCCGGCGGAGGCAGTCGGCCATCTCCTTGTGCCAGGGGAGCTTGATCTCGTTGGGAGAGTCGGCCCAGCCCTCGAACTCGTTGCCGAACTCCCAGCAGAGGACGTGCGGGCTGTATCCCCAGCGTGCGACCGTGTAGCGCAAGCGGTTTCGGTAGAGCCTCCGCGCTTCCTGGTTGGTGAACCAGTCCGCCGGCGAGGCGCACGGGCCGCCGTTTGCCGCATTGAAGGGGTTCTTCTGCCAGCCGCCTTCGCGGAAGTCCTGATGCGTGTCCATGCACATCATGTAGTAGAGGCCCAGCTCTTCGGCAAGGTCCAGCACCGTGTCGATCCGCGCGGCCACGTCCTGGCGATACCAGCCGAGCTTGTCCATCCACTCGATGCCGAGGCCCCGGGAAGACATCCACCAGCGGTTGAAGTTCTCGCCGGCCGCCGCGAACTTCCTCATCGCCTCCACGCCCAGTTGGCCCGTGGTGTGGTAAATCGGCAAGTTGTGCCCGATGGCGAAATAGCCTTGGCCATTGTCAAACGCCAAGTAGTGCGGATCGGCAGCGCTCTTGCCAATGAAACCGGGGCTCGCGCCGGCGACCGCCTGGAACCGTCCCACTCCCCCCTCGACCTCGCCCGTGCGATCCTTCAGCTTCAATTTCCAGCGGTGCGGGCCCGTCTCCCGGGGAGCAAAGCGGACCTTCCACGTGCCGTTGTCCTCCGCGGTCATGATCTCGTTTCCATCGCGGACTTCGCGCCGGTGCTTGACCAGAAAGAAGCCGGGCACGGCCAGTTGCTTTCCCGAGGGGGCGGTGAACACCGCGTCGAGCCGGACATCGTCCGGATTGTATGGGTTGTCGTAGGTGGCGCGGAGGTCCACGGCCAGCTCGAGCCGCCCGTACTGGGCGACCTGCCGGGCGCTCGGCTCAACGCGGCCAATCGCCAGAGCTTGGCGCGAGGGGGCAACCTCGCCCGGCAACGGTTCGGGCATGCCGGCAA
>JAAYCB010000074.1 GCA_012744395.1 Pirellulaceae bacterium
AATCGAGGAGCACGAGCGGGCGGAGGTCCGGCGGGATCACCGGGATCACGTCGAGCACCATCCACTCGGGGCGGTTGTCGCTGTCGCGGATCGATTCGACGATCTTCAAGCGGTTGATCAGGTCCTTCTTCTTCTGCTTCGAGTTGGTCTCGTTCAGGTCGCGGCGGAGCGCGCGGGAGAGCTCCACCAGGTCCAGGTCCATCAGCAGCCGGCGGATCGCCTCGGCCCCCATGTCGGCCTTGAAGCTCCCGTCCGGATATTCCATCCGCGCCTTGCGGTATTCCTCCTCGGTCAGCAGCTGCTGCGCCTTCAGCGGGGTGTCGCCCGGGTCGGTGACGACGTAGTCCTGGAAGTAGATCACCTTCTCCAGGCTCGTGGTCTTCATGCCCAGGAGGGTCCCCAGCCGGCTCGGCATGGCCTTGAAGAACCAGATGTGGACGACGGGCGCGGCCAGCTCGATGTGCCCCATCCGCTTGCGGCGAACGCGGCTGTGGGTGATCTTGACGCCGCAGCGGTCGCAGATCATCCCCTTGTACTTCATCCCGCGGTACTTGCCGCAAGCGCACTCCCAGTCCTTCTCCGGGCCGAAAATCCGCTCGCAGAACAAGCCGTCCTTCTCCGGCCGGTAGGTCCGGTAGTTGATCGTCTCCGGCTTCTTGACCTCGCCGAAGGACCAACTCCGAATGTCGTGGGGCCGGGCAAGGCTGATCTTCACGGAAGCGAAATCGTTGACGCGTTCGTATGAGCTATCGCCAATACTCACTGCTGGCACTCCTTTTCCGGAGAAAACCGATTGCGGTCGCTGTTTCTGACGGGGTCCGCGTCCTTGCCGGGGGCAGGCCGCCTACACGCGCCCTTTCTCGAGTTGCATGTTCAGGCCCAGGCCCCGAATCTCGTTGGTTAGAACATCGAAACTCGCCGGGGTGCCGGCCTCGAGCGTGTTCTCGCCCTTGACCATCGATTCGTAGATCTTCGTGCGCCCCTCGACGTCGTCGCTCTTGACGGTCAGCAGCTCCTGGAGGATGTAAGCCGCCCCGTAGGCTTCCAGCGCCCAGACTTCCATTTCGCCGAACCGCTGGCCGCCGAACCGCGCCTTGCCGCCGAGCGGCTGCTGCGTGATCAGCGAGTAGGGCCCCGTGCTCCGCGCGTGGACCTTGTCGTCGACGAGGTGGTGCAGCTTGAGCATGTAGATGTAGCCGACGGTCGTCTCCTGCTCCATCGCCTCGCCGGTCCGCCCGTCGTACAGCCGCACCTTTCCGTGCCGCGGCAGGCCGGCCTCTTCGAGGCACACGTTGATCTCCTCCTCGCTGGCGCCGTTGAAGACCGGCGTGATCGCCTGGAAGCCGAGCGCGGCGCCCGCCCAGCCAAGGTGCGTCTCGAGGATCTGCCCGACGTTCATCCGGCTCGGCACCCCGAGCGGGTTGAGCAGAATCTGGACCGGCGTGCCGTCGGGCAGGAACGGCATGTCCTCGATCGGCAGGATCTTGGCGATCACGCCCTTGTTGCCGTGGCGCCCGGCCATCTTGTCGCCCACGGAGATCACCCGCTTGGCGGCAATGTAGACCTTGACCATTTGCAGCACGCCGCTGCGGAGCTCGTCGCCCCGCTTCATCGAGTTCAGCGCCCGGTCGCGGGCGTCGATCGCCGCCTCGACCGCCGGCCAGCGTTCCTGGTAGATCTTCTCGACCTCGGCGAGCCGCTGGGGGCTGCGGATGTCCAGCGTCTCCAGGCGGAACCGCTGCGCCTGTTCGGCCAGGAAGCGGTGCTCCTGGCCCTCGGCCAAGGGCTGGCCCTCGTCGTCGGTGAGCGGCTTCTTGAGCACCCCTTCGATCTGCTGGACGAGCTCGCCGAAGGCCTGGGCGATCCGCGCGTTGCCCTCGTTCTCGGCCTGTTTCAGCGAATCCTCGAAGGCCTTGCGCTCCTCCTCGGAAAGGCTCATCCGGCGGGAGAATTTCTGCGTATCGATGACGATCCCCTCGATCCCCGAGGGGACTTCGAGCGAGTCGTTCTTGACGTCTTCCCCCGCCCGGCCGAAGATCGCGTGGAGCAGCTTCTCCTCCGGAGTCAACTCGGTCTTCGACTTCGGCGAGACCTTGCCCACGAGGATGTCGCCGGGCCGCACGTAGGTCCCCACGCGGACGATGCCGTTCTCGTCGAGATTCCGCAGGGCTTTCTCGCTGACGTTGGGGATGTCGCGCGTGAATTCCTCCCTGCCGAGCTTCGTCTCGCGAATCTCCACGTCGAATTCCTCGATATGGATCGACGTGTAGGTGTCGTTCTGGACCAGCTCCTCGCTGATGATGATCGCGTCCTCGAAGTTGTACCCGTCCCAGGCCATGAACGCCCCCAGAACGTTCCGCCCCAGGGCCAGTTCTCCGTGGTAGGTCCCCGCCCCGTCGGCGATCACGTCGCCCTTGTCGACCTTCTGACCGACCTTCACGATCGGCTTCTGGTTCTGGCAAGTCCGCTCGTTCAAGCCGACGAACTTGCGGAGCTTGTAGACGTCGCTGCCGATCTCGATCCGGCTGCCGTCCACATAGGTCACCGTGCCTTTCCGCGCGGCGCGGACCAGCATGCTCGAATTCTTGGCGGCGTCGACTTCCAGCCCCGTCGCCACCAGCGGCGGTTCGGTGACCAGCAAGGGAACCGCCTGCCGCTGCATGTTCGAGCCCATCAGCGCGCGGTTCGCGTCGTCGTGTTCGAGGAACGGGATCAAGCCGGCGGAAACGCCGATCATCTGGCTCGGCGCCACGTCCATGTACTGCACACGATCGGTCGGCGCCATGGAAAAATCACCCCGGTAGCGGGCGATGATCGTATCGCCGACAAGCTTGCTGTCGCCGAGCAGAGCGTCGGCGGGCGCCAGCAGGGCCTCGTGCTCCTCGTCGGCCCGCAACCAGACGATCTCGTCGGTCACCTTCCCCTTGACGACTTTCCAGTAGGGGGTCACAAGGAAGCCGTACTCATCCACGCTGGCATAGATCGCCAGGCTGGAAATCAGGCCGATGTTCGTGCCTTCCGGGGTCTCGATCGGGCAGATTCTCCCGTAGTGCGAGATGTGCACATCGCGGACCTCGAAGCCGGCGCGCTTGCGGTTCAAGCCGCCGGGCCCGAGGGCCGACAGCCGCCGCTCGTGCGTGAGCATCGAGAGCGGGTTCGTCTGGTCGACGACCTGGGAGAGTTCGCCGCGGCCGAAGAAGTACTCGATCGCCGCCGAAACGCTCTTCGGGTTGACCAGGCTCCGCGGCGTCATGTCCTGCACGTCCTTCAGGCTCATCCGCTCCTGGACGGTGCGGCGGAGCTTGAGGAACCCCTTGCGCAGCTCGTCGGAGGCCAACTCGTCGATCGTCCGCAGCCGGCGGTTGCCGAGATGGTCGATGTCGTCGACCTCCGCGGTGCCCGTCTCGGCGCGGAGCGCCAACAGGTAGCGCATCGCGGCGATCAGATCGTCGGGGCGGAGGGTCATTTCCTCTTCGGGCACGCTCAGGCCGAACTTGCGATTGATGCGAAACCGCCCCACCCGGCCGAGCCGGTAGCGATTCGTATCGTAGAACTTCTCGTGGAACAGGGCCTTGGCCTTCTCCAGTTGCGGCGGATTGCCGGGGCGGAGCCGCTGGTAAATCCTCAGCAGCGCCTCCTCGTGGCTGGATGTCGTGTCGTCGGCCAGCGCGTTGAGCAACAGCTGGTTCCGCTGGTCGTCCATCACCGTGATCGACTTCAATCCGGACGTGCTGATCTTCTCGGCGATGTTCTTGGTGATCTTCTGGCCGCATTCGACGATGACTTCGCCGGCCCGCTCGCTGTCCGCCGGATAGATCACGTCGCCAACGGCCAGCTTGCCTTCGATCTTCGCGGCGCTCCGCCCGTCGACGATCCGCTCCGCCTTGGTCTCGTAGAAGGCCTTGAGAATCGCCGCGTCGTCGCTGTACGCCGGGTCCATCGCGCGGAGCAGCGTCATCGCCGAGAACTTTCCGCTCTGGTCGATGCGGACCGTGAGGCTCTCCTTCCGCGTGACGTTCAGCTCGATCCAGCTGCCCCGTTCGGGGATCACGCGGCAGCTATGCAGCTTGCGCTCGCCGGCCTCCATCTCGGAGACGAAGTCGACTCCCGGGCTGCGGTGCAACTGGCTGACGACGACCCGTTCGGCGCCGTTGATGATGAACTCGCCGCCGCCGAGCATGATCGGGATGTCGCCGAGGTAGACCTCCTCCTCGATCGGCTGGTCCTTCGTCAGGCGGAGCCAGACCTTGAACGGGCGGCCGTACGTCAGACGGAGCTGGCGGCATTCGTCGGGCTCGTAGCGCGGCTTGCCGAGTTCGTAGCGGAGATACTCCAACCGGAGCGACTTGTCGTAGCTCTCGATCGGGAAGATCTCCCGCAGCACGCCCTCCAGCCCCTGGTCCTTCCGCTTCGTCCAGTGCGTCTCGTACTGGAGGAACTCGGCGTAGCTCTTGGTCTGGATCGCAGTCAGATCGGGCGTTTCGTAGGGGGCTTGCAGGCTTCCAAAATGACGGATTTTCTTGGGTTGAAGACGCCGCTCTGCCGTGGTAGCCATAGACAATGACCCTCCAGATCAGTCACGAAAGAGACAGAATGCCATTGGAGAGGCCCGGCCAGCGCGCAGACCTTCCCCCCGGCCGAGAATCCGCTGCTTCGGCGCGGAATTTCCGGGATCGTACGGGGCAAGCCCGGGACCGATCGGCGCGCCGCGCGGCGCGCGATCGTTCGGGCTGGTGCCAGGGCAAGCCCCCGGGGCGTTCAAAATCAGCAGCGCACCGCACCGGGTCCCCTCGATGAAGGTGCCGCTTTGGGAAAAAATCGGAACAGTTGCGAATCCGCTCTACTTGATGGAAACCGTCGCGCCCGCCTCTTCCAGTTCGGCCTTGAGCTTCTCGGCATCCTCCTTGGAAATGCCCTCCTTGACCTTCGAAGGAACGCCCTCGACCAGGTCCTTGGCTTCCTTGAGGCCCAGCCCGGTGGCCGCGCGGACGACCTTGATCACGCCGATCTTCTTGTCACCGAAGCCTTCCAGGACGACGTCAAACTCGGTCTTCTCCTCGACGGCCGCCTCGGCCGCCTCGGCCGGCGCGGCCATGATCACGCCGCCGCCGGCGGCGGCCTTGATGCCGTGCACGTCTTCGAGGTAGTCACTGAGCTCTTTCGCTTCCTTGAGCGTCAGGCCGGCGATCTTGTCGCCCAATTCCTTGGAAACCGGAGAAAATTCGCGGGTAACCGTATCAGTCGACATGTTTCATTCATCCTTTCTGAGTTTCTTGGACGCCGCCGGAGGCATGGTGCGCCGTGTCGCGCCGGCAACGCATGAAGTGTTGTAGGTTGTGTCTTGGTCAAATTCGAGGTCCGCTCCGCCGCCGCGGCGCCCTCTCGGCCGGGGCTCACGCGGCCGTTTCGCCATCTTCGCCTTCGCCCTTCTGCTTGACCTGGCCGGCCAAGGTCGCGCCGGGACCGCAAATCTGGGCCGCCAGCGTGGCTCCCGGTCCCAGAATCTGTCCAACCAGCAGGCTCAACTGCTCCTCGCGGCTGGGCCACCTGCTGACCTGCTCGACCTGCTCGGCGGTCAGCTGCTCGCCATCCATGATCCCGCCTCGGGCGACGAACGTACCGAAGCGCTTGTCCTTGCCGAGACGGACGACCTCCTTGGCAAGCGCAACGATGTCGTCGGCTCCCCAGCAGATCGCGTTCGTCCCGGCGACGCCCTGGAACAGGCCGTCGAGCGAGGTTCCGGCCGTCGCCCGGGCCGCCAGGCTGTTCTTGACCACCAATACCTCGATCCCCTTGTCCGCCATCTCGGCGCGGAGGGAATTGTTGGCGTTGGCGTCCATGCCGACCATGTTCACCAGCAGCGCGGCGTCGACTCCGTTCAACTGCTCGCGGAGGTGGTCCGTAATCAGGTTCTTAACATACTTGCTCATAATCGCACGCTCTGCCCTTACCGCGGGTGTGTCTTGTGGGTGCTGCTTGGCTGCCGGATGCCTGGACCTTGGGGAAAGGGTCGCCGGCCGGTCCGGCGACCGCCGGCGCGAACCGCCCTTCCCCGCTTCGCGCGTCTACAACGCCAGGCGGACTCCCGGGCTCATCGTGGCGCTGATCGAAATGCCGCGGACGTACTGGCCGCGCACGGCGGCCGGCTTCAGGCTTTGCACGTAATCGATGAAGCTCTGGATGTTCTCCGCGAGTTTCTCGCCGTCGAAGCTGAGTTTTCCGACCACCGCGTGGACATTGCCGCCGGAATCGTTGCGAAACTCCACCTTGCCGGCCTTGTATTCCCGAACCGTCTTGCCCACGTCCGGCGTGACGGTCCCCGCCCGCGGCGACGGCATCAGGCCCCGCGGACCGAGAATCCGGCCCAGCGGCCCGACGATGCCCATCATGTCCGGGGCGGCGATGCAGACGTCGAAATCGGTCCAACCGCCCTTGATCCTCTCGGCCAGTTCCGGCCCGCCGACCTCGTCGGCCCCCGCCTCGGTTGCCTCGTCGAGCTTGTCTCCCTTGGCGAACACGACGACTCGCAGCGTCCGCCCGATGCCGTGGGGCAGAACCACCGAACCGCGGACAAGCTGATCCGCCTGCTTGGCGTCGATACCCAACCGGATGGCGATCTCGACCGTCTGGTCGAACTTCGTGTTGTTGAACGTCTTCAGCAACTTGACCGCCTCGGGGAGCGGAAACGGCCCCTTGCCCGGCAGCTTCGCCACCAGGCCTCTGATGCGCTTCGAACTCTTTGCCATATCTCTCCGTCGATCCCTTTTCGGATTCCGTCTCTCTGCCGCCCGGCCGCCGGGGACCCACTGCCACCCGGTATCCGGCCGCGCAAATCCTCCCGCGCGCGCCCGCCGCCCAAGACGCGGACTCGGCGCCGCGGTATCTTCAGTCGACGATGTCCAATCCCATGCTCCGCGCGGTGCCGAAGATCAGCCGCCGCGCGTGTTCCACGTCCCGGGCGTTCAGGTCCCGCATCTTCCTCTTCACGATCTCGTCAACTTGCGCCCTGGTGACCGTGCCCACCTTTTCGCGGGGAACGTTTCCCGAACCCTTGGCAATCCCCGCCGCCTGCTTCAGCAGGTCCACGGCGGCCGGGCTCTTGGTCTGCATCTCGAACGATCGGTCGTTGAACACGCGGACGACCACCGGCACGCGGAGCCCCTGCTGCTCCTTGGTCCGCTCGTTGAACTGCTGAACGAACTGGCCAAGATTGATCCCGAAGCGCCCCAGCGCCGTACCCACCGGCGGAGCGGGGGTCGCCTGGCCGCCCGGTACCTGAAACTTGACTGTGCCTACAAGCTGTTTTGCCATGATTCGTGCCTAGACGCTTTCGATCTGCCAATATTCCAGTTCGACGGGGGTGCTCCGCCCGAAAATGTTGATCATCACGGTCACGCGCCCGTTGGTCTCGTCGATCGTGTGGACTTCACCCTCGAAATTCTCGAACGTCCCCTCGTTGATCTTCACGCGGTCGCCCGCGTTGAAACCGATCTTGAGCTTGGGGACTTCGTCCTGTTTTTCTTCCTTCTTCGCCAGAATTCGCTGGACTTCGTGCTCCAGCATCGGGGTCGGTCGCCCGGCGGCGCCGGTGAAGTCGCCGATGCCCGGCGTCTCGCGGACAAGGAACCAGGTGTCTTCGTTGATCTCCATCTGGACGACAAGGTAACCCGGATACAGCTTCCGCTTCGTCACGCGCTTCTTGCCGCCCTTGAATTCCGTGACCTTCTCGGTGGGGACGATCACTTCGCCGAAGTACTCTTCCAGCCCGGCAATCTTCACCCGCCGCATCAGGCCGTCGCGGATCGAATCCTCGCGGTTGCTCTGCACCTTGAGGATGTACCACTCCATTTTCGGAGCCTCGGGCTCCTCGGCGGCCTGCTCCTCGGCGGCGGCCGCCTCGGCGCCGCTCGTCTCGCTCGTATCCGACTCCTCGGCCGCTTTCGGCTCGGTGGCCGGCGTCTCGCTCGTTTCCGACTCCTCGGCCGCTTCGGGCCCGCCCCCGACCGGTTCCACCTCGGCAGCGCTGCTCTGCGGCTCGGTGGCCGCCGTCTCAGCCGCTTCCGGCTCGGCGGCCGGCCTCGCGCCGGCTTCCGCCGCCTCGGCCGCGGCTGGCGAATCGCCGGCAGCCGGGGGAACGGCGGGCGTCTCGGCCGCATCGGACGCGTCGGCGTCCGCCTCCGGCAGTTGCGGCGGGACCGCGTCGTCGATCGGCTTGTTCCGTTCCTCAGTCACGATTGACGTCCCTCTCTGGCTGGCCTTGGCAAACCGGCCGTGGTCACATCCGGGCCCCGCGATGGATTCAACGGCCGGCGCGTTTCGGTCCGCCCCCGGCAAGCGCCTGCACGCGTTAGAGAATACCCAAGATCTTGAATACCCATCCCCAGAAGAAATCAAATACAAACAGAACCATGGCAAGCACGAAGATCGTCACCAGCACAACCACGGAACTCCGATACAGTTCAGCCCGCGTGGGCCAGGAGACCTTGTTCATCTCGGCTTCGACGGCGATCAGGAAATCGGCGAACCCTGGCACGTTCACGATCCGGTACGTCGCCCACAAACCGACCAGCAGCAATCCGGCGGGAACCGTCAGGCTCCATTGCGGGCCGAACACGATCATTGAATTGGAGAGCTGCCAGAGGCCGGCCGCCAAGCACACCGCGATCGCGGCGAATGTCACCTGGCGGGCGATGCGGCCCTGGGTGCGCTTGTAAATGCCTGCCCGAAACAATTCTTGAAAGAACGCATTCACCGGCGTGCTCTTTATTTCTGTTGGCCCGATCGGCTGGCTGGCGATCGAGCCGAGGGACCAACCCGGTTGTCTTCTGGAGCCGATTCCGAACCCACCACGATTCAGCTCGCTGGCGGCCGCGCCGGCTATCCGCGGCCCTCGGATAGGTTCTCAGCGTCGCGCCGCCGACCGGCTTCCGGATCGGCCTGCCGCGGCGCGCCAGGCCCCTCCGAGCGATCGCGACGATTTCGCTTCAAGCAGGGGCGGAGGGACTCGAACTCTCAACCGCTGGTTTTGGAGACCAGTGCTCTACCACTTGAGCTACACCCCTACGGCCGCGGGGGCCGCGCCACGGGTCTCGCGACCGCCAAATCCACCCGCCGCCAGCGGCCGCGGACCCGGCGATCCGTCTCGCCCGCCCAGTCCGCCGCCTACTCGAGGATTTTTGTCACGACGCCGGACCCGACGGTCCGCCCGCCCTCGCGAATCGCGAAGCGAACGTTCTCGTCCATGGCGATCGGATTGATCAGTTCGACCGCCAGCTTCACGTTGTCGCCGGGCATGCACATCTCGGCCCCGCCGAGCAGGTTCAACGAGCCGGTCACGTCGGTGGTGCGGAAGTAGAACTGCGGGCGGTAGCCGCTGAAAAACGGCGTGTGCCGCCCGCCTTCCTCCTTCGAGAGCACGTAGACCTCGGCCTCGAACTTCGTGTGCGGCGTGATCGACCCCGGCTTGGCCAGCACCTGGCCGCGCTCGATCTCCTCGCGCTTGACGCCCCGCAGCAGGCAGCCCACGTTATCGCCCGCCATGCCCTCGTCGAGCGTCTTGTTGAACATCTCGACGCCCGTGCAGACCACCTTGCGGCTCTCCTTGGCAAGACCCACGATCTCCACGTTCTCGCCGACCTTGATCACGCCCCGCTCGATCCGCCCCGTGGCGACCGTGCCGCGGCCTTCGATCGAAAATACGTCTTCGACGGCCATCAGGAACGGCTTGTCCGCCTCGCGGGCCGGCTCGGGGATGTAGTCGTCGATCGCGTCCATCAACTCGGCGATGCACTTGGTCGCGTCCGGATCCTCCGGCTTGTTGTAAGCCGACAGGGAGTCGCCGCGTATCACCGGCAGATCGTCGCCGGGGAAGCCGTAGCTGCTGAGCAACTCGCGGACTTCCAGCTCGACCAGCTCGAGCAGTTCTTCGTCGTCGACCAGGTCGCACTTGTTGAGGAACACCACCAAGGCGGGCACGTTCACTTGGCGGGCCAGCAGGACGTGCTCGCGGGTCTGCGGCATCGGGCCGTCGGCCGCCGAAACCACGAGGATCGCGCCGTCCATCTGGGCGGCCCCGGTGATCATGTTCTTGATGAAGTCGGCGTGCCCCGGGCAGTCGATGTGGGCATAGTGGCGCTTGGCCGTCTCATATTCGACGTGGGCGACGGCGATTGTCACCGTCTTCGTCGCGTCGCGCACTGTGCCGCCCTTGGCGATGTCCGCGTAGGACTTGAATCGAGCCAGCCCTTTTTTCTGCTGGACAGCGAGGATCGCCCCGGTCAACGTGGTCTTGCCGTGGTCGATGTGCCCAATCGTGCCCACGTTGACATGGGGCTTCGTGCGTTCAAATACGTCCTTGGCCATTCTAGACTATTCTCCCTGCATTCAAATAAGCGGGTACCTTCGAACTACCTGGATCGACCATTCCGGTGGACTATCCGACAAAAGAGCTGCTGATGGGAGTCGGACCCATGACCTCGTCCTTACCAAGGACGCGCTCTGCCAACTGAGCTACAGCAGCCTGTTCTTACTCTACGGGTTGCCATCGCGTGTCCGCCGAGGCCGGTTCCGAAGAGCGGGTGAAGGGAATCGAACCCTCGTCTTCAGCTTGGAAGGCTGTGGCTCTACCATTGAGCTACACCCGCTTCCTCTCTTCTCTTCTCATCACCCGGCTCCCAAAAAGAAGCCCCGCCGCTCTGTCTCCTGTCCTCTTTGCCGGCCACCACCGCCCCGAGGACGAGCCGCCTGCCAATCACCACTTGTGAAAAATGGGGGGTGCAGGATTTGAACCTGCGAAGGCACTGCCATCAGATTTACAGTCTGACCCCTTTGACCACTCGGGAAACCCCCCAGAAACGTTCCATGCTCGTCCGCCGGCACGATTCCGGTCTCACTCTCCGCTGCTCGCCCTCACCAGGCTCTCCATGGGGGCGGAAAGTCCGAGAGTCATCGGCAGGAGCTAGCGGAGGGACTTGAACCCACAACCTGCTGATTACAAATCAGCCGCTCTGCCAATTGAGCTACGCTAGCGGCCAGGCCCAACACGCGAACCATTTAATATAACCAACCACCCAAGGCGTGCAAGGCGGACACCGCCGAAAAAAACAACCCCAAATCTTTAACCACCCGAACGGGTGGAGATACACACCGCCAAAAGTACCTGTTTTCGCATCCCAGCGGCCCAACGGAGGTCGAAAAATTAAGACAAGGTCCAAAATCCAAGGATCAAGGTCCAGATCCCACTGTCTGACCGTCCCAATCGAAGGCGGCCCAGTTTCGTCCACTCTCGGCTCCTGAAAATCGAGCCTCGAACCTCGCCAAAGATAGCGAACGTGCGTAGAGGCGGCCAGAAAATCCGGAGCAATCCGGGCATCCCGCCCGATCCAACAACCCCCCACCAGGGGCGTACTCTCAGACCCAGCCGAAGCCCGGCCTCGTCTCTTTTCGTCCCGCGGGTCTATTCCAGTCCAGGAATTTCGATCTTTTCTTCCTCCGCCGCCTTGCGGAGCTTGTTCAACGCCCTGGCCTCAATCTGCCGCACGCGCTCCTTCGTGACCCCCATCGCGGCCCCCACTTCCTTCAGGGTCCGCGGTTCCTCGCCGCGGCTCAACCCGAACCGGCTCATGATGATCTGCTGCTCCCGCTGGTCGAGGCGGCCCAGAATTCGCTCCACCTGGGCCTCCCGCTGCAACTGGGCGGATTCCTGCTCGTACTGGTCGCTGCGATCGTCTTCGGCAGTGCCAAACATCTCCGAATGGCTCGTGCGGAATCGGTCGCGCTGCCGATGCTCGTCGGGAATCGTACGCGCGTAGTTCTTCATGATCGCCCAGCTTGCGTACGTGCTGAACTTGTTTCCCCGGGCGAAATCGAATTTCTCCACGGCGCGGATCAGCGACATGTTCCCGTCGCTGACAAGCTCGAAAAAGCTCTCCGCCGGGCCGACGTGCCGTTTGGCGATCGACACCACCAGGCGGAGATTGGCCGAGATGATCTCGTTCTTCGTCGCCACCACCTGGTCATAGAGCCTCTCGATCTGGTCCATCAAGCTGCTTTTTGGGCGGGCCGGAGCGAGCGTGTCGCGAAGCCGCGACGCCCGGTACTTCAAGTAGTTCATCTTCCGAAACAGGTGCATCTCCTGCTCCCGCGTGAGTAGCGGGACTTCGTAGAGACTCGCCAGGTACGGCGGCAAACCGCTGGGAAGCCGGGCCTTCTTCGCCGGCTGTTCGCCGGCCGGCATCGGCCCGCAGATCTCCCGCTCCTGCTTCTCCGTGCGAATCAACCGAAAACCATCGTTGGGGATGAAGTCCAGCGGCAGTTCCAGAATCCGCTTGGCCCGCATCTCGCTGATGATCCGGTAGATGCTCGTCTTCGTCCGGCAGAACGACTTCGCCAACGCCTCCACCGATTCGCCGCGGCGATACTTCCGGTAGATCCTCTGCTTCGTGTCCTCGCGGAGAGGTCCGGACTTGTCGGCAAAAATCGCCAGGTCCGGGTTCGCCCGGTCATGCTGCTTCAGCGTGTACCGAATCGTCTCCACGCTGCGGCCCGTCTTCCGGGCCAGGCGTTTCGTCACCTCGGCCGGACAGCCCCCCTTGTTGGCAAGCCGCCGCGCATAGTCGATGATCCGGCCGCGCTCCTCGGCCGTCAACTGGCTGAACCGCGCCCCGCGGCGGACCCGTTCCCTGTTGTGCTGGACGAATCGTCTCACGGAACTCTCCAAAAAACCAACCCGCTTCCGCCCGTCAAACAAAAATCGTCGGCTGACAAGCCCCTGGCGGCGCCAGCGGGAAATCGTCTTGGTTGAAACCTGGAATTGCCGGCTCAACTCGTCGACCGTCAGGACCGGTTCGCCCACCTCCTCCACCGGCAGATTGGCGGAGTCGGAGACGTCTTCGACGAACAGCCGCAAGTCGTGAATCGCCTCGCCGCCCGGCATGCGAACGTGCGGATGCGCTTCCGGACGGAAGCTGGTAATCCGGTAGCAGAGGTACTCGTACGTATAAGTCTTGGATTCCTCCAATTCGTGCAACAGCAGCTCGGCGCGGTCCACCTGCTCGAGCTTCTTCTCCCGCGGCGCAAAGCGGACCTGCTGATCGCGGAGCTCCCGAATCGCTGCGTGGATGTAGTCGATGTGCATCATCGAGTTCCTTTCCGGATCGAACCGCTGGCCCCCGTCCATTGTCCCGCAGGTCCCAGTTCACCGGCGTCGAAACCTCGCACCCGGCCTCCATCACTCGTCCCAACCGACGGGGCCGAACCGCCGGCATTCTAATCCGATCGGCGTATTTTTGACAAGTACTCCCTGCAAAAATCAGCGACTTTTTTCGCCAGGCCGAAACCTCCTCCCGGCACGCTGGCGGACGCAGTACCGAAAGATACACACTTTAGGGGGTGTGTGCCGCCGAAATCTCCTGAAACAACTCTCTTCAGCGGGCAGCGATCCATCCACGCAGAGATACAGATGCTGTCTACACTGGATACGTTCCCAGGCCCGATTCGGTTTCGCCCGTCACTCTCCTCGCCTCCCGCCAGAGTCCGGCATCCGATTTGCGCGCCGCGCGCCCGGGCCGCTCCCCAACGAAAGACAAGCCATCCTGGCAAGCTGTTCGCTTCGTGCGGCCCGCTTCCGCCCCGGCGGACCGAACGAGCCGCCGGTTGCCTCCAGCGCCGGTGACAAACCTGGCCGGAGAATCGAGAGAACCGGCATTTCCGTTGAACTTTGCCAATCGCCCCCGTCGATTTATGGCCAAGAGGCCCGCCCGAGCGCGCCCTCGGCTCCCCCCGGCAGCCTTCTATTCGCCAGCAACCGGGGAACATTTTGCCTGACCTCACCCCCCGGCAGGCCTCGACGAAGACAGCCCATTTTCGCAACGGAAATCCAACATGTCCCGCTACGATCGAAGGAAAGCCCTCCTTGTGGTGATCGTCTGCCTGATCGGGTCGCCCTGCCTGGCGACGGAGACGGCAGGCGAATCGGTCTCCATGGCGTCAAATCGGGCAGCGGGGACAATCGACCGGATCACCGCGTCGCTGGAGGTGGCGGGCCACCTCCAGGTGCTTGACAAAGGAACCGAGCTGCTGCCACTGAAACTGGCCGTCTTGGCGAACTTGCAGTACGACGAGCGATCGCTGAACGTGCCGGTTCTGCCGGAGGCCCCGATGCGGTCCGTGCGGTTCTACGACCGCGCCCTGGCCGCAATCCAGGTGGACCAGGAAGAAACCCACCCAACGCTTCGCGATGACCGGCGACTCGTCGCCGTCGACGTCCGCGAGGGCAAGGCGACGCTCTACTCGCCCGCCGGGCCGCTCAGCCACGACGAGCTGGACCTGGTCGACCTGCAAGCCAATACGCTCCTGCTCGACCGGCTGCTTCCCGCCGATCGCGTTGCGGTCGGTGCGAAATGGAGTCATGCCGACGCCCTGATTGCCATGCTGCTCGGGCTGGACGCGGTCAGCACGAACCGCCTGGAGAGCAGGCTGGCCAGCGTGCGGGATTCGATCGCGCTGGTCGAGCTCGGCGGCGATGTCCAGGGCGCCGCGAGCGGCGTTTCGACGGAGATCAAGCTCCGCGGAAAGTACCAGTTCGACCTGGTGCTCAAGCGGATCACCTGGTTTGGCGTCTTGATCCAGGAGAAACGCTCGATCGGCCACGTCGGCCCCGGACTGGATATTGTCGCCCGGCTGCAGATCAAGATCGCGCCGATCGACGAGTCGCCCCAGTTGACGGAGGAGGCGCTGGCGGACTTGCCGCTCGAGTTGTCGGAGGGGAGCACGTGGCTAAGCTATATAGACCCCCAGGGCGGCTGGCAGCTGTTGAACGACCGGCGGTGGTTTGTGACGCGCGACGAGCCCGAAGCCGTCGTCCTGCGGCTGGTGGACCGCGGCGAGTTCATCGCCCAGTGCAACATCACGCCGGCGCCGCGGATCGACCCCGGCAAACTCTCCAATCTTGCGAAATTCCAGGCGGATATCCAGGCGGGACTCGGCGCCGCTTTCGGCCGCTTCGCCTCAGCGCGGCAGAGCGTCAACGAGTCGGGTTATCGCGTCCTTCGCGTGGTTGTCGAGGGCAGCGCGTCGGAGGTCCCCGTCCAGTGGACCTATTATCTCCTGGCCGACCGGGCGGGGCGTCAACTCGTCGTCGTGTTCATCGTCGAGGGGGAATTGGCCGATCGCGTCGTAGGCGCCGATGAGCAACTGATCGCCTCGATCCAGTTCCTCGGCGAGGAGACGGCCGAGCGGCCCACCGCCGCCGCGCCGCGTTAGCCTGTTGGCGTTTTGCCGCGGGCCTGCCCCTCCAGATCAGCACCGTCCCGTGCGGCCAACGCCGTCCGCGCGGCCGCTTCCGCGCCGGGGCCGATCGACGAATCGGTCAAACAAGCCCTGCGGCCGCCATCCAGTGGCGCTGGCGACGGGTACAACCGGGCTTCATGGTTGTTCCCCCTTCAGCTTCTCGGCGAAGACCCTCTCGAACTTCTCCATCTTCGGCGCGATGACCAGCCGGCAATAGCCTTGGCTCGGGTTCTCGCGGTAGTAATTCTGATGATAATCTTCGGCCTCGTAGAAAACCGTCAAGGGGGCGATTTCGGTAACGATCGGCGCCGGGAACGCCCCCGAGGCGTCGAGTCGCGCTTTGTACTGCTGGGCGAGTTTCTCCTGCTCTTCGCAGTGGTAGAAGATCGCGGAGCGATACTGGGTCCCCACGTCGTTTCCCTGGCGGTTGAGCGTGGTCGGGTCGTGGGTCTTCCAGAAGACCTCGAGCAGCTCTGCGTAGCAGATCTGCCGCGGATCGTAGGTGATCTGGCAGACCTCGGCGTGTCCGGTTGTGCCGGTGCAGACCTGCTCGTAGGTGGGGCTTGCGACCTTGCCGCCGGCATACCCCGAGGCGACGGACTCGACGCCCTTTAAGCGTTGAAAAACGGCCTCGACGCACCAGAAGCAGCCGGCGGCAAACGTGGCGGTCTCCAGGTTGCCCGCGCCGGCGGGTTGTGCCTCGCGCGGCCGCGCGGCCGGTTCGGCCTTGGCGGTTTGCCTGATGGTTTCGTTCATCGGCTGTTGCTCCGGGCTGGGTCGGTCGGTGCGCGAGCATCCGGCGGCCACCAGCAAGAGGCACGCGGCAGCCAGCAGGGCTCGTCGACAAGCGCTCGACCTGGGCGGCGTTGGGCGTGCAACTCTCATAAGGGATCACTCGACGTTGGACTTGCCTGCCGTTCGGACGCGCCGTGATGCAGCGAACCGCCCGCGCGGCGATGTCCTTACCATCATTGTCCCTTATTGTCCGCGTCCGAGCCGTTTTCGGCCACTGGTCTGACGGGGGGGTCGCCAACCGAGCCAACCTGGCTGCGGCGACCCGCGAAAACAGCGGCTCGCATACATCTCTTCCTCTGCTAGAATAAATATAGTGAATTGGCTATCTCAGAAGTTTCGACGGAGATGCAGAATCCGGCAATCCCGCGATTTCGCAGCGATGGCTACTTGCCTGAAGGTTTGTACCTTGCTTCGCTAGCTGAAGTCACCTTTCGATTCGGAGCATCAAGTCGCCGACGACGCCGATTGACCCTTCGACTTCGGCGCTGGGTTGAGTCGGCGCGACAGGTCGGTGCACAGCGTCTCTTGGCGGATGGCAGTTTCGTTACTGCGAAGCAGGAGCCGAACGACATTGATGCCGTTATCCTTCTTCCAAGCGACTTTGAACAACAGATCGAGGAAGGAGTCGAGTCGGCATTGGAGCTCGAAGAAATGCTCCTCACGCGTCAGCCGGAAGAGATATTTGCTGCTGAGGACGAAACAGGCTGGACCGACTGGGTTGACGTCTTCAGTCGCATGCGGGAGGCCGATCGACGGCGCAAAGGGCTTGTGGAGATCGAAATATGATCGCGAACGTCACCGAATACCAACGAGCGCAAGAGGAAATCCGATCGCTCGAACAGCGATTGGACCGGTTGCAGCAGACTCACCCAATCGGCTCGAAAGGTTTCACCAAGGCGGGCATCCGCAAAATGATTGCCCGGCTGCATGAGGAATTGGCCGTCTACGAAGGCAGCGAAGAAGCCCGCCGGCCCGAGTCGAGCTGACAGAATCCACACCCCGGCGCACTTCGGGCAGCGCCGGGCGGACCGGCGTGCCTGCCCCTCTACCGCTGCGGCGAGTTGTAGACCTCGATCGTCGAAATCGTCGGCGGGGCCAGGCACTTGACCAGTCTGACGCGAACGGCGTCGGCCGCCACGCGCTCCGTCCGCAGAATCCGCCGCGGGCCGATCGTGAATCCCTCGGCGATTTTTTTCCACTCGCCGCCGCTTCGGGCGTCGATCTCGAACCCCTCCACGCGCTGCCCCAGGGGGATGAACTCCTCGATGCGGATGTTGTCAAACGTGGCCGGCCCGCCCAAGTCGATCTCAAGCACCGCTCGCCGCGCTCCGTCGGCGGCCGCCCAATACGTCTTACGGTCGCCGTCGGTCAAGTTCGCCGCGGCGAAGTCCGCCGGATCGTCCCAGGTGGTGTCGGCCTTGGCCGGCTTGCCCTTGGCGAGGTCCGTGGCGAAGGTCTGCTGGATGTAGTCGCCAAGTTCCTGGAGCCGCTTGGTGTCGATCTCGTGGAACAGGCCCCGGCGGTCCGGCGGGACGTTCAACAGCAGGTTGCAGCCGCGGCCGACGCTCGCGTAGTAGATCTCCAGCAACTCGTCGAGCGTCTTGACCTTGTCGTTCTGCGACTCGTGCCAGAACCAGCCCGGCCGGATCGAGACGTCCACTTCCGCCGGCACCCAGTCGGTTCCGCCCCGGTCGCCGTGCCAGAGCGAGGCCTGCTCGGAGACGCCGGGCCACCGCCCCTGGCGATTGAACGTGCACCAGTTGGGATCGTAGCCCAGCCCGCGTTCGTTGCCGACCCAGCGGATGTCCGGACCGCCGTCGCTGAAGCGGATGCAGCCGGGCTGGAGGTCGCGGACCAGCTTCCAGGTCGGAATCCAATCGTAATAGGTCTTGTTGTCGATCCGCCGCGTCTCGTTCGCGCCGCCGTAGTAGCCGGAGCCGCCGTTGGCCCCATCGTACCAGGTCTCGAAGATCGGCCCATAGCGGGTCAACAGCTCGCGCCACTGGTTGCGGTAATCGTCGATGTAGGCGGGCCGCCCGTACTCGGCGTGGTTGCGGTCCCAGGGCGAGAGGTAAAGCCCCAGCAGCAGCCCGTGCTTCTTGCAGGCGGCCGCAAGCTCGCCGACCAGGTCGCCCTTGCCGCCCTTCCAGGGCGACGCCTTGACCGAGTGCTGCGTGTACTTGCTCGGCCAGAGGCAGAAGCCGTCGTGGTGCTTGGCCGTGAGGATCAATCCCTTCATGCCCGAGCCGGCCGCCACGCGGGCCCACTGCTCCGGATCGCAGGCGCTCGGGTCGAACAGTCCGGGCGACTCGTCCCCGCCGCCCCACTCCCGATCAGTGAACGTGTTGATCGTGAAATGGATGAACCCGTAATACTCCAGCTCGTGCCAGCGGAGATGGGGCTCGCTGGGCACGGCGCCGAAGGGCTCCGGCGGCGCGGCGGCCGCGAACGGGGCCATGTACAAGAACAAGGCGAATACGCCGGCGGTGGTGCGGAGCGTCATGGCTTGTGATGTCCTGATCCGGGTGGAGAAAACCTGCCGATCCAGTATACGCGACGCCGCCGGCCGACGCCACGCGAGGAAGCAGGGTTCACTTGCCGCCCTTCCCATCCTGATGCACCAGCGCGCCGGATCGCCAATGCCAATCCGCGACGCGCCCGCGACCGGCAACAAGGGACTGGCCGGCTGGAACGCGGCCAGCGGTTGTGCTAGCATGAAAATCGCTGTTGCGTCTCTGAACGTGCCCGGCGGGATCCCGCCTCCGGAATACCGGGCAGAAGGCCTAGATGCCCGGGTGCGAACCGCTCGAAACAGCGGCCGGACGATCCGGGGGCCGGCGTTCACGTCATGATCGGGGCAGCTTGACTGGGGGGTCTGTCGTCACGATCAGGTTTCGCGGCTCGTGCGGTTCCAATCCGGGGTTCTTCAAGAGGAGTCGAGTCATGGCTCGCTACGCAGGCATCAGCGCGTTTCTGGTGGTCTTTACGACCGCGGTCAGTGGCCTGGGATTTCCGTTGGGCTTGCCGCCGGCGCCGGAGGAGCCGGCCATGGCGGCCGTCGCTCCGCCCGATTGCCTGGCGTACGTCGCCCTCGCCGGCAGCGGCACGCCGGACGCCAACAGCCCGAATCGGACCGAGCAGCTTCTGGCCGAGCCGGAAGTGCGGAAATTCCTGGCCGCGATCGGGCCGATCATCAAGACCGCGGTTCACTCCGCGGCTGAAAAGAAACAGGCTGGCAGTGGCGAGGCCGCCGCGGAATTGCTCGATCTGGGCATGGAGTTGCTCAGCCGGCCGGCCGCGGCGTTTTTGAGCAAGATGGAGTTTTCCTCCGGCGGCGGTCCGCCGGCGTTGGCCGGTGGGCTGATCATCAGTCTCGGCGACGGCGCCCAGAAGACCTGGAATCGGATCGTCAAGCAACAGGAGAAGCTCGGTCCGGCAGTGGAAACCGTCAAGATCGGCGAACGGACCTGGTATCGCGCGCAGCCGGCCGGCGATGCCCCCGAGCTGACCTGGGGGCTTCACGGCAAGTACCTGCTGGTCGGCATGGGCGCCGGCCAGGTCGAGGGGATGCTGGCGCGAATCGGCCAGCAGCCGCCCGCCTGGCTTTCGGCCGTCCGCAACCGGTTGGCCATCGCCCGCCCGGCGATGCTGGCCTTTGTCAACGTCCGGTCGCTCGTTGCCAGTGCCTCCGAACAGGGCGGCCCGCAGGCCGCGCCCGTTCTGAAAGCCCTGGGGCTGGGCAACCTGACAGCGCTGGCGATCAGCAGCGGGCTGGACGCCGACGGCTACGTGAGCAAGACGCTGCTGGGCGTTCATGGCGAAGCGGAGGGGATCGTGAGCGTGCTGAAGCAGGCGCCGCTTGCCGCCGCGGACCTGGCCCCGCTCCCGAAGGACGCCCTCATGGCCGCTGCGTTTCGCCTGGACCTGGCCGCAGCCTGGCAGAAGGGGCTGGCGATCGCCTCGGCGATCGATCCGCAGGAGACCGAACAGTTCCAGCAACGGTTGGGGGCGGCGGAAGCCCGGATCGGACTGAAGATTGGAGACGACATCCTCCAGCCGTTCGGCGATGTGTGGTGTTTTTCGGCGGCGCCGGCTGGCGGGGCATCGCCCCTGCCGCAGGTCCTTGCCGTGGTCCAGGTCCGCGACTCGAAACGCCTCGCGGCGACCCAGGAGAAGCTCGTCGCCCTGGCCGCGGCCGCCAAGAAAGACGCGTCGCCCGATGCGCCGATCCCGATGATCACGCGCTCGCAACTAGCCGGACGCGAAGTCTTCAGCCTGCAATTTGCCCAGCCGGTCCCGGTGATGCCATCGTGGTGCCTGACAGAGAAGGAACTGGCGGTTGCGCTCAGCCCGCAAGCGATCCAGGCCTGGCTTGGCCGCGGCAGCGGCTCGGAGTCTTTGGCCGCGCTGCCCGCCGTGGCGGCCCAGCTTCAGAGCGGCACGCCTCCGTTCGGCCTCGTCTACCAGGACAGCCCGGCGATGGTGCGGGCGGCCTATCCGATGATCCAGATGTACCTGACGATGTTTTCCGGGCCGCTTCGCCAGCAGGGCATCCAGCTCGATCCGACGATCCTCCCCTCGGTCGATTCGATCATCAAGCACATCCGCCCCGCCGTCACGGCGATCGGCTGGAACAACATCGGACTACAGACCTCCAGTTCCCAGACGTTCCCCGGCGAGACGATGTTGAATCCTTCGAACGGCGGCCTGATCGTCGCGCTGCTGCTGCCGGCGGTGCAATCCGCCCGCGAGGCGGCCCGCCGCGCGCAGTCATTGAACAATCTCAAGCAGATTGGCGTGGCATTGCATCTTTACCACGATGCAAACACGACCTTGCCGCCCGCCTTCACGACCGGCAAGGACGGCCGCCCGGGGCTGAGCTGGCGCGTGCTGATTCTGCCCTACCTCGATGAGCAGGAGTTGTTCAAGCAGTTCCGCCTCGATGAGCCTTGGGACAGCGCGCACAACAAGCCGCTGGCGGCGAGGATTCCAAAGGTCTACGTCTCGCCCAACTACGCCGGGCCGGCCGGCAAGACGATCTACCTCGGGATCGGCGGCGAGCGGGGCGTCTTGGGCGGCAAGGATGGCCTGCCGCTGGCGAAGATCAAGGACGGCGTGTCCAATACGATCGCGGTTGTCGAGGGGAACAACGCGTCGGCGGTCGAGTGGACGAGACCTGAGGTGTTTGTGCCCGACGACGCCTCTCCGGCAGAGGGCTTGAAGGGCTTGCGTCCCGGTGGGTCCAACGTCCTGATGTGCGACGGCTCGGTGCAGTTCATGTCCGAGAAGATTCCTCCGCAGACGCTCAAGGCGATGTGCACGCGGGACGGCGGCGAGCCCGTAGGCAACGACCGATAAGGACGAGCGCCGGATTATTCATCCGGTTGCTCGGAATCGGGGCAAGTCGTTGTTGACTCGGACGAGTCATCCGGCCCGGCGCCGGCTGCAAATCGCGCGGCTCCGCCGCCAATCTCCACGTGGGCGTTCAGCCAATCGATCAACTGCCGCAGGCGGCCGAAATCCCGGCGGTTGAAGTGGAACACGAGGCGGGGCAGATGGGCCAACTCGGGCTCATCGCGTTCGGCGCTTAAGGGGCCGCGGATGGAAAAGCCGCCCTTGGCCAGAATGCCGGAGAACTCGTCGCCGATCCGCTCGAGCGCGGTTTTATCCGGTGGAGCATTCAACCGGAAGACGGTCTTCTCGCGAACGTAGCGCATGCTGTGGTAGATACGGAAGAAGCAGCGGATTTCCGCGACCGCCTCGTCAACCTTGTCGGTGACCTTCAATAGCGACCGGTCCTGCGCGGCGATCATCCCGCCGCCGAGCAGATGCCGGCTGACGAAATCCATGAACGACCTCCAGTACGTTCCGCCGGGCTGGTCGAGGAAGACGACCGGCACCATGTCGCGTTTGCCGGTCTGGAGGAGCGTGAGCACTTCGAGACCTTCGTCGAGGGTCCCGAAGCCTCCGGGGAGCAGGCAAATGGCGTTGCTTTCTTTGACGAACACGAGCTTGCGGGTGAAGAAGTACTTCATGTGGACCAGCTTCGGGTCGCCGGCGACGACCGGGTTGGTGGCCTGCTCGAAGGGGAGCAGGATGTTCAGGCCCATCGAGTTCTCCCGCCCGGCGCCCTGGTGGCCGGCCTCCATGATCCCGCCGCCCGCGCCGGTCACGACGAACCAGCCGCACTCGGCCATCCGGCGGCCGAACTCGAGCGCTTGTTTGAAGCAGGCGTCGCCGGGCGTGGTCCGAGCCGATCCGAACACGGCCACCTTCCGCTTGCGGCGATAGGGAGCGAAGACCTTGAATGCATAGCGAAGCTCGCGCAGCGTCCGGCTGAGAATTTTCAGGTCGCCGCGGCTCGTATGGCCACGTGCCAGCTTGTCGGCCGAATCATGGATCGCGGCAATCAAGTCGGCCACGTATCGCCCGGACACCGCCGGCTCTGCTCCGGCGCCCTGCGGCGGCCGCAGCTCATCCGTCGCGGAATTGGCATCTTCTCGACCATCCGCACCAGCCGATTCCATGGATCCGGCCGGTGATTGGGCAGTCTCCGAATGAGGGTGTTTACGTTTCTTCACGTGTGATCCCAAAATGTCCGAACAAATCGCGCAGCGGTTCGCATGGACCGCGTAAACCAGACCCCACGCAAGAGTGGTTCTGGCCGGCCGGATGCTCCCGGGAGAATTATAACGTCGTCCTTCGCGGGGCCATGGATCGGACGCAGACCCCCCCGCGTGCCTTTGGGGCCGATCATGGGCCGATCGAGCCACATCGTCCGGAGCGGTCCGAGTCGGCCTCCCGTGCCGGGCGGAGCGCCCCCGCGGCGCTCCGCCGAATCGGAAGACCGTGGTCTTGTCAAGGGGAATCGCCCGCGCTAGACTGGATTCCGCCATGACCAGCGTCAGCCACCAGAACGGCATAACAATCGTCGAACTCGAATCGCGATACGATTCGTTGGACGATGCTTCGCTGGGGCAACTGTCTCAGGTGCTGCTCGAGGCCGCCAGCGGGCCGCAACGGCCGAGACTGCTGCTGGATTTCTCGGCAACGCGGTTCATCGGCTCGACATTCATCGGGCTGATGGTCCGCGTCTGGAAACGCATCCGAGACCGGGACGGTCAAATGGGGATTTGCTGCCTGGCGCCGTTCTGCCAAGAGACGCTGGTGATCGCCCGGCTTTACGACACTCTCTGGACACCTTACGCAACGCGCGAAGAGGCCCTGGCGGCGATGCGTCGTGCGTGAATCCGGCGGCTCGCCCACCCCCTCACGCTGAGGGGCGACGATAGAACTGGTACGCCAAAATGACCTCGTAGAGATCCATCGAGATCGTCATCGGGTCGTTTTCGAAGTCCCGCAACCAGGTCCTTTGCGACTGGACAGCGTCGGCCAGAAGCGGCAGGATCTCGCCCAACGGAACGGTCACGGTGCGCCGCGATTCTTCCGACGTGCTGACCGCGATGGAGTTTGCGTCTTCTTCAGGACCGTGGTAGATACGCAGGGGGATGGAACTCATGACTCTTCCCTGATTCGTGCCGGACGACGTTCCACAGGACGCGCCGACGGTAACAAGACCGGCGCTTCCCTTGCTTTCCGCCCTCTTTATCGGCAGTATGCATGGTGAGGTTTCATCGAATTGCTCCAAAGCTCGGAGATTTTCCCAAAATCCTCAACAGCGCGGTTCTGGCCGCCGTAGCGGTATTTCACAGAACATGGGCAGGTCGGGTTGTCTGGACCTGCTCTGGAGGCCGGACGAAGAACCTTGACAACCTCGCACAAGTGCCATAGAGTGCGATGACTTGCGGCTCCAACCCGTTTCATGCCCCCTCCGTGCGTCGGCCCAGAGTTGACGCCTGCCAAATGTTATGGGCGATCCCGTAACCATCAACATCCGTCACCTCGCGCGCGGCCTGGGAATCCCCTTGGGCCAGGTTCAGGCAACGCTCGAATTGCTTGACGAAGGCAATACGGTGCCGTTCATCACGCGGTACCGGAAGGATCAGACGGGCGGCCTGGACGAAGAACAAGTCCGCCAAATCCAGTCCCGGCTGGAGAAGATGCGTCTGCTCACCGACCGCAAGCAGACCATCCTCCGGTCGATCGAGTTGCAGGGCAAGCTGACCGCGGAACTGGATAAGCGGATCCGCTCGGCCAACACCGCCAAGCGCCTGGAAGACCTCTACCTGCCCTACAAGCCCAAGAAGCAGACCTTGGCCCAACTCGCACGGTCTCGCGGGTTGGAGGTGCTGGCCGACGAAATCATCGGCCGCAGTCCCGGTTGCCTCGATCTGGACCAACGCGCAGCCGATTTTGTCAACCCCGACCGGGGTGTGCCAACCGCCGCCGAAGCCCTGCTCGGCGCCGGGCATATCCTTGCCGAACGGATCAGCGAGAACGTCGAGCTCCGCCAACGGCTGAGGGAGGTGCTACAAAAGTCGGGCAAGATTGTCTCCGCGCAGATGGGCGTCGAGGAGAAACCGGCTGCGGCGAGACCGGCCGCGCCCCCTCCCTCCGCACCCACCCCCAAAGCCACCAAGCCAACACCGCAAGCCACCGAGCCAGCGCCGCAAGCCACCGAGCCAGCGCCGCAAGCCACCGAGCCAGCGCCGCAAGCCACCGAGCCAACGCCGCAAGCCACCGAGCCAACGCCGCAAGTCGCTGACGGAGCGCCGCAAGCCACCGAGCCAGCGCCGCAAGCCGCTGACGGAGCGCCGCAAGCCGCCGAGCCAACGCCGGAAGTCGCTGAGCCAACGCCGCAAGCCACTGAGCCAACACCGCAAGCCACCGAGCCAACGCCGCAAGCCGCCGAGCCGGTTCTGGAGGCCATTGAGCCGGCACCCGAAGCCCCTGAACCGCCCGGAACCGACAACGCGGGTGAACAGCCGGCCGAGGAAGCAAGCGGCCCACCGCCGGGTGACGGTCCGGCTGGCGAAACGCCGGCGGCGCGAGATGCCGATCAGCTGGGCTCGGGGATGGGTGGAGGGCCGCAGCCGCCCCTTGAAGGTGACTCGTCCCAGCCCGAACCGGAAACAGAAGTCCCGTCGAGTTCCGACCGCGGCGAGCCGGTTGAATCCGCCGGTCCCGAATCCCCAGCGTCTCCAGAAGCCGCTTCGATGCCGATCGAGTCCGGCTCGCCCGGGCCGGCCGATTCGCAGCCGGTGCCGCCGCCCGAGTCGCCCGCCCCAGAGCAGCCGCCCTCCACGGCGGCCGGCGCGGGCCAACCCGGCGACCCGGCGGGCAACGGCGGCCAATCGCCCCCACCGGCCGCGCTGCCGGCCAAACCGCCGCCGACCAGCTCCCGGCCCAAGCGGAGCCGGTCGAAACGAGGCGGTCTCGAACGAAGAGCGGATCGCAAGCGGGAGAAGAAGCGGAGGGCGGAGGAGAAGAAGCAGAAGGCCTTCAGCGACTACTTCAATTACGGCGAGGAGTTGCGCAAGATCCCGCCCCACCGCGTGCTGGCGATCAACCGCGGCGAACGGGCGAAATACCTCCGCGTGAAGGTCGACTGCGACCAGCAGGCGATGCTTCAGGCCGTCGACCAACTCTGCGTGCCCGAGGACCACCCCCACCTCGATTTCCTCCGCGGATGCGCCCGGGACGCGCTGGCCAGGCTGGTCGTGCCCAGCCTCGAACGCGAGGTTCGCCGCGAATTGACGGATCGGGCGGAACAACACGCCGTCGGCGTGTTTGCCAAGAATCTGAGGAACTTGCTGCTCCAACCGCCCGTCCATGATCGCCGCGTGCTCGCCGTTGATCCGGGGTTCAAGAGCGGCTGCAAGCTGGTCGCCCTCGACCAGTTCGGCAACGTGCTCGCCCATGCAGTGATCTTCTTGATCGGCAAGCCCGAACGGAAGGAAGAGGCACAGGCCACCGTCAAGGAATTGATGCAGCGATTCAAGCTCTCCGTGGTGGCGATCGGCAACGGCACGGCCTGCCGCGATGCCGAGGACTTCTTCGGCGAGCTGCTCGGCGAAACGCAAGAGGCGGGCTGGGTCTACTCGATCGTGAACGAGGCGGGAGCGAGCGTCTATTCCACCAGCTCGATCGGCCGCGAGGAATTCCCCGACTACGACGCCTCGCTTCGCGGCGCGATCTCGATCGGCCGCCGCCTTCAGGACCCGTTGAGCGAACTGGTCAAAATCGACCCGGCGAACATCGGCGTGGGGCTCTACCAGCACGACGTCAAGGCGAAACATCTCCGCCTGTCCCTGGACGAAGTCGTCCGCTCCTGCGTCAATTTCGTCGGGGTCGACATCAACACGGCCAGCCCCTCCCTGCTCAGCTATGTCTCGGGCTTGAACCAATTGACCGCGCGGCGCGTCTACGAGCACCGGCTACAGAACGGCCCCTTCCGCAACCGCGAGCAACTGAAGAACGTGCCGGG
>JAAYCB010000075.1 GCA_012744395.1 Pirellulaceae bacterium
CTCTGGGCACCAGCGGGATGTATAAGGCCGGGCTGACCTACTCCGCGCACCGGGGTGGCGAGTTGTATTGGGCCGGGTTCCCCTCGACGGTGATGATCAACACCATCCTGCCGCCGAACGGGCCGACCTGCCTCCGAGTGACAGACGGCGCCGAACACATGCTGGTGCCGCCGACCAGCTACCATCCGGGCGGAGTCATGGTGGCGTGGTGCGACGGGGCGGTGTCGTTCATCAGCGACACCATCAACACGGGCAACCTTGCCCTGCCCTGCGTGGTCAACGGCCCCTCGAACTACGGCGTTTGGGGCGGGCTGGGTTCGAAGGACGGCATGGAGACGGTCCAGGCGCCCTGACCGAACGGCGCCCGCGTGGCGTCGAACGCGCGGAGACGGCGGAGACCAGCGCAGGTCCGGCCTCCAAATTCCGATTCTGTTCACGACTGACAAGGAGTGCGGTTCCATGCGATATCTGATGTGCTTGCTGCTGCTCGCCGGGAGCTTGGCCTGGATGGGTTGCGCCCCGGCGACGCTCGAGGGAACCATCGCCGCCAGCGGCACGGTGACCCATAACGGCCAGCCGGTGGAAGGGGCCACCGTGGTCTTTTCCCCCGAGGGGGAGGGCCGCGCGGCGAGCGGCCTGACGGATGCCAGCGGCCGTTTCCAGCTGCAAACCCTCAACCCGGATGACGGCGTCTTGCCCGGCAAATACCAGGTGGCAATCTCCAAGACGCAAGTCGAAGGCGGCATGAGCGAGGAGGAGTCGCAGGCCTACACCGCCGAGCACGGCAAATCCCCGGAGGTTACCGTCAAGGACCTGCTGCCGGAGAAGTACAAGTCGCCGGCCACGTCCGGACTCGCCGCCGAGGTGACCGCGAGCGACAAGAACGAATTTACCTTCGACTTGAAGGATTAGAGAGCACGGCAACGCCCTGCGGACTGGTCCTTGCGAGCGCCGCTCGCGCCTCTCGCACCCGCCTGGTGTCACGCGGGGGGGCGGCGGCCGTCGTGGTCGCGGATGACGCATACGCGACAAGCCCTCGCGGGAACGCGTGGCTGCCTAATCCGATCGGGATGCCGATAAGCAAGTGAAAGGGCAGTCGCTGCCGGCAGCCACCCGCGTTGCGCGTTTTGATATCTGGGTTTGCGCGATATGCAATTGACGTTGGCGAGCTGAGGCGAATAGAATAACCTCGGTGTGCCGTATCTTCTCCGCCCGGTCCGGCTCGGGCATAAATTGCAGTCTGGCTGAAATTCGGCTCCGGGGGGGAGCGGCGCGTGGCAGACTCTCTTTCATTGCATCCGTTTTTGAGAAGGAGCCAGCGATGAAACGCGGCATTCACGTCTCGCCGGCGCGCGGGTTCACGCTCGTCGAACTCCTCGTGGTGATCGCCATCATTGGGATCTTGATCGCCTTGCTGTTGCCGGCCGTGCAGGCGGCCCGCGAGGCGGCCCGGCGAAGTTCGTGCAGCAACAATCTGAAGCAATTGGGTCTGGGATTGCACAACTACCACGATTCCCTTGGCTGCTTTCCGCCGGCGCAGACATTCACGCAAACAGTCACCCCATCTTCCGTGTTCGCCGTCGGCACATTGAACGACGCCTTCGTGTGGCCCGTGTTCCTCTTCCCCTACATCGAGTTGGGCGCCCCGCATGACAAGGTCAACTTCAACTCCAATTGGGGCGGCGGCAGCGATCCGATCATGAAGATGGCGTTCCCCGTCTTCCAGTGCCCCTCGGATGGAGAGAGCGCGTTCGGCCACTCGACCCGTGTCCGCAACAACTACAACGCCAACACCGGGCTCGGCCCCCTGATGAACGTCTTTCCCCCGAACCATACGCCGGGCGTGTTCCAGCAGTCGAAGTCGTTGAAGATGGCCGACCTGACCGACGGCACTTCCAACACCGCCGGAATCTCCGAGATCATCAAGGTCCGCGGCGGTTACGATTACCGCGGCTGCTGGAGCTACATCGAGGGGAACATCTACCAGCACGACCGCACGCCGAACACGCGGATTCCCGACGAGATGCGAAACGGCCTCTGCATGGCGGGCCCGGACGGCACGCCGGAAACAAATATCGAGGCGCCCTGCACGTACACCTATAGCGATTTCAAGACGCGCAAGGTGCTGATGTCGGCGCGCAGCCGCCATCCGGGAGGCGTGCAGGTCTTGATGATGGACGGGTCCGTGCATTTCGCCAGCGACACGATCGATTTGAAGACGTGGCAGGCGCTCGGCACGGTGTTCGGCCATGAGGTCATCGGCCCGTGGTGATCGTGATCGCCGGCGGTTCCGCAGGAGACCGCTGAGAGGCGCTTGACGGGCGCGCCTGCGGCACTGCGCGAATCTCGATGCCAGAAGACGCTGCGGTGGGCGGGCAGCGCCCCGAAGGTCTGCTCTAGCCGGGGGGCGGAAGCCCGCCCGCAGCGCCGTGCCACGCGCCCGCTTGGGGGTGCGGCGGGGTGCGGCGAATCGAGGAATATCCGCAATCCAGACGCGGGGTTCATCCGCTGCGCTTCGCCGGCCAGGATCCCGTTGCGCATTTTGACACCTGGTTTTTCGCAATTGGAAATTGACCGGCGCGGGCCAAGGGGCCAGAATGCGCCTGTTGATCGTCTCGCCTCGATCGGGGCGCCCGCGGAGCGGATTGGCGGACCGCGCCAGACCTCCGGCGGGCGCCCGGGCGCTGGTCGGACCGCGCGACGTCGAGGAGATCGACGAGCTCTGGAAAACCTGCGGGCAGCAGCAACGGACCACGTTCTAGGAGACCCATGATGAGAGTAGCAGCAGCCTGTTTCCTCGCCGCCGCCTTGACGGCGACCGCCGTGCCAGGGGCCGAATTGTGGATCGGCGGGGCGACCACGAGCATCACGCCGGACAAACCGGTCCCTCTCGACGGCCACCGCGGCCTGCGGATGTCGAATAAGGTCGAATCGCCGGTGACCGCCACGGCCCTGGCCCTCGAATCGCGCGAGGGAGAAAAGGTGCTCGACCAGGCGATCCTCGTCTCGTGCGACCTGGTCGCGATCCGCGACGGCATCACCGAGAAGCTCCGCGAGAAGGTCAAGCCCCGGCTGCCGGATTTCGATGTCAACAAGCTGGTCTTCAGCGCCACGCACACGCACAACGCGCCGGTGACGCTCGAGGGCCGTTACACGCTGCCCGAAAGCGGCGACTTCATGAGACCTTCCGAGTTTGTGGAGTTCTTTGCCGAACAGGTCGCCGGGGCGGTCGCCGAGAGCTGGCAGAAACGCCGCGTCGGAAAGGTCGGATGGGGGCAGGGCCAGGCGGTCGTCGCGCAGAACCGCCGCGCGGTCTATGCCGACGGTTCGGCCGCGATGTACGGCGCCACCAACACGGAGAAGTTCCGCGCGATCGAAGGCTATGAAGACCACAATCTCGAAGTGCTTTTCTTCTGGGACGAGAAGGACCGGCTGATCGCCACGGCGATCAATGTCGCCTGCCCCTCGCAGGAGGCCGAAGGCGGCCTGGCGATCCACGCCGACTTCTGGCATCCGGTCCGCGAGACCTTGCGCGAGCGTTATGGCAAGGACCTGCTCGTGCTCGGCTGGCCCGGCGCTGGGGGAGACCAGACCTCGCGGCCGATGTATGGCAAGGCGGCCGACGCGCGGATGCGGAAGCTGCGGGGCCTGACGCGCTTGGAGGAGGTCGCCCGGCGGATCGTCAACGGCTGGGAGGAGGCCTATGAAGCGGCGCGCAAGGACATCCGCGGCGACGCCGTACTTGAACATCGGGTCCAACAGATCGCGCTGCCCCACCGCAAGGTCACTGAGGCGGAGGCGGCCGAAGCCCGCACGCAGGCGGCCAAATTCGCCGACGTTCCCGCCCAGCGCTGGAACTTCCGCTGGCATCAGGGCGTGGTCGATCGCTACGAGGCGCAGCAGGCGGGCACGGAAGGCGACTACAACATGGAGCTGCACGCCCTCCGCCTGGGCGATGTGGCGATTGCCACCAACCCGTTCGAGCTCTACACCGACTACGGCGTCCAGATCAAAGCGCGAAGCCCCGCGGTGCAGACGTTCGTCATCCAGCTCACCTGCGGCTCCGGCGGTTACCTTGCCAGCGAGCGGGCGGTGCGCGGCGGCGGCTACGGGGCGGTGATCCAGAGTAGCCGCGTCGGGCCCGAGGGCGGCCAGGTGCTGGTCAACCGCTCGCTCGAAGCGATCGGGGAACTTTGGAAGAAGTAGCCCCTAGCGGGGGCGGCGCCTCCAAGTCCGTCGAACCGCCTGTCTCGGCGGACTTTCGGCGCCAGGGGGGCGATTGACACAGTCTGGTCCGGCAGACAAACTCAGCGTCGTCCGGCCGCCGCCGTGGCGGCCGGACGACGGGCAGTTTTAAGGGTTCGCCGGAGAGGCCCGCCATGAGATCAACCTGCGCCGATCCATTCATGAAACGCCTGACCCTCGCCCTGGCGGCCGCGCTGCTGGCCGCTCTAGCGACGCCCGCCGCCGCGGCGACGCCCGCCAGGCCCAACATCGTCGTTTTCCTTGTGGACGACATGGGCGTGATGGACACCTCCGTGCCGTTTCTCACCGATCCGCACGGCCAGCCCAGAAAGTATCCGCTCAACGAATTCTATCGCACGCCGAACATGGAGCGGCTGGCGCAGGGCGGCATCCGCTTCAACAACTTCTACGCGATGAGCGTCTGCTCGCCGACGCGGATCTCGATCCTCACCGGGCAGAACGCCGCCCGGCACCACACGACCAACTGGATCAACCCCGATCGGGACAACCGCGGTCCCTGCGGTCCGCCCGAATGGAATTGGGTGGGCTTGAAGAGGGGCGACGCGACCTTGCCCCGCGTTCTGCAAGCCTCCGGCTACCGGACGATCCACGTCGGCAAGGGACATTTCGGCCCCCGCGGGCTGGAAGGCGCCGATCCGAAGAACCTCGGCTTCGACGTCAACGTGGCCGGCTGTTCGATCGGAGCGCCGGCCAGCTACTACGGCAAGAGGAATTACGGCCACGGCGCGAAGGTCGCGCCCAACGCCGTTCCGCACTTGGAGAAGTATCACGGCACGGAGACGTTTCTCACCGAGGCGCTGACGCGGGAGGCCAAGTCGGAATTGACCGGCGCGGTGGCCGCGGGCAAGCCGTTCTTCCTCTATCTCGCCCACTACGCGGTGCACGCGCCGTTTAACTCCGATCCGCGGTTCGCCGCCAATTACGAGGCCTCCGGCAAGCCGGCGCCCGCCCAGGCGTTCGCCACCCTGATCGAAGGCATGGACAAGTCGCTCGGCGACGTCCTCGATCACCTCGAGGCCCTCGGCGTGGCCGAAAACACGCTCGTTTTCTTTCTTGGCGACAACGGGTCCGATGCTCCGCTGGGGCACCAGCACGCCGTGGCCTGCGCCGCTCCGCTGCGCGGAAAAAAAGGCGCCCACTACGAAGGCGGCATCCGCGTGCCCCTGATCGCCGCCTGGGCAAAGGCCGATCGCAACAACCCGCACCAGCAGGGGCTGCCGATCGCCGCCGGCGCCATCCAGGGCCAGCAGGCCGCCGTCTACGACCTGTTTCCGACGATCCTCGCCCTGGCCGGCGCTCGGCCGCCCGCGGGCCATCCGGTCGATGGCTTGCGCCTCGA
>JAAYCB010000076.1 GCA_012744395.1 Pirellulaceae bacterium
CGCCGCACATCAAAGTCCATAGGCCGTCCACGCAGGCGAGGCGCATGATCGAGGTTGAGCAGGTGGTTGTCCTTCCGCTGAGCAAGCCACGGCAGCCAGCACCTCCGTGGGCTGCACGCCTGGCCACAATGACTATACACATGGTGTGTATACAGTACCCGATTGACGCCGTTATCGTGCACCATTAATATGAATTCCAAGCTGGCCCCGGTCAGCGAGGCGTTTTCACATTGGCCTGCTCGTTCACTTGACTAGTCTTTGTTTATCACGGGAGAATATTGTGACTCAGCGCATAAGAGGTATCCTTCGTCTTTCCAGCGCGCCCGGACGGCGCGGGTTCACGCTCGTTGAACTGCTGGTCGTGATCGCGATCATCGGCATCTTGATCGCCTTGCTGCTGCCGGCGGTGCAGGCGGCGCGCGAGGCGGCCAGGCGGAGCCAGTGCACGAACAATCTCAAGCAGCTCGGCCTGTCCTTGCATAACTATCACGACACGTTTCAGCAGTTTCCGCCCGCCGGTTTTGACTACGGTTGGGCAAACAACGGAGGTGGTGAACACGCGAACAAGTTGTACAAGAACCACAGCGGATTGACGCACCTGTTGCCATTTCTAGAGCAGCAGGCGATCTATGATCAATTCGACTTCACGCAGGCATCTTGTGCTTACATGAAGAGCTCGGAACGCCCGATGGCGGGTGATCCGATCGCCAGTGGAAACGCGGCGCTGGCTGGGACCCGAATCGCTGCTTTCTTCTGCCCCTCGGATTCTGGCGAGGTTCTGTCCAGCACGTCTACCTCATACAGTCCCGCTTCGGGTTACCGGGGTGTCAAGACGAATTACGACTTCAGCGCGGACGAAGGGGCGCGCTCTTATTTCGATAACTGGAGGAGCAGAACCCAGATGAAGGACCGCCTCATGTTCGGTGACAACAGTGACAGCAGGTTTTCCTCGGTCACCGATGGCACGAGCAACACGGTGGCCCTGGCCGAGACTTTGCGGACCGTCGCCGATGGCCATTGCCCCGCCTGGGCCTATCGTGGCTGGGCGATGACAGGAATCAATCTCAGCTACGGCATCAACGTGACCAGCATTCCCGACTCGTGGACTTGGGTTCCCGATATGTCGAATTACAGGTTCAGACTCCGTACGTGCGGAAAGGGCGGCAGCCTCCATCCGGGAGGAATGAATGCGTGCCTTGCGGATGGGTCGGTCCGTTTTATCAGCGAAACCACATCGGTTCCGATCTTGCGGGCGATTTCGACGATGGCCGGCAGCGAAGCCGTTGCGATGCCGTAGGCCGGATGGACCAGGACTTGACAAGACTTCCCTGAATCCTCTCGGGCGATCTCCAGAAATCGCCCGAGAGTCGAAAACAATCCATACACTGACAAGGATCCTGCGATGCAGAGAGTAGCCAGCGCGATCGTGTTTTGTGGCCTGTTCTTGGCCGTCCTGGCCGGCTGCGACAGCGGCACTGGGGACCTCCCCGAACTCGTGCCGGTCAGCGGCG
>JAAYCB010000077.1 GCA_012744395.1 Pirellulaceae bacterium
AGCCCGCGTCAGCCCGCGTCAGCCCGCGTAAGATATGCAGTCCGCCTTCTCCTCTTCGGCGGCCAGGCGGGAGGCCAACTCCTCGCGGTGGATGGGCACTTCGCCGGGGCCCTCGAATCCGAGTTTGACGCGATCGCCCCGGACCTCCAGCACGGTCACGAAGACGCTGTTGCCGATCACGACGCGCTCGCCTTTTTTTCGGTTCAGAACCAACACGATTACACCTCCTTGCCAAGATGTGCAGACGGCATCATGCCGGGCGGGCCGCCCCCGCGATGGAGCGTTCCGCGAGACCAGCGCCGCGTTCGATTCGTTTCGAAGGGCAGGGGCCGGGTTCGCCGGATGGCGCCCTTGCGGCAAGCCGTCTTATTCAACCGACCTCGAAAAAGTCCAGCAGAAAAAGACAATTACAACTGACATAATTGACGATTCTAAACGAGTTGCCGGCCGCGTCAAGGCCAATCTGAGACTCGGTCTCAAGAACGGCTCCCCCGTGCCAGTCCGCTGCTGGCAGTCCAAGCGGATTCCCCATGAGTCTCGCGGCTGGGATTCAGGTTGCTTTCCGCGACGCGGACTGCCGGAGCACTCCGGCGCCGGCGCACTCCGAATAAGAAACACGCGTTGCTCGTCGGCGTCGGTGGATTCCTGTCTTCTACTCGCCGCGGAGCGCGGCCACGAGCGGGGCGCGGAGCGTCGCCCGGACCGCCAGCAGGGAGGCCAGCAGCCCGACCAGGAGGATCACCAGGAGCATTGCCGCGAGCGATCGGATCGGCGCCGCGGCCGCGCCGGCGAGCAGATGCGGCAAGACGGCCAACGCCGCCGCCAGCAGCCCGCAGGCCAGGCCCGCCGCCAGCAGCAAGGCGTTTTCCACGAGCACCATCCAGCCGAGCGCCGCGCGGCGGAATCCCGCGGCGCGGAGCAGGGCCAATTCCCGCCGCCGCTCGAGCACATTGCGGAGTTGGACTGCCGCCAGGCCGAAGGTCCCCAGCAGCAATCCCAGCGCGCCGAGGCTCTGAAACGCCGACAGGTAGGTGTTTTGGACCGCCGCGAAGCCGGCCAATCGCTCGCCCGTCGTTTCCGTGCCCAGCCCGAAATCGCCGAGCGTGCGGTTCCAAGCCGCCGCCACGTCGCCGGCCTTTTGAAGGTCGCATTCGATGAGAAAGAAGCGGCGGCCGCTGACGAGCGGAAAATGCTCCAGCAGGCGCTGCTCGGCGAGAATCAGGTCGCCCTGAAAAATCGAGTTCTTCAGCAATCCCACGATGCGGAGGCGAAGCGTCCGCCCTCGATCGTCCGCAATGTCGTACGTTTCGCCGACGCCGCCATACAAGTGCAGCGCGTAGATCGCGGTATTGTTGTCCAAAACGACCGGCACGCAGGGCGTGCCATCGGCGTCCGGTTCCGCCGGCTGTTCCAGCAGCAGCCAGGGGTTGGCTTCCTCTTCCGGGGTCCGCGCGGCGGATGCCGTCCAGGCGAATCCGCCGCGGCGGCGAAAATCCTCCGGCACGCCCAGCATTCGCGGCTGGCGCGGCTGGTAGAGGTTCAGGCAACTGGCGTCGTCGCCCGACTTGACGCGGAGGCCGAAGGTGCGGCTCGACTGGAGCAGGCGGGAGTCTTCCTCGGAGAATGCCAGGGCGAAGCGGCCGTCGTCGGTGTTCGGGTCGTGAAGGATCGGCTGATCCGACTCGGCGATCAGTGCGAATCCTCCATTGCCGCTGTCGAGGCGGGGGGCGCGTCGCGCCAGGTCGAGATGGAAAGCGCTGGTGGCCACGATGAGGAAGCTGGTGGAGGCGATCAAGCCGATGCTGAGCGTGCTTCTGGCCGGGTTGCGGGCGGCGCCGCGCAGGGCCAGCCGCAGCAGGCCGCCGCGACCGACGGCAACCGCCGGCCCGGTCGCCTGGTGGCGCAGACGGCGCCGGACCCAGAGGAGCCCGGCGGCGAGCACCGCGGCGCCGGCGGCAAAGAAAGCGCCCGCCCGGGCGTCCTCGCTCAACGAGCGGGCCGACAACCCGATCGCCACGGCGGCGGCAACCAGCGCCGGCGGCAGCCACCCCGCCCAGGCGGCCTGGTGGCCGGGCCGCACGTACTGGTCGGCCAGCTCGCCGCCCAAGAGCCGGCTTGCACTCGTCCGCCGGGCGCGCCACAGCGTCCAGAAGATGGTCGCGAAGCAGACGGCCAGACCGCAGCCGTAGCCGATCGCAAGACTGGCCGGCGCCGCGTGGAGCTGGAGAAACGGCGTCACCACGGCGGCCAGCCACCAGTTCTTCAGCCCGGCCAGCATCAGCGCCGCATAGCCCAGTCCCAAGCCGACTCCGGCGGCGGCGGCCAGCGCCGCCACGGCCAGCCCTTCGGCGGCCAGCAGCCGGATGATCCGCCCGCGATCCAGGCCCACGGCGCGGAGGATTCCGATCGACTCGGCCCGCTGCTCGATTCCGAGACGGAACAGCAAGACGACCAGCATCAGGGCGGCGGCGATCACGAAGAAGCTGAAAAGGAGAAAGAGAACGTGGAACGGCGTCGTCCCCTCGGCGGCGGCCAAGCCCATCCGTTTGACCGGCTGGAAGCGGAGACCGAAGGCCGCCGGGCTCGGTTCGAACCGTCCGGCGAAGGCCTCGACCGGCTCTCCGCCGCGCGGCTCGACGCGGAGGTTCGTGGTCTGCCCGAAACGGCTGCCCCACAGCCGGCGGCCGGTGGCCAGGCTCACGAACGCCTTGGGCGTCGCCCGATGCTCGTCCCAGTAGGTCTCGTCTTTCTTGCGGATCTTGCGGGCGTCGAACGGGAACGGCGCATCCCACTGGCCGATCGACGGCACGTCGGTAACGCCGCGGACTTCCGGGGTGAAATCGGGGTCGGCGGCCGCCCCTTCGAGCGCAACGACCGCGGCGAGGCGGAATTCGGCCGAAGTCTCGCGAACCTGCCCGTCGGGGCTTTCCGGCTCGAAGTAGCGGAGCCGGATCGTATCGCCCGGCTTGGCGCCGAGGTCTTCCGCCGCCCAAGCGTTCAGCGCGATCTCGCCCTCGCCGAGCAGCGCGACCGGCTGGCCGGAGGGATCGAGAAACGGGCCGAACGGCCGGTTCGGGGCAAAGTCGATCGCCGTCACGGTGGAATAGGGTATTTCCCGGTCCTCCAGAACGATCGCGTTGGCCAGGTAAGTCAGCGCCGGCTGGACCGCCCGGTCGCCGACCACGCGGAGCAATTCCTGTTCAGCGGCCGCGTCGATCATCATCCGGTCGCTGGTGATGTTGAAGTAGCCCTCGCCGGCCACTGCGATCGAGAGCCCCAGGTCCTCCGCCGCCGGCCGGAGCCAGCCGGGTAGCAGGGCGTCGACCTCGGCCGGGCTGGCCGAATCGTCGCGGCCGGCGATGAAGATCGCGTTCGCCCTGCCGGGCTGGTCGAGCCGCTCCTGCAACCAGCCGAGCGGCACGAAGGCGTTTTTGGGGACCGATTGGCTGGCGCGCAGGCTGAACCGCCCCAGCCCCTCGTTGGGGATGATCCGCGAAACGGTCACGCGAGCGCGGCGGATCGTCTCCTCCTTGTTTCCCAGGGGGCTGTCGGAAGGAATCGACGCGGCTTCGGGCAGCCGCAGGAGGGCTTCCTCGCCCGGCTCGGCGATTCCCAACGCATCGGCAAGGGCCTGGTTGATCGTGATCCCGGAGCCGCCAACGAGTTGGCCCGGGCCAGAGGGGCCGAGTTGCGAAAAGCGGTCGTCGCAGCCGATCAGGTTGACGCGGTTGGCTCGCCGCGGGGGCTCGCCGCGGGCCGACTGGATGCTTGCCGAGAGCAGGATCGCCGGGGCCGATTGCGAGAAGCAGCGGGGAAACTCTGCCGCTGCCGCCAATTGGTCGCTCAGGGTTTCGCGAAAGAACCGCTCGGCGACCAGCGCCTGGTCGATTCGCCCGAGCCGGTCGAGCGTCAACGCGCGGAGGCTGCCGCGCATCGAGTCGCCCACGAGCAAAGCGCCGGTCAGGACCGCGGTGGCCACGGCGACGCCGAAGCCGACCGCCAGGTTGTTGCGGCCGTAGTGGATCAGCGACAGAAAGACCAAGCGCAGGCTGGACATGGGTTTCAGGCGACCTCCCGTAGCCGGCCGTCGTCGAGTTCCACACGGCGCTGCATCCGCCGGGCCAACGCCGCGCTGTGTGTGACCGTGATCAGCATGTTGCGTGCGGCTTCCTGCAATTCCAGCAGAAGATCGGCCACCTGGGCGGCCGTGGATTGGTCGAGGTTGCCCGTCGGCTCGTCGGCCAGAACGAGCACCGGCAGGCGGATCAGTGCCCGGGCGATTGCCGTCCGCTGCCGCTGGCCGCCGGAAAGCTCCGCCGGACGGTGCTCGAGGCGGTCGCCGAGGCCGACCCGATCGAGGAGCTGGCGTGCGCGGTCGATATCCGATGCCTTTGTCCCGCCACCGGCAAGCGTCGGGATCAGCACGTTCTCCAGGACCGAGCACTGGGGCAGGAGGTGATGCTCCTGGAAGACGAAGCCGATCTTGTGGTTGCGGAAGGCCGAAACATCCTTGTCCGAGAGCGTGGCGGGATTCTGGCCGTCGAGCCGGATCGTCCCGGAGGTGGCCGATTCGAGCGCGCCGAGCAGGTTCAGCAGCGTCGTCTTGCCGGAGCCACTCGGGCCGACGATCGCCAGGTTCCGCCCGGCCTGGAGCTCGAAGGAGACTCCGCGGAGTACGACCAGCGGGTCGCTCCGCGTCGGATACTCCTTGGTGACGTGGTCGACAATCAGGTCAGACATAGTGTTCACGATGCCGCAGGGCCGAGAGTGCTAAAGAATCGCGGACTGATCGCAGGGACTGTCCCCATTGTAGCGACCGGGACACGCGGGGTAAGGCTCGCCGTCACCCGCAAGATGATCCTGCTCAAGAAGCCCGACCGCATCAATGCCGTCAAGGAGAAGCTGGACAAGTCCGATGGAGAAATCACTCGTCACTTGCGTGAAACCCGGATCGGCCCCCGCACTGAGGACCGCGAGAACCTCGTGGCCGACTATCCGCTATTGCCGGTTCGTCGCCGTTTCTGGGAGCAGGTGATCCGCGCTGTTGACCCGTTCGGGACAGCCGCTCAACTCGGCACGCAGCTTCGTAAAGACCCATCAGGAAGAGATGCAGGCGCTTGCCGGCACCGAAGCCGTGGCGGAGACTGCCCGACGACCAGCGCCGCCACATCCTCGTGCAAAACGGCATCGACACCGTGCCCGAGGTCAAGGTCGGCGGCGACGCTCAGAACGCCTGACGACGTGGAACTGTGGTTGAGTGCGACCCGTGATCAGATCCTGGAACGCCTAAAAGAGGGCCTAGTTATCATCCACTAATCCAAATGATGTAGGATGGGCATTCCTGCCCGTCTTTCGTGTGGGCAGCGACTTGACGACGGGCAAGAATGCCCATCCTACCACTCGAGAGCCGCGATGTTCAATCTTGCCGCACCGCCAGATTTCCGAGGGTTGGATCCGCACGTCCCGGTGACGGTTTACTACCGACACCTCCCGCACTGGCGACAGGAAGGCGCAACGTACTATGTGACGTCTCACTTGAACGACGCCTTGCCGGAGGCCAAAGTGCGGGAGTTGAAGGGACTCCGCCGCGAGTGGGAGTCCCGACATCCGCCACCGCGCAGCAAGGACCACTGGGAATCCTATGCCCGACAGTTCGCCGTCAAAGCCGAACGATGGATCGACGAAGGCCACGGCCGATGCTACTTCGCCGAACCGGCGCACGCGAAGAAACTCGCGGATGCGATGTTGTTCTTTCAAGACCAGCGCTACCAGCTCTTCGGCTACGTGGTCATGCCAAACCATTGTCATCTTATCGTTAAGCCGATCGCGGGGCACTGCTTGGAAGGCATCCTCCGAGCGTGGAAGGGATACGTCGCGTGGCAGATCAACCGGGCGGTCGGCGGTTCCGGGACCATCTGGCAACAGGAAAGCTACGACCGGATCGTGCGGGACGAGGAGCATCTGTACCGTGTCGTGCAGTACATCGGGCACAATCCGGCGAAGGCCGGGCTCCCGCCAGACCGCTGGTACCGCTGGATCCACCCCCGCTGGCAACAGGCCGGCTGGAATTTCGTCGATTAGGAGCCTCGCAGCTTGGGCATTGTAGATTGCGCATTCCTGCCCGACGAAAGGACCATGAGTAGGTTGGGCATTCCTGCCCGACAAAGAAAGGACGGGCAAGAATGCCCATCCTACGGAGAGATATCCGATGCGCCCTTTGAGCACGCAGTGGCGCAACCAGTTGGAACGGGCGGTCGTCGATGCCCGCGACCAGGCCGAAGAAGGGGCTTGAGCGGCGCTAACCCGGTTGGCTGTCGATAAGCCCGAGCGGTTCGGAAACATGACCGCGCACGAGCGCGCGCTGCGGGGCCAGCTTCGGGCCAGGGCCAGGCAGCTTGGCGATGATCGCGAGCATAAGGGCCGTCAGGAGATGGTTCGCCTCCACCTTTGCCCCCGAGGACAAGCAGGCCTTGGAGCGAATCCTGGCGTCGCTGCCGGCTGAGGTTTTCACGGCCGACGACAGCCTGGGCTGGTGTTGTCAGTTCTGGCAGGAGAAATACAAGGACGAGGTGAACGAGTCCGGCGAGAAGATCGGCGCGGACGAGTTGCCGGCTGTCACGCAGCTTTTCACCGAAGACTATATGGTCAAGTTCCTGCTGCACAACACACTCGGCGCGTGGTGGGCGGGCCGCATGGGAGTAGGTTGGGCGTTCCCGCCCGGCAAGAACGACGGGCAAGAATGCCCATCCTACAAGCTTGCCAAGCACGTGGCCGACGCCGCGACGGAAGAAGAGTTGAGGGAGAAGCTGGCCCTCCCGGGCGTTGATTGGGAACCCGACTCAGAGGTAAGCGGCAGGCTAACGAAACCTCACCCCAGACTCTCAGCCGGCCGACCCGCTGAATGTCACCGCCGTGGAGCGCGAGAAGTACGAGGAGGATGGGCATTCTTGCCCGACACTTGGCGTCGGACAGGAATGTCCAACCTACTTGCTCGGCTCCTTCGTTCGCGCGTCAGGCCGTTGCCAGGAACGCCCGCGTCGCCAGCCCGTAGAACGTGTATTCCGCGTCGACCTGGCTGTCCCAGCCGCCGCCGCGAAAACCGCCGCCGGCGTTTTCCAGGTTCAAGGCGAACCTTGTCGCGCGATCGAGATTCACGGCGTCGAGCCCGTCCAGATCGGCCAGGGCAACCAGGCCGGTGCAGGTGCTCAAGAGGTCGCCGGCGGGAATCTGAGCGTTCGCCCGCAGACCGCCGTCGGCCGTCTGCATGCGTGCCAGGAACTGGATCGTCCGGCGGCAGTCGGCCGCCGGCAGCGGCGGCTGATCGGGTTGGAGCAGCCGCAGCAGGGCGACCGCCGCCGCCGTGGGATTGGTGCCGCCGCGGTTGATCACATCCAGCTCGGCATAGCCGCCGTCGTCGCGGCGCCGCGCACGGATCAACTCGCCGATCCGCTCGGGCCGGTCGACCGCGGCGCCGATCAATTGCAGGCAGGCCACCGAGAGAAACGTGTGGTAGGTCGAACCCTGGCCGCTCTGGGCCGTCTTGGCGAAACCGCCGTCGCTCCGTTGCAGCGGCGCAAGCCGGCGGGGAATCTCCACGTTCCGATCGATTCCCTGGCGGGCGAAGACTTCGAACCCGTGGCTGAGCTCAAGCAGCACGGACGAGAACACCAGCGAGAGAAAATCGACGGGCGCCAGATTCCCGCCCAGCTGCGATTGGAGAAAGGTCGCGGCGCGGCCTGCCGCTTGTTCCGTCAAGGCCCCCAGCAGGGTCAGCCCGCGAAGCGCAAACCCGGTGTAGTACAGGTCGCTTCCGCCCTGGCGGCCGGCAAATCCGCCGTCGCCGCGCTGGCTGGCGGCCAGGTAGGCGGCGTGACGCCGACGGAACTCGTCGGGCAACCGGGTTGCGCCGGCGGTCAATCGGAATGTCAGATTCCCGAGATACGACATCGGCGGTCTGCCTCTCAACCCGGCGGCCCGGTTGCCCGGTCCACTGTTCTTCTGTAGAGCCGCGCCATTCGCTCGGCCATCAACCCATCGTGATAACGATTGCGGACCGCTTCCAGCCCGCGGCGGCCGATGGCGGCCGCGCGATCGCGATCCGCGGCCAGGCCGCGGATCGCGTCCGCCAGGGCGGTGGGATTCCCCGGGTCGTAAAGGACTCCTCCACCGGTGTCTTCAACCAGCTCGGGGAAGACGCCGTGCCTGGGGACGGCCACCGGCCTGGCGTTGGCCCAGGCCTCAAGACAAGCCAGGCCCTTGCTCTCCGGGAAGACGGCCGGCAGCGAGACCGCGTCGACCGATTGGAGGAAGGCGATCTTCTCCTTCCGGTCGGGCGAGCCGAGATAGCGAAACCGTCCGGCAAGCCCCGCCGTGCTCAGCCGCCGTTCGATCCGCTTGAAGTAGGGGCGGTCCTCGGCGGCGAGGTACCCCGCCGCATCGAGCCGGAGGCGGCGGTCCGAGTGCCCGCGCACGACCTGCTCGAACGCGTCGGCCAGCAGGTGCAATCCCTTCTCGGGGCAGATGCGCGAGAAATAGCCGATGCAGAAATCACTCCGTCCGGCTTGGGGCGGCAGCGGCTGGCCGGGGCCGAACTCGGCGGCATGTCCGGCGAGCTTCAGCCCGGCGGGAATCACCTCGATAGGAGCGCGGTCGGCGGCGAGGTATGCGGCCATCCGCTTGGCGAAATACTCGTTGAGGGCCACAAACGCGTCAATCTGCCCGACGCAGAGGCGGAGCTGCCGCCGGGCCGCGGAGCCGTGGGGCTCGGGGAGTTTCTCCAGAAAAACGTCCTCGCCGGTCAGGCTGACGACCACCGGCACGCCGAGTCGGCTGCGGATCGGCCCGGCCAGGCCGGCCAACAGCAGGTTCGACAGATGGACGATGTCCGGCCGGGATTCCCCGCTGAGCCGGTCGAGCAGCTTGGCCAATTCCTTTGCCTGCCGGCCCGATTGGCCGCGCAACATCGAGACGGTCAACTCGCCGAGTTGCCGCGCGTCGGTCCTGCCCGCCCAGCGGCTCAGCCAGCGTACCAGCCCGGGGCGGTCGAGGAGCCGATCGAGCAGCCTCGGGCTGGAGCGAAACAGGGCGAATCGCTGCTGGAGATAGACGTTCAGCCCCCCGTAGGACAGCCGGTGCTCGCTCAGGTCTTCTTCATCGGTTCGCAGGGGCGTGTAAAGCGGCAGCAGGGTGACGTCGTGGCCGGCGCGGACGAGTGCGGCGGCGAGCGTGCCCGCGTGCATGCAACTGCCGCAGTACATGCCTCCCGCTCCAGAGACCAGGTGGACGATTTTCAGCGGCGAATCACTCATTGGGTCTCCGGCGGCACGGGAAAGGCCCGGCAGGGCTCAGCGGCTGAGGATCGTGTCGACGAAGTAGCGGAGCAGGTCGCGGAGCGGAGTCGGCTCGACCGGCTCGGCCGCCTCCAGCGCGCGATCGGCGTGCTTCTGCACCAAACGCCGGGCCTTGGAAAAGACTCCGTTGCGGCAATAGAGATCGTAGACCTTGGCGATCAGCTTCTCTGGCGAGTCCGCCAGTTCGTCGAGCAGGCCGCGCCGCTCCGCATCGCCGGTGGCTTCCAAGGCGAGGGCCCAGAGCACCGTTGGGCGGCCCGCCGCCACGTCGGTCCCATGCCGGCGTTTGTTGCCGGGCTCGCCGCTCCAGTCGTCCAGGTCATTCTGGATCTGGAAAGCGACGCCCAGGTGGCGGGCGAAGCGGGCGACAAGGTCAACGTACGGGTCGGCCGGCCCGGCCAGGCGGACTCCTGCGTAGAGGGCCGCCTCGAACGCCGGGGCCGTCTTCAAGGCATAGATCTTCAGCGCGTCGAGCGGAGTCAATTGCCCAGATCGGTTCGACCGCCAGGCAAGTTCCGCGCCCTGCCCCTGGCAGAGCCGCGCGTGCGCCTTGGCGAGCGCCGCCAGGACGTCGGCCACGACATCCGCGGGAAGACCGCCGGGCTGGTCCGCAACGAGCCGGTAGCCCAGGCCGATCAGGTAATCGCCCACGTTGACGGCGACCGGAACGCCATGCTGCCGGTGGATCGTGGGGCGGCCGTAGCGGAAGTCGTCGTCGTCCTCGATGTCGTCGTGGACGAGCGAAGCCTTGTGGAACAGTTCCATCGCCGCGGCGACCCGCTTGACGGCCTCGG